>CP091035.1:0-300000 GCA_039725955.1 Sinorhizobium sp. B11
CATCTCTGAGTCACTGTTCCATAGAGCGGATAGATGGTGCCGATCCTGACCAGTGATGCTGCAGTCAATCCCGTCTCCTCCTTTAACTCGCCGCGGGCAAGCTCTTCGGTATCCTCATCCGGCTTGTTATCCCAACTCCCCTGCGGAAATTCCCATTGGCGCGACCTGATCGGATATCGAAACTGTTGCACGAGGTGAACGAGGCCTCCGTCGTACGGCAGGATCATCACGAAGTCGGGCTTGTCGACATAACCGTAGAGGCCGGGGGTTCCGTCACGGCGCCGGATCTTATCCTCGCGCACGGTCATCCATCGATTGGCATAAACCTCGGTTGAATCGACAGTAACGATATCCGGTTGCGGGTCGTGCTTGGGGGGGTCGTCGATAGAAGATGGGTGCAAAAGCGTGCGCTCCCTGTTGATGGCAAGGCTGGTTTACGGGGGCAGATGGATGAACCCCAGCTCTGCGTGACCGCAAGAGCTTGCCGGGCGTCGGCCTGCGCCTCATACAGGCAAATTGTATCTTGCAGCGCGGACACATCTGCCTCCTAGCTGCCGATTTTTATCACTGTTTTCGACCGCTTTGGTCGAAAGGATACGAGCAGCGATTTGAGCTCAAGCTCGCGCACACGACGGGCAGCCTCCTCAGGGGGAACCCAGGCGAGAACCCGCTGGCCGCACTCCTTGAAATCGTCCGCCAGGCCTTCCACTTCGATCTGGAACAGCTCGACGATGCAGGGAGATACGGCCTCCGGCTGCAGTTCCTTCAGATAGGTATACCGTCCAATCGGTTTCTTGCGCACGCGCCCCTCGACACCAGCCTCCTCAAAGGCTTCGATTGCAGCCGTTTCAAAGGGTTTCTTTTTCTTGATCGGCCAACCCTTTGGGATGACCCAACGGTGGCTGTCACGCGAGGTAATCAGCAAAATCTCGATTTGATCCTCGTTCCCGACGTAGCGAAAGCAGACAGCTCCATATTGCTGCATGAAAGCGCCCTTGAACAAAGTTTCGGGAACGAGCGCCAGCTGGCGCAACAATCCTGCGGCCTTGTCTTTCTTCGGCTTCTCGTCGTTCGTCATCTATATCCTAAGCTGATTGCTGAGCCTCTCAGCTCTTTGGCGCGAAGGTCTGGTGGTTCGCGCGTTACCCGCCGCGGATCGAGCTCCGCCAGACCAACTCGGCATGGAGTTTCAGTGTACGAACCTTGTCCATATCGACCGCAGCGGCGGGCGCAGCCAGGAAGGCGACCGCCTCACGCGCTACTGCTTCAACCGGTTGCGCGAAGGTCGTCAACTCGTAGGAAGACCACGACGCCTGCTCGATATTGTCAAAGCCTGCGACGCAAAGCTGATCGGGAACGGACATCTTGAACTGATGGCGAGCGGCATCCATGACACCGCAGGCAAGCAGATCGTTGGCGCAAAAGATCGCATCCGGCCGCTCCTTGCGGGTCAGCAGTCTTTGGGCGACCACCTTACCCGCCTCATATCCCGTCGAGCCGTAACGCTCGACAGCGACCTCCATGCCAAGGGCTGAGGCAGCAGCGACGAAACCGCGCTCTCGTGCCATCAGGCTCGGCGTGCCGGCCTCGGAATTGGCGAATGCAAGCTGACGGCAACCCGCTCGCAGAAAGGCGGTAAGAATGCGCCCAGCGGCCTCTTTGTCATCGAGATTGATACGCAGCGGGCCTGGCTGGTCGTCGTCGCGGTTGATAAGAACCAGCCGCTGGCCATTCTTCAGGCAGAGCTGGGTGATGGATTTGTCAGGCAGTCCCGACAGGATGATCGACGCATCTGCCCGATAGTGAATTGCCTGCCTTAGTGCCCGATCCACGCTGCCGTCGGACCGATCCGTGTTGACCAGCATGGCAATCTTTCCGCAGTTCTGGAGCTGCTGTGTAACTGCCTGGATCAATGACGAGCGAAAAGGTGTTCCAAGCTCCGACACGATGAGGCAGACGATCCCGCTTTCGTTTGTCATGAGCCCGCGGGCCAGGTGATTGACGTGGTAGCCAAGCGCCTCGGCTGCATCCATTACGCGCCTGCGCGTTTCGGCCGATACACTGGCACCCGGAGTGAAGGCACGCGATACCGCCGAGCGGGAGACACCCGCTTTTTCCGCGACTTCCTGTGCGCTGACAAAATCCTTCGTGACCACCAGTAGCTCCCTTTGGGCCGACTCTGCACAAATTTGCAAATGTGTGCAAGTGCACAGCCGGACGCCCAGTATGACACTTTTATGACAAGGCCGATTGACAGGATCTCTCAGCTAATGCACGCTTTGCACACGCTTGCAAAAGCGGATGGCGTGGAGGCGCCAAAATAATCGAGGAGGATAGAATGCGTTCAGCCAATGTTATTGCCGCGGCACTTGTGGCAAGTGTCTCCCTTGTTGCCCATTCGGCGCACGCTGCCGGTGATCTCAATCTCATCTGCTCGGCAGATGTTGTCATCTGCGAGATGATGAAGGACAGTTTCGAGAAGCAGACGGATATCAAGGTGAACATGGTTCGCCTGTCATCGGGCGAGACCTACGCAAAAGTTCGCGCCGAGGCGCGCAACCCGAAAACTGATATCTGGTGGGCTGGGACCGGCGACCCGCATCTGCAGGCGGCCAGCGAAGGCCTGACGCAGGAATACAAATCACCGATGCTCGACCAACTTAACGACTGGGCAAAGAAACAGGCGGAGAGTGCCAATTTCCGCACGGTCGGCGTTTATGCCGGTGCACTCGGCTGGGGCTACAACACTGATCTGTTGGCCAAGAAGGGCCTGAAGGAGCCGAAGTGCTGGGCCGACCTCCTCGATCCATCCTACAAGGGCGAGATCCAGATCGCCAATCCGAACTCGTCGGGCACCGCCTATACGGCGCTTGCGACGCTCGTGCAGATCATGGGCGAAGACAAAGCTTTCGACTATCTCGGCAAGCTCAACGCCAATATCTCGCAATATACCAAGTCGGGGTCGGCGCCGGTGAAGGCCGCTGCCCGCGGAGAAGCAACGATCGGCATCGTCTTCATGCATGACGCTGTGGCGCAGACGGTGGAAGGCTTCCCGGTCAAGTCAGTCGCCCCCTGCGAGGGAACCGGATACGAGATCGGCTCCATGTCGATCATCAAGGGCGCCAAGAACCTCGACAATGCCAAGAAGTGGTACGACTGGGCCCTGACAGCCGAAGTGCAGTCGCACATGAAGGATGCCAAGTCCTTCCAGCTGCCGTCCAACAAGTCGGCCGAGGTTCCGAAGGAATCACCGAAATTCGAGGATATCAAGCTGATCGACTACGACTTCAAGACCTATGGTGATCCCGACAGGCGCAAGGCACTGCTGTCACGCTGGGACAAGGAAATCGGCGCGAAAGCCAACTGACCTCGATCCGACCCCAATGGCCGGCCGCGCAAAGTGCCGGCCAGATGCATATTGCTGCTTAAGCCGGAACGACCCGATGACCTACAATCGCCGAATGGATATCGCCCTCGCCTCTGCCATTGGCGCCACCGTCCTGCTGCCGTGGTACCGGATCGAGGGCGGCTTCTTCGGCCTTGCCTGGCTGTCTGACTTTCCGAGCAATCCCGCCACGGCGCCCGCTATCCTGCAGATCGTCTCGCATGGCCGATGGTGGCTCGCGATCGCCGGCTTTTTCGTGCTGCTTGGCGGCCTCGCGCGCTTCGTTTCGAACCCGGTGCAGCGGGGAGGATTGCTTTCCTGGGCAGGTGGGCTCGGTCTTGTCTTTCTCGCGCTGCAAGGGCTAGCAATCGGCTTTTCCGGCTGGAGCTGGACGATCAGCGAAACGCTGTTCGGCACGCTTGCCGACGGCCAGCCCTCGATGGGTGCTGGCGCCGTCATCACCGGCATCGTCTTCGTCTTGATGTTTTCCTTCGGGCTCGCCGAACGTGGCGTCATGAAGGGCGATGCCTTCGTCGTCTCCGCCATCGCTATGCTCGTCTTTCTCGTCACCGTTTTCGTCTTTTACCCCATAGGCAGCATGTTCGTCGGTGCGTTTCAGGATTTCGACGGGTCCTTCAATCCTGATGGGTTCATCACCAACATTCAGGATTCCTCGGTCTGGAGCCTCGGCTGTGTGGTGGGCGGCGAACGGTGCGGCGTTGCATGGCGCACGCTCTGGCTGGCGATCATGACGGCCGCGGGTTCAACGACGCTCGGTCTGTGCTTTGCGCTTGTCGCCACCCGTACCCGCTTTCCCTTCAAGAAGGGCCTGCGACTCCTGACGATCCTGCCGATCATCACGCCTCCCTTCGTCGTCGGCCTGGCATTGACGCTGCTCTTTGGCCGCTCCGGCGTTGCGACGCAATTGGTCTCCACACTGCTCGGTGTCGAACCCGGCCGCTGGCTCTATGGCCTGACCGGCATCTGGATTGCGCAAGTGCTCTCGTTCACTCCTATCTCCTTTCTGGTGCTGATCGGAGTGGTGGAAGGCGTCAGTCCCTCGATGGAAGAGGCGTCGCAGACGCTGCGCGCCGATCGCTGGCGCACCTTCTGGCGCGTGTCGCTGCCACTGATGAAGCCCGGCCTTGCCAATGCCTTCCTGATCGGCTTCATCGAGAGCATGGCCGATTTCGGCAATCCGCTTGTCCTCGGCGGGAGCCACGGCGTGCTGTCGACGGAGATCTTCTTTGCCGTGGTCGGCTCTCAGAATGATCCGTCGCGCGCCGCCGTGCTCGCGATGATCCTGCTCTGCTTCACCCTCTCGGCCTTCCTGGCGCAGCGCTTCTGGCTGGCAGGCAAGAATTTCGCGACGGTAACGGGCAAAGGCGATTCCGGACAACATATCGCGTTGCCACGAGGCGTGTCGATCGCTGTGCATGCCGTCGTCATTCCCTGGATGATCTTCACCATCATCGTCTATGCGATGATCCTGTTCGGTGGCTTCGTGCGCACCTGGGGTCTCGACAACACGCTGACAACAGAACACTACATTCGCGCCTTCTCGATCGGGTTCCGCGATGACGGCGGCCTGGCGTGGACAGGCGTGGCCTGGAATTCGTTCTGGACGACGATGGAGATCGCGCTGATCTCAGCCCCGCTGACGGCTGCTGTCGGCCTGCTGACGGCCTATCTGATCGTCCGGCAGAAATTCGCAGGTCGCAATCTCTTCGAATTCGCGCTGATGATGAGTTTTGCAATCCCGGGAACCGTCATCGGGATTAGCTACATCATGGCCTTCAACCTGCCGCCGTTGGAAATGACCGGCACCGCCGTCATCCTCATCGCCTGCTTCGTCTTCAGAAACATGCCGGTCGGCGTGCGCGGTGGCGTCGCGGCGATGAGCCAACTCGACAAGAGTCTCGACGAGGCGTCGCTGACACTGCGCGCTGATAGTTTCCGCACGATCCGCAAAGTTATCCTGCCGCTACTGCGGCCTGCGATTACGGCCGCACTCGTCTATTCGTTCGTGCGCGCCATTACCTCGATCAGCGCCGTCGTCTTCCTCGTCAGTGCCCAGTACAACATGGCCACATCCTATATCGTCGGTCTCGTCGAGAACGGAGAATACGGGGTAGCGATTGCCTATTCCTCGACGCTCATCATTGTCATGGTCGCTGTTATCGCGGGCTTCCAGTTTCTCGTAGGAGAGCGGCGGCTGCGGCGGGAAAACCGAATCGCCGTGGCAGCGCCGGCCGCTACCGCATCTGCCCCCCTCGGTCAGGAGAAAACCGCATGATCAACGCCAAGGCCGGCTCGGTCGTCTTCCAGAACGTTCGCAAGACCTTCGGTTCCTTCACCGCCATTCCCGACCTGTCGCTGACGATCGAGCCCGGCACGCTGGTTACGCTTCTCGGCCCATCGGGGTGTGGCAAGACGACGACGCTGCGCATGCTTGCCGGCCTCGAACACCCGAGCGCCGGACGCATTCTGATCGGCGGCAAGGACGTGACGATGCTGCCGGCGAACGAACGTGACGTCTCGATGGTGTTTCAGTCCTACGCGCTCTTTCCGCATATGAGCGCTCTCGACAACGTCGCCTACGGCCTCGAATCCTCCGGGCTGAAACGCAGGGAGGCGCGTGAGCGCGCTGAGGAAGGCCTGACGCTCGTCGGTCTCGGTGGCATGGGGCAGCGTCTGCCGGCAGAGCTGTCCGGCGGCCAGCAGCAGCGCGTAGCGGTCGCCCGCGCGCTCGTGCTCGAGCCGCAGGTATTGCTGCTCGACGAGCCGCTTTCGAACCTAGATGCGCGGCTCCGGCGTCGTGTCCGTACCGAGATCCGCGAGCTGCAGCAACGGCTCGGATTTACCGCCGTCTACGTCACCCACGACCAGGACGAAGCGCTGGCCGTTTCAGATGAGATCATCGTCATGAAGGATGGCGAGATCGCCCAAAAAGGCGCACCGCGTGCGCTCTATGACGAACCGGCCTCCGCTTTCATCGCCGACTTTATGGGCGAAGCCAATGTCGTGTCCTGCGACATCGTCGATGTCGACGGCGATCGCGCAATCATCACCATCGAGGGCCTCATCCATCAGCTCTCCGGCCGCAACCTTCGCCCCGGTCCGGCACAGCTTGCTATCCGGCCCAACGCGATTACGCTCGCGCCGAAGAACGGCGGCGCCTTCAGCGGCGCGATCACCCACGCCGCTTATCTCGGCGATCATGTGGAATACGAGGTGAAAACGAAAACTGGAACGCTCTTTGTCGTCGATCCCGCAGTGGGGAAGACGTTCGAGCCCGAAATGGAGGTCGAGATCGGCCTTAAGGATCGTGGCGTTGCCATCATCAGCGGCTGAGTACGCCTTATAGCGTAGGTGAATAATAAGGGGCGCACCCATGGATCGAGGTTTTCAGCACCGGCGAGCCCGCCAATTTTGCTTGTCTCAGGGGCCGCTGGCTATTGATCATCGGCGCAATGGCCCAAGTTAGGTGGGCCAGCCGCAAATGCCTGCAGAAGCCGAGTGCTTGTGGCGATCGCACTGGCGAACAAGATCGGCCGTAAAACCATCGCTATGCTGATGCAGCGGGCAGACCATGGAGACCCGGCTGCCTTATGGCGGTACGACAAGAAACCGCCGCGGATAACCAGGACTGCCAGGAGGTGTGAGAAGCCGACGACCATGAGCGAACCGATCCGGACAGGGAAAAGCAGCCCTGCTTTTGGATTATAGAGCTCGGGAACAAGATTTGAACCGCTGCGCAGATCACCATACCGGCCAGCAGCTCCTAAAAGTGCTATATGTGAAGAGGCGATCCCGCCCTCCAACTGTTTGTCATACCTTTTCACCTCCTGAAGGAGGACGAAGTCTTCTTCCCCTGGTCGGTCCCGACAACCTTCGCTTGAACAAACCACATCTCCCGCTAGCATGTGCTCGCGACTCAATGCGCGTGTTCGATGAAACACCTGGAGCACACATGACAGCTTTGATTGAGGCACGAGCCGTCAGCAAGCGGTTCCGACAGCACAAACGATTTCCGGGCCTGATGGGCGCACTGAAGACCTTGGTGACTAAGGAGTATACGGAGGTTCTGGCCGTTTCCGACATCAGCTTCAACGTCGCGGCGGGCGAGGCCATTGGCTATCTCGGTCCGAACGGGGCCGGGAAATCGACGATGATCAAGATGATGACCGGCATCCTGGTGCCGAGCGAGGGCGCGCTCTCGGTGCTCGGCAGGACGCCACATCTCAAGCGAATGGACAACGCCCGCGAGATCGGCGTCGTTTTTGGTCAGCGCAGCCAGCTATGGTGGGACCTGCCGCTGGTCGACAGTTTTACCTTGCACCAACGGATTTACGATATTCCGGCAGCCCGTTACGCCGACAATCTCCGACGCTTCAGCGAGTTGCTGGATCTGACGCCATTTCTCGACCGCGCGGTCCGCCAGCTCAGCCTCGGTCAGCGCATGCGCGCCGAGATCGTGATGTCGCTGCTGCATAATCCCAAGATCCTCTTTCTTGATGAACCAACCATCGGCCTTGATGTGGTCGCCAAGGATGCGGTTCGTCGCTTCCTCGCTGAAATCAACCGCGAGCGTGGCGTTACCATCATTCTGACCACCCATGACCTGCAGGACATCGAAACCATCTGCCCGCGCCTGATCATGGTCGATCACAGCAAGCTCATTTTCGACGGTGAATTGAAGAGCCTGCGCGCGGCCTTGGGCTCAGCCCGGCGGCTGACACTCGAATTTGCCAGCGACCCTGGACCACTGCCGTTGCGTTCCGCAGCACTCGTCAGCGATGAAGGCCTGCGCAAGAACTATCTGATCGAGCGTGAAGACGTCTCCCTGGTCTCGATCCTCTCGGAGGTCGGCAGCGGGCGGGGCCTCAAGGATGTGGCGCTGCACGAGCCCGACATCGAAGAGGTCATCCGTACTTTCTACCAGCGGCGCAACGCCATGGCGCTGGCATCATGAGCGCCTATTTAGCGTTCGCACGCAGTTCGTTCCATTCGCAGCTTGCCTACCGCAACGAAGTATGGGCCAACATCTTCGGCAAACTCGTGCAGGTACTTGCGCGTGTCGCCATCTGGCAGGCGGCCTATGCCGGCATGGGCACAATCGTAGTCGACGGTGTTTCCCTGCAGCAGATGGTGACCTACGCCCTGCTCGGCGGCGCGGTGATGGGTGCAACCCGCCCTGAACGGATCATTGGCGAAATCGGCCGCTCGCTCAAGACAGGCGATGTCGCGATCTGGCTGCTCAAACCTTTGTCCTATCCGCTCTATCTCTTTGCAAACGAATGCGGCAGCTTTGGTTATCGGCTGATGACACAGGTCATTCCGACCGTCGCGTTCACAGCGTTTCTTTACGGCATGCTGCCACCGGCAAGCCTGTTCGACGGCTTGATGTTCGTCTGCTTCTGGGCCCTGTCATTCACGCTGCTGTTCCTGATGTCCGCGCTCTTCGGCCTCATCGCCTTCTGGCTGATGACCAGCTTCTCCCTCGACTGGATGCTGGGTGCCCTGTTGCACTTGTTCTCCGGCCTGCTGATACCCTTCTGGTTCTTTCCCGAGCCGTTTGCCATGATCGCCCGCCATCTACCCTTTGCCTGGGTCGTCTATTATCCCAATGCTGTCTATCTCGGCAGGCTTTCCACGGTCGATGTCTGGCTCCATCTCGGCCTGGGCCTTGCCTGGGCGGCATTTTTCCTCACCGGCGTCCTCTGGCTGTGGCGCTGCGCGTCCGGCCGCATCACCGTCCAGGGAGGTTGATCGTGATTATTCACCATTTGCGCGTCATTCCGCTGCTCGTTCGCATGCATGTCCGCTCCCAGATGGAGTATCGCGGCGCTTTCTGGCTCGATCGTCTTGCCCAAATCCTCTCCTATGGCAGCGTCTTTGCCACAATCGGCATCCTGCTCGCCCGCTTCGATACGCTCGGAGGCTGGACCTGGCCGGAGCTCGCGCTGCTGTTCAGCTTCCAGCTGCTGGCTTATTCGCTTGGCGCTGCCATGAGCTTCGTGCAATTGCGCGACCTCGAGGAACTGGTTCGCTTGGGCACGTACGATACGCTGCTGGTCAAGCCTTTCAGCCCCTGGACTTATCTGGTCTTTTCCGGCCTCAACATCGGCTATATCGGCCACGTCATCCTGGCGGTGGCACTGATGGCCTGGGCCGTTCTATCAATCGACGTGGTCTGGTCGGTCTGGTCCGCCTCGTTCCTTATTGCTGCTCTCGTCAGCGCCACTCTGCTGACAGCTGCCCTCATGACCATGATCGGCGCGACGGCACTGATCTGGGTGCGCTCCAACCACCTGTTTTCGATCTTCTTTGGCTTTTGGGAGTTGACGCGCTACCCGCTCAATATTTTTCCGGGCGGCATCCAGGCCATCCTCATCACCGCGGTCCCACTGGCCCTTACCAGTTCTGTTCCCGTCGGCGCCCTGCTCGGCAAACCGATCCCGATCCTCGGAGATTGGGCCGGACCTGTTGCCCTCGCAGCCGGTCCGATCTGGGTTTTGATAGCAATGGCGCACTGGCGATACGCCACCGGGAAATATCAGGGAGCCGGGGGTTGATTTCCCTCGATACTGTCTGGGCCGCCGTCCAACCTGCACTTCGTGCGGTCCCGAACGGATGCGCCTGCCTTTCGGTGAGGATGAGTTGGGCGCGATCAGGCCCCAAAAAGGGCCGATGATCCAACGGCTTGGGTCGGCACCATCATCCTCGTGCTGCCATATCTTGATGTTGCAGGTCGGCCAACACACTTGAAGCAAGTTGAACGCCGCGGCCCGCGAAAGCGAATGACTGGTCGCAAGCTCTAGCGAAAATCCTGATGGTGCTAGAAGCTAAAAGCAACAGCGCTGCATCGCAAAACGAAAGACAGATGCAAAAGGGAGAATGCGAATATGTACGTCGGGCGGATTGTGGGCGTGGGATAACAGGGCCGGAAACTTCCCGATGCCTACAGGGTTTCAAGCAGATCGTTTTCCAACCGCAGCGCGGAGAAGGCGGGCAACAGTGTGAATATTGTTGCCCGTGCCGGAAGCGCTGACGCGGCATCAGATAGTCCTACATCGCCTATGAATGCTTGATCTGGAGTGAACGATTTTCCGTCGTCAGCAACGGCACCCATACACGACCAATCTTTGAGCGCGTGAAAGCCGGTAATACCCCAAGAGATGCGATCGTCTCCGTTCTGGCGGGCCTTGACCGCGAGTTTGATCAGCATGATACGCCAAGGATCTGCGGGATGGTCGACCTCGTCGAAGATCGGCTATGGTTGGGAAGCATTATCGCGACCGGTTTGCCGGGAAGGCCCGTAGACGTGGCGGCAGGCCAGATGGCCTGTATCACGACTTATGAATTGTCCTTCCCACGCAGCGATCAGTGTGACCGTGCGTTTCACGCCGATAGTGCTGATGATACTTGCCGGCACGCCCTCGGGGGCTCGGAATTTTCTGAGTTTGAGATGCCGATTTGTGCCGCCGCCTGCACGGGCGGCATAACACTGGGTTCGAAGCTGCGGTTCTAGACGGCGTTTAGATCGGGTTCGCGGAACTCGTTAAATGATCATGGCGGCTTGTTCCAGGGCATCAGGAGAAAAATGGAGCTTGCCGGCCGGCGGCATGACCAGGCGAGAGCCCAGAGGAGGCAATTCGGATGAAGTTCTCGAAGAGACTGGCTCATGACGTAAGGCATTGCATCGCCAAATGTCTTCGGCGACAGGGATTTCGAAAGACGTATTCAAACCACAGTAACTTCGAATACACGCGGATCTGCTCTTTCGGCCTCGGCAATCGCGGAAATTCCTGGCTTTTGATCCGCGCAAAAGTTAGCGAATATGTGGAGCAAGGTTTTGGAATTTAGCGACGGAAGGAGATTGGGCGATGTCGTCTGGTTCGTGGGTAGAAACAGTTCGGCAGAACGCTGCCAGATATGGCGAGCTTGTTGCCGGCATCGATCCGTCGCCCTCGGAGATTCCGTCTTTTTTTGACCAAGACGACCCTGCATGGATCAGCCGCTTTGCCGATTTTGTTCTGGACACGATCGAGGGACACGCCGGGTTCGTGAAGTTCCAGAGCGCTTACTTTGAAGCATGCGGCCTTGCAGGCCTCACCGCCCTCTCGCTAGGGATGAAGCGCGCAAAGGCTGCCGGTATCGGTGTGATTCTCGACGCTAAGCGAGGCGACATCGGAGCCACCGCTGCCGCCTATGCTCGCGCCTACCTGACACCTGTGTCAGAGGGTGGATCTGGCGATTTTGAGGCCGATTGCCTGACCGTAAATCCGCTAATGGGTCCCGATACGCTCGAACCATTTGCCGAATGTGCCACACGTTACGGGAAAGGCCTGTTCGTCCTCTGCCGCACGTCCAATCCCGGTGCCGGATGGCTACAGGATCGAATGACCGGAAACCGGCCGATTTCGGATCATGTTGCCGAGCTCATCGGAGAGATCGGTCGGCGGGATAACGACGGCTTGAGCCCAATCGGCGCAGTCATCGGAGCGACCGTTCCACATGAGGGGCGACGGCTGCGGATGCTCATGCCTCATACGATCATTCTCGCACCCGGCTTGGGAGCGCAAGGTGGCGACGCAAGCAGCATCGATGCACTTCGGGGCAAGCAATTGGGCGATCTTTTGGTGCCGGTGTCGCGCGGCCTTGCAAGTGTTGTCGACCGCGAGATCTCGCCGGCAGACTACCGCGAACTTATCTTGAACCGGATTGCTGGCTTTAAGGATGCTATCGCTCATCGTCCTGCCGCCCCTGCGGCAGCGAACTGGTGAGCCCTCTTGTGTCCTGCCTAGCCAGGAAAGAGGAAAACGCAGAGGAACTATTGGTTTTGGCCCAAACCCGGGATGGTTCTTCGCAACCGATCTCGCCAAAACGTTCATTGCCAAGACAATTTCAAAATGGGCCACCCGAGCCGACTCCAGCGATTTCAACGGCACGGTGACCTAGATCGCGAGGCACGCTGATCCAAACGAAAATCGACACTCTCTGGCTCAGGCAGTGCTGCACTTTCAGTTGCAATATCATCCGGACCCTTCGAGACCCATCGATGGTTGTTACCGTGCCTAATATTCCAAGACCTAAGCGATCGTTGCGAATAGCCACGGTCTCGACCTCGGCCCCATCTACATACGTGAAGCGACAACAGAGAAGTCCGGGCCGCTCGCTCGCTTGATCAGGAAGTTGCCGGCCTCGTTGAGAACGCGGTCTGCGCGGTCTTCACGGCTCGGTTGTCCAAAACAGCGTTGGGAATTACTCGGGATGGGGCCTCGCCTTTTGGATATTGACGAACCCTATCCGCTAAAGCGGCTTCGCCGTGCCTCAGCCGAGATTACCGCTGGTACCGGCGTCGACGCGGTCGGTTACCGCGTCGATCTCACCAGAGCTCAAGTTTTTTGAACGGCTTCTCGTCGACCCGCGCTTGCTTCGAAAGCGCTGAGCGCGCAAATCACCCATCCAAGCCCAGCGCTCTATCATTCCTGGCGGAGGCGATTTTTCGTACACAGGCGATTGCCTGACACGTATAAGCGGTAAGCCGCAGGACCTCCTGAAAAATCGAAAGATCGCTCAGGGAGCTGCCATTTGTTACCGCCTAGACACGGGAAGGTCGCTGCGAGGTCCTGCTGCTGACAAGCGCCGCTGGGTCCTTTCAATGAAACGAAGCCGCCTCTGATTATTTCGGTCTTCGCGTTGAGTTTCGGAGAACAACTGGACGTCCCTGATTATTTCCTTGATCCGCAGCGCATGCAGGCCGGTCTCGTGTGGTTCGGCAGGGGATATGTGGAGTATAAATTCCCCAACAATGCCCGCGTCCTCAACAAGGATATCGGTGCGCGAGTTCTCTTTGGAACTTTCGTCGGAAGTCCCGGGCACCAACTAAGACTGACCTTCTGACCTAACGCTGCGGGTAAACGAATGGCTATCGGGTCATGGACGCCGCCGGTGACAATGGCGATAAGCGCGGCGCGTTTACGCTGCCGTGGTGGAAATTGGACGGCTCGCAATATGGAACCAAGAGGACATGGAACATATCAAGGCGGGCATCTTTATTGACGGTCTACCAGCACCGGAAGTAACGACACACGATCTCGCACTGGCGCAGCACTCTTCTATCCTGTCAAGAGTCGGGATCGCGGAGGATGCCCGCCACACGGGTGACGTCAACATTTTTGGTCGCAACTTCGGAAATCACGGTCGCGATATCGTCATGCGCCTGCATGTCTGACTAGGATCGGCGTTTGCCTCCAGCCGCGGTGATGACGCCGACGATGATGAGGCCGGTAAGCAGCAGGCGCACCCCGGCGCTGACGCCGAATGTGTTGAGCATCGTCAGCAGAAGCACGAGGAAAAGAGCGGCTCCCCAGATGCCGGGAATATTGGCCTTGCCGCCTGCAACAGACGTGCCGCCAATGACGACGACGGCAATCGAGGACAGCAGATATTCATTACCGATATCGACATTTGCGCCGCGGAAATAGCCCGCAAGCAATGCACCGTTCAAACCACCAAGTGTGCCTGATAGCGTGTACGTGAGAAAGCGGATCCGTCCGACCGGAACCCCTGCAAGCCACGCAGCGCGAATATTTTGTCCGATCGCCAGCACCGCGCGCCCGTAGATCATCCGGCGGAGCGCAATACCAGCGCCCGCGGTGAAAAGAATGGTGGCGAGTGCCAGTACGGGAACGCCGAGAATCTGAAGATTGGTGAAATCGGCAAAACCTGACGGCGGCTTGATCTGCAGGCCGCGACCATAACTGATATCGATCGACTGGATGATGAAGCTTGCCGAGAGCGTCGCGATGATCGGCGGAATGCGCAGCGCCCAGATCAACAGATAGTTGGCGACACCGACCGCAGCACCGCTGGCGAGTGCGGCAAGCAGGCCGATGACGATCATGCTGTCCTGCCCATTCATGGTCTTCATCGCGACTGCGCTGGCAAGCCCGATATTGGCCGGCAGTGAGAGATCGACGTTACCGGGACCGAGCGTGATCACGAACATCTGCCCGGTACCTACAATGACCATGAAGACGGCGAGCGAGAATGCGGCCGTCAGCATGCCGCCGGCGCCGTAGCCGCCGGTAAACGCGATGGTTGCGAGCCAGGCAGCGAGAGCGCCGACGAAGGACCAGATCCACGGCTTTGCGGCAAGCGCCTTCAATTGCGTCATCTCATGCCTCCTTGCGGCTGATCAGCGCGCGAGCTGCAAGCACGATGATGAGGATCGCGCCATTCGCCGCCACCTGCCAATCCGGCGGAATATGCATGAAGGTCAGCAGTGACGAGGCGGCAAGCGCCAGCGTCAGCGCGCCGATGACTGCGCCGATCGGCGACACGCGCCCTCCCACGAATTCACCGCCGCCGAGGATGACGCCGGCGATCGACAGCAGCGTATAGCCATTGCCGATATTGGCATCGCCGGACGAGGTAATGCCTATCAGCGTCATTCCGGAAAGCACCCCGAAGCTACCCGCCAGTGCAAAGAGCGTGATCTTGGTGCGCAAGAGCGACCAGCCGGCCCGGGCCAGCGCTGCCGGATTGCCGCCGGAACCGCGCAGGATGACGCCGTAGGAGGTGCGCATCAGCCCAAAATATACGATCGCGGCAATGAGGATCGCGGCGGCGATCGGAAAAGGAATGAAGGGCGGCTTGAAAGAGGTGATCGCCTGAAGCCATTCCGGTGCCTTGCCACCGGGCTTGGGCAGTACGAGAATAGCCAGCCCCTGCCAGACGAAGCTCATGCCGAGCGTCACGACGATCGAGGGCAGGTTGCGCAGGTGAATCAGTGCGCCGAGCAGCGCATACACGCCAATCGAGCCAAGCAGCACGACGACGCCAAGCAATGGTGCTTCGCGGAGCCAGGTGGCGGTCACACAGCCCACGAAACCGACGAAGGTTCCTATCGAAAGATCGAGCTCGTTGCCGGCGATGACGAACATCTGCGCGATGGTGGCGAGCGCAATTGGGATCGCGAGGTTCAGCATCAGACTGAAGCCAAAATAGGAGATGGCGCGCGGATTGAGCCAGGCGATCGCAAGAAGCACAAGCGCGAGCGAGAGCGCCGGCAGCATGGCACGCAAGGCGCGTGCCCTTCCGGCGCTGCTGCGGGCAGACCGCGTGGCAGAATTGTTCAGCGAAACGAATGTCATCTCAGCTTGCCTCGACGAAGGAGGATTGGATGATCTTCTGCTCGGTCAGCTCGTCGCGCCTGAGGTTGGCGACAATGCGGCCGTTCTTGAAGACGTAGACATGGTGACAATTGTCGAGCTCTTCCGTCTCGGTCGTATACCAGATGAAGGTGCGGCCATTGGCAGCCTCCTCGCGGATGAGATCGTAGACCTCGAGCTTGGTGCCGATATCGACACCTCGCATCGGATCGTCCATCAGAATGATATCGGCATCGGAGCCAAGCGCGCGGGCAAAAAGCGCCTTCTGCTGGTTACCGCCCGAAAGCGAAAGGATATTGTTATTCATTTCTGGCGTTCGGATGCCGATCCGGCGCTTCCAGGCATCGGCAAGCTCAGCCTCGCGCTTCGGCGAGATGAGCAGGCCGGCACGTAGCCGCTTCAGCGATCGGATACCGATATTCTCGGCGATCGACCATTGCGGGAAGATGCCGTCGGATTGCCGGTCGCCCGCAACAAGGGCCACCGGTGCTGTCACCTCGATATCGACCTTGCTGCGGTGGGCGGCATTGAAGATTGCCAGCAACAGATCGGTCTGGCCGTGGCCGGCAAGCCCGGCAAGACCGATAATTGAGCCTGACTGGGCAACGAGCTCGGCGCCGTCGCCCTGACGTGCCGGTCGTGCCCGCACGCGCGGCGCCCCCGTCGGCTCGGCGGCGATGGCTTGCGCTGGGCATTTCTCGCGATGGGCGGCTCCACCCATGGTCGCGACAAGCCGGTCGCGGTCATAGGCACGCGCCGCATCGGCGGCCACCACCTTGCCGTCGCGCATAACGACGATGCGGTCGGCATTCTGCAGTACCTCGCCAAGTACATGTGAAATCAGGATGCAGCTGCCCCCGCCCGCAACGAAGCGCTGTACGAAGGCAAGCAGTTGGCCCGCAGTATGGGCATCGAGCGAAGAGGTCGGCTCGTCCAGGATCACGAGGTTCAGCGGATCCTCCGTCACCGTAAACGCGCGGGCCACCTCCACCATCTGCCGCCGCCCGATTGACAGATCCGCCACAATATCGGCGGCATCGATGCCGTGCTCGGGAAAGATCTCGTCGAGCTTGGCGGTAATCAGTTCGGCGGCACGCCGGTGCCACCCGAAACCACGCAGTCCCGGATGGTTGATGCGGGTATTCTCTGCGACGGAAAGGTTGGGGCAGAGCGACAGTTCCTGGAAGACGCAGCGGATGCCGGATCTCTGGGCGCGGATGACAGAATAGTTCTCTGCAGCTGTCTCGCCGACCGTCATGCTGCCGCGGTCGAGCATCAGCGTTCCAGCCAGCATGTTCATCAGCGTCGACTTGCCGGCGCCGTTATGGCCGACGAGCCCGACACATTCGCCGGCGCGAACGTCGAAATCGACGCCATCAAGTGCCCTCACGGCGCCGAAATGCTTTTTGGCGCCGCTTAGGCTAATGATGATCCGGTTGGCCACAGCCTGCACCGGCGTGACCATCACTTGATATTGGCCTTGATGGCTTCGACGGCGTCGGCCTGCGAATATTCCTTTGTGGCAACGCTGCCAATGGGAATATCCGTCAAATGCTGCTCGAAATCATCCTGCGTGAACGCGAGATAAGGCACGAGGAGATCGTGCGGGATGTCCTTGCGCCCATCTAACACCTGCTGAGCGACCCAAAACGCGAGGGTCGAAACACCGGGCGCGATCGAAGCGGACCAGGTCTTGTAGCCGTCCTTGGCCTTCTGCTCTTTCCACCATTGCAGCTCGTCCTGACGGTTCCCCATGATGATGGTCGGGCGCGGCTTGCCGGCAGCGGCGAAGGCCTGGGCCGCGCCGTAGCCGTCACCGCCCTGCGTGACGACACCGACAATATCCGGCAGCGAAGGCAGAACGGTCGCGACGGCTTTTTGCGCCGTCGTCTGGTCCCAGTTGCCGGTGACCGAATTGACGATCTTGAATTCCGGATTGGCGGCAACAGCTTCCGTCAGGCCCTTGTGGATGGAATCGTCGATCGAGGTGCCCGCAAGGCCCCGGATTTCCAGAAGGTTCCCGCCTTCCGGATGAAGCGCCTTCATCTGCGCGATTTCCTGTTTGCCCATATCCTCGAAATCAACGACGACGCGATAAGCGCAAGGCTCGTTGACGATACCATCAAAAGAGACGACGACGATGCCTGCTTCGCAGGCCTGTTTGATGGCGCCATTCAGCGCATCCGGCGAAGCGGCGTTGATGACGATCGCATCATAGCCCTGCAGGATGAGGTTCTGGATCTGAGCGGCCTGGGTTGGCACTTCCTGGTCGGCGGTCGTGAACACGTCGGCCGCACCGACGATCTTGTCGGCGACTGCCTTCTTGGTCACGATATCATAGCTCTTGAGCATCGCCTGGCGCCAGGAATTGCCGGCATAGTTGTTGGAGAAGGCGATTTTCTTGCCGCTCGTGTCGGCAAAGGCCGTGCCCGATGCGAGCATTGCGGCAAGGCTGGCAAGTACGAAGACTTTACGCATTTCATTCCTCCCTAAGTTGTTTAGCCTCGAGTGAAAGGCCTTCACGCGGCGCCGATCCTCCATCGGCAGTCATTCCCGCCAGCCGGTTTTCCGGATGTCAGAACAGTCTTAGTCCCGGCACGCGCACCCTAAGCCTGTGCAGCGAACTCGAGGCGGTAATATACAGGCTCTTCAGATCCTCGTCACCGAAGGTGAAATTGGCAGTCGGCTCCGGCGTGCGGATAAGGCCGAGCATATGGCCCGAAGGATCAAAGACCTGAATGCCGCCAGGCCCGCAGCAATAGACGTTGCCGCAGCTGTCGATCTTCATGCCATCCGGCGCACCCGGCTCGTTTCCTTTTGTCTCGGCCCAGACCGCCCCACCGGTGAGTTGGCCCTGCGGCGAGATGGCGAACACCCGGATATGCTGACGCTCGGTGTCATTGACGAAGAGGCGCGATTCATCGAGCGAAAAGCAGAGGCCGTTCGGCTGGGCGAAATCATCCACCAGGAGCGTCAAGTTTGAACCGTCCGGATCAACGCGATAGACGCCCTGAAAGGAGAGATCCTGCGGCCGCTGCACGCCATAATATTCCATTCGCCCATAAGTGGGGTCGGTGAAATAGATAGCGCCGCCGGTCGCGACGACGATGTCGTTCGGGCTGTTCAGCTCCTTGCCCTTGTAGCGCGTAGCGATGACGCTCGTCGAACCGTCGCGCTCGGCCCTGGTGACGCGGCTCATCGCATGTTCGCAGGTGAGCAACCGCCCTTCGCGATCCAAAGTATTGCCGTTCGCCTTGTTGCTTGGCCGGCGAAAATCCTCGATCGCGCCGGAAGGCCGGCGGATGTACATGCGGTTTTCGGGCATGTCGCTGAAGACAAGCCATTTCTCGTAAGGATGCCAGACGGGACCTTCAGTAAAACCGAGACCACTTGCCAGGGTCTCCAGCGCCCCGTCGCCGACCACGTCGGCAAATCCCGGATCGCGGGTGCTCCTCACCATGGCTCAACCCTTCGAGGATTGGACGGATTTTCCGCCGACGAACCAGTCGGAGGCCGAGACGTCCTCGAAGACGACCCAGATCGCCTCCTTCGGCAGTTCGGCCAGCTCGCTGACGGCAGCAGTGACGCGCCGCGCGATCTCGTCCTTGCGCTCCTGGGAATGGCCTTTGAGAATCTGAATGTTGACGAAGGGCATGGCTGTTCTCCCGTCTGCTTTTTATTGCTTGTGACTGAGTTAGCCACAGATGGACGGGCTCTGCTACGTTTGAAGACGCAGATTTGAATGTGCAAACACACACTCGGATCTTTACTGCTCCTTCGTCGGCGAAGTCTGGTCAATCCAGGAATCGAGGTCCCCCTGTGCACGCCTCAAGGCATCGACATTGATAAGGCCGCGAGCAAAGGCCAGATAGATCGCCCGGGTGCGGGAGTTGAAGAGCGACCCCTCGCTGGCTCCCTCCTCGGGCATGACGACGCCGAGCTTTTCGTAGAGATGGCGGATGCGCGCCTGTGCGCCGCGGGTGGAGAGGCCGCGGCGGGCGGCGATCGCCTTGTCCGTCAGCCCCAGCGCGACATCGATCAGGCTCTCATATTCACTGTCTGTAATGCCCTCCAGCCGATCTTGCACGCGATGCTGAATGCCGCGCACTTCCCGGTCGATAATGCAATGGCCCTCCGCAAAGACGCCGCGCAACGCCGATCGCATGCCCTCTTCCGAGGCCGACTTCAGCACATAGCCGTAGACGGTGCCCGATGGGACGATGCGGGCCACACCGCGCACATAGGACTCGTCGGCGAAATTTGACCAGAACAGGATGTGCGTATCGGCCCGCCTGTTCCAGATCGAGCGCGCCACCTCGATTCCTGTCGCTTTCGGCAATTGCAGATCGAGCACCACGTATGGCGGCTCGCGACGTCGCGCCAGATCGATCGCGACGTCTCCGCTGCCTGCCTCGATTACCTCGACATCATCAGGCCATAGATGCTCGATCGTGCTGCGCACGAATGCGCGATGCAACCCGTCATCCTCGGCAATCATCACCAGCATATCAGCGCCTCCCAGCGACGTCGGCTGCGGCGACCGCCGCGCCCGGCGGCAGCATGCCGGTGCTTGTCGTCTCGCCAACAAGCGGCACGCCGATTGCCACCCGCGTACCGCCCTTTCGGCCGGAGCGGTTGATGCGAAGCTGCGCGCCGATCAGTGCTGCCCTGGTGTGCATATGGCCGATCCCGCCAGTCACCTGCGGGTCGACCTGGACGCAACCTGACCCGTCATCGGTAACGACAATCTTCAGCAGCGACGGCGTCGCGCCGATGCGCACCTCGATGCGCCGAGGTACGGCGTGCTTGACGGCATTGTTGATCGCCTCCTGGACGATCCGATAGATCGCCGTCAGCGTGCGCTCCGGTAGCATGTCGGCGGCGCCTTCACTGGTATCTTGAATCTGCACTGCAATCGAAGGCGTTGCCCGGCTGACGCTGCGGTTGAGATGCGCCTCTATGGCATCGCGCAACCCAAAGAGTTCGAGCACGCTCGGTCGCATATCGTCGACAATGTGGCGCAGCTCTGTTAGGCAGTGGATGATTTCACGCTCAAGATCCGCAAGCTGGTTGGCACCGGCCATGCCGTGGCGATGCAGCGCAGAGACCTGGCGCACAACGCGAGCGAGATCGGCGAGTGTTTGGTCGTGCAGATCCATGGCGATGCGTCGCCGCTCCTGCTCCATACCCTCGGTCAGCCGGGACGCGCCGACACGCAGGATCTCTTCGCGACTGCGCGCTTCGCTTTCTGCCATCATCGCCCGGCGTGCCTCCTCGCTCTGGATCAGCGCGAAGATGTAGGGCGCAATGAATTCGGCGCAGTGCTGGGCGATCTCCAGATCGGCGGACGTATAACAGCCGGGCTCGTGTCTGCTGATGTTGAGGGCGCCGATGATCTCGCCCCTTGCCCGCATCGGCACGACGATGCGACTGCGCAACCTCGCAGTAAAGATGGGTTCGTCTATTGCGCCTGTGAAATGAAATCGTTCATCTGCGAGCGCATCGTCGCTGAAGAGATATGGCAGTTCACCTTTGAGCACTGCCCGTACCGGGCTCAGTTCGACCGGTGGCGGACTGAGCGCCAGGTCGCTCCAGCTTGTCTGATAACCTGTTTCGTAGCAAATATGGCTCCGGCCCCCGTTCAACAGGACGGCGACATCGATATGGTCATGTGGCAGCAACTTGAAGATCTCTGTTGCTGTTTCCCTGAAGGCGGCACCGGTTTCGGTATGTCCGGCAAATGCACGCGATATCGCGCGCATTCCCTCAATCAGCTCGGCATCATATCTGATCATCGTTCCTCCTCCGACAATCCCGCTCCTCCCCGAAGCAAAGCATTAATGCCATGTTCCCTCGGCAATGGCACTAGCTGCGATTGTCTCGACCGACCCAAGCTGCAGGTGAGGGAAACTTCATCGCACATGTCGCGAAGTGATCACGTGATCAGCCAAGTCGCCTGGAAGCTCGTTCTAGCAGATGCGGCCGCTCCTCCGCGATGTTTGCCTCGCCGAGTGGCCATCTGCGTCGTTCAAGACGACGATGTGGACCAAGCGTAGCACCCTCGAGTGAAGGTGGACGTGATTGCGTGCGCCTTCTGCCGAGAAGCCTATCCCTCTGCTCTCGATGAGGTATGAACCCTCGTCCCGCGATTTGGTCGCTCAGAAGCGGCCGATGTCCTGGCATGGACCGCTGAGGTTCACTTTTCGATCTGGTAGTAATCGCACTGCGATGGCTTCTTGTCGGGACGCCAGCGAAGAAGCTTTGTCCCATGCCTGAAACGGCGACCCGTTACGTGATCAAAGCGGACCTCGACCACCAGTTCAGGCACAAGAGGCTCCCATTCTGACGAGCGCTTTGTACTCCAGCGGCTTGGACCACCGGGAGCCTTGCCGGTGAAGCCCGAACCTCCTCGAAGTGCCTTCAGCCTTGACGTCAGCTCAGGCCTTTCCGCGTTGGTGATTGTCGATGTGAAACCAACATGGTCAAGCTCGCCGTTCTCATTGTAGAGACCGAGCAGCAAAGAGCCGACTAGCTCGCTGTCGCTCTCATACCGGAAGCCGCCTACCACGCAGTCGGCTGTCCGCCGCCTCTTCACCTTGATCATTGCCCGCTCACCGGGCAAGTATGGTTCGTCCACCCGCTTGCAGACGACACCGTCCGTGTCGCCTCCAGACCCTGATAACCAACGGTTTGCCTCGGTGACATCGCGCGTCAATGGTGAAAGCATAAGGCGCTCCGGACGAGCTGCTTGTTTCACGAGCCGCTCCAGGGCCGCGCGGCGGTGAAGCAGGCTCTGGCCGAGGATGGGCAGCCCCGCAGGGGTCAGCAGAATATCGAAGGCTACGATCCTCGCGGGCGTTTCGAGAGAGAGCTTTCTGATGCGGCTTTCAGCAGGGTGTAATCTCATCTGTAGGGCTTCGAATGAAAGTTTCCCGTCGAGCTCGATGACGAGCTCACCATCGATCACGAACCGGTGCGCGGCCACGTCGGAAATAAAAGCGACCACCTCCGGAAAAAAAACGGGCGAGCGGCTTTCCCGATTTCGCCCGCAGATCGACGTGGCTCCCGCTTTTGAACGCTAGGCAGCGGAAGCCATCCCATTTGGGCTCGTATTGCCAGCCAGCGCCTGCCGGCAAGCTATCCGCGGACCGTGCTTCCATCGGTTCAATGTCCAACGAGAGGCCGAACTCTGCACCCGTCTTTGTCATCCACTCGCTTTCTTCTTGTATTGGTTAAGCCCGGTGTTGGCGGTTGATTGCTTTCTAGCAGCGAACCTGTTTCTCATTTGGGCGATGGTTCAGCTGCTTCAGATCCCGTCGAGGATTGGGGCGGTTCATTAGGCTTGGCGTGATCATCGTCGCCCTGGCTCGCGCTAGCCTGCGATTGCCGTTTCAGATCCTTTTCGACTGTTTCCCTGCTGCCTTCGGCCGGATCCTGCTCAGGGTGATTGTCCTTGTTCATCATCGTTTCTCCTCTCGCATGCAAACCCGAGATGGGAGTGAAGGTTCCGGGAGATTTGGATCTATGCCTGATCTCGTCACTCCCTAGATGAAGCCCTAAGGAGATTCCGCCGGTGGCCGCATCTGCAACGGGCGGTCTGAATCATGACGCTAAACGGTGGGTCGATCGCGAAAGTCAAGATCTGCGCTAAAGCGCCTCACCAATTACAAGCCGATCGGCAACTTGTCGGTGCCGGGGATCCTTGCTCCGGTACTGCCACGCCTGAATTCAACCGACCGCAAAGCGCCCACCGAGCAAGACCGCCGGGCCGAACGGAGGTGCAGGTCGAACGAATGAACCAATGAACGAATGATGGCGGATCCTCGGCTCGGCGCAGGGGCAAAACCTTGCAAGGGCATGGCGGGCCTCGTCGAGGAAGGCGAGGAGTAATGGCGGACGGCTGGAAGAAAGAGGACACGCCTGCAGTGGCGAGATCATTAAATACACCTCAGCATGTTGTCACCCATGGCGATGTCCGGTGCCGGAGCGAGGTAATGGACACCACCCTTCGCGAACGGTATTGTCTGACCAGTGGCGGGGTAGCTCAGTAGGTCAGAGCAGAGGAATCATAATCCTTGTGTCGGGGGTTCAAATCCCTCCCCCGCTACCATTCGAACAGACGACAATTGTTCACCAGCGATTGCGGCAAGCCATCCTTTGATTTCGTAGCGGTATTTTTCCCCGGCGACTCGTGGATAGACCAACACGCTTGAAACCACTTCCCTGAACGCCATCGCCAGTTCGATCGATGGCTCGGCCTTCGTGTTCACAATCTCCGCCAAGCTCTCCACGTCCTGCCGGAATTTCTCGACGGCCTTCGGCTTCAGCTCGATGATGTTAGTCGCCGGCTCCTCGGCCTCCAGTTCGACCCGAAGGCGCGTTCGCTCGGCTTTCAGCCCAGGTAAGATCGCCAGAACATCGTCTTCGTCGATCGTTCCCTTCGCCACCTGCTCCAGCACACGCGCTATCTGCGTCTGAACGTCCGACAGCGTGTTTTCCTTCGCTGCGCGACCGGTGCGACGTTCCAAGGCGATCCGCTTGCTCTCGGCCTTGTATTCCTCGACATAGGCATCAATCACCGACGTGTCGGCGAACATGATGCGCAACCGGTCGATCACGTCCTGCTCGATCTTGGCGACATAGTACCGGGCGTTGTTATCGCAGGCCTTTGATTCTTTGTGCTTGCTGCAAACGACGCGGGGTCCACTGCGATCGGCGCCAATGATCGACATCCCTCCCCCGCACGCCCCGCATTTTAGTAGACCGGACAATAGGCGCTTGTTCTTTGGGGATGTGAAGCGGTGCTTCCCGCCGACGGAATCTTTACGTGCCCGAGCACTCGCGAACAGTTGATCGTCGATGATTCGGAGGTGAGGGGCATCTATTGTTTCGATCGCCGTATCGTCGTTGACACGGGATACCCGCCGACCGGTGGCGGGGTTCTTGACCATCTGGACGCGGTTCCAGACGATTTTCCCAACATAGAGCGGATTGCGCAGGATCCCGTAGCCGCGCTTGTCGTTGCCGTTGATCGTGCTGGCGTTCCATTGCTTTCCACGCGGCGCCGGCAGTCGATCATCGTTCAGCATTGCCGCGATCGACCGCGGGCCGATACCGCCGACGTAAAGCTCGAAGATTCGGCGCACAACGCCGGCTTCCTCCTCAACGATCTCCAACTCGCCTTTCTTGCCTTGCACCGGGCGATAGCCGTAGGCTTTCCCGCCGGCATTTCTCCCGGATCGCACTATTCCGGTCATTCCACGCCGCACCTTTTTGGCACTTTCCTCGCGCTGCATTTGGCCGACCATGCCGTACATGCCGATCTGGATCGTATCCATCTCGCCGCCGTTGACGCAGTTCATGGTGATGTTGCGGAATCGTAGCGTCTTGTGCACGTGCGCGAGGTCGGCGATGTCGCGGGAGACACCCGTGTGTCCGGTGATGACTTTAGCGACACCTCCCAAGCCCTGAGCCGCCGTGCCGATGGGACCGCCGATGCCGGCTAGGGCGTTGAGGATTATCTGCTGAAGGATCATCGTGGCGATCTGGCGCAGGAAGTCTGCGGCAAACTGCAAGAAGGCCTGGCCGAGCGCCTGGAAGGCATTTGCACCGTTGGCAACCGCCTGGGCGAAACTGTCGAACGCACCGACAAGACCGTCAGCGAAAGAGCCGACTAGGTTCTGCACGTTCGATGCAGAGAGACCAAATGCGGTGAGACCACTTCCGACCTTGGCCGTGTTAAGCTGCACCTTCTGAAGTTGAGCGACCATCTTTTCGTCGCCGAGGGCTCGCGCGAGCTCCAATGCCTTGGGAATAGCTGAGCTCAGCTGGTCATTAACCCCCTGCAGCTGAGTGACGAGCTCCTGCGTGCGTCCGCTGTCGCCAGCATTTTGGGCCATATTAATTTCTTGGAGGAGGTTCTTGCGCTGCTGGTCTAGGCCAATGACATCGTTCAGCTGCTCGCGAGCTGCTTGCTGGTTTGCCTTCAGCTGTTCGTCGGCATGCGCGGAATCGTATTTGGCAGCCGCCGCTTCACGGATAGCGTCTCGCTGTGCCTGGCTGAGGGTCACGCCTTCCTTGATCGCTTCGTTATCGGCTTGAGCCAGCTCGCGGGCAATGACGGCTTCCTTATTGGAATCCTTGCGGGCGTCAGCCTCATCCTTCATCGCCTTGACGCGACCGGACATGTCCTGGTTGAAGGCTTCCTGTTTGGTCTGACCTCCGGACATGATCGGGGAGCCGCCACCGATGGCCTTGTTTGCCCGCGCAATCAGATCAGCAGCCATCGTGCTGTCTTTGATGACAGTCGGATTGGCAGCAGTCGAAGCGGGTTGGACGATATTCTTGGCGAGTTCGTCGGGATTGGCGAGCACGACCTTGATGGCGTCACCCGAGCCGAGGAAGTGCGCGATGGTATTGGTATCGGTGGGAGCCACACCCGCGTTTGCTAGCTGCATCTGGTTTTGCTTCGCGAGCTCTTCCAGGATCGGCCGGGCATAAGCTTCGTTCGATCGATAGGCGAGTTTCTGCGCGTCCGCCAGCTGCGACAAAGCCGGGAACAGACGATTGAAGATCGGCAGCCAGGTCCCTTCGGTGAACTGGCCGATGCCGCGGGCGCTCGAGGTGGAAGGGCCGGTGCCATCCTGACCGCCTTCCTGCCGGATAATGCGATCGATGAGGCCTCGGCGCGTATCCGGCAGCGAGTCAAACTGCTTCTGCTGGAACTCGCTTTCAATTCCGGCACGTGCCTCGTTATATCTTTTCGTCAGACCGAGCACTTCGCCAAGCGAGCGTGCGAGCTTCGCGGCGTCCTGATATTGCTTGTCGAGCGCGTCAACCTGTTCGAGCTTCTTCAGCTCGTCGCTCAAGCCCGGAATGAGTTTCCCCATTTCGGCAAAGGCGTCGTTCAGCTTCTTGCTGGTGGTGGTCAGATCGTCGGTGGAGGAGGACGTCTCTTCGGCCTGCTTGCCCATGCCGAGCAAAGCTTTGTCTGCGTCGGTGGCAGTGTTCGCCTGAAGTCGAATGAGCGCTTCGGCCTTGGCGATCGCCTGACTGAGATCTTCAAGTCCTGGTGTGCCGTCCTCGGCTGAGCGAACCATGGCTAGGATCTGATCAGCAATTTCCTTAAAATCATCAGCCGCGGGGTGCAGCGAAATGTCACTGAGGATCCCGGCCAGCTGCTGAACGGAGACCGAACCTTCACGCACGCCCTTCAAGGCGTCGGTCAACTGGTTGAGCTGTCGAATCTCTGCGCTGTCGGGCGCGAAGTCAATGAAAGCGGCTTTCAGAACGCGGCTTGCTGCCTCGGCATCGCCGATGATGTCGGTAAACTGCTTCTTGAGCTGATCGCGATTGTTGATGAGCTCGGCCGGTGTTGCGCCGGGAATGGACTTCGCCCACTCGGAAGCCTTGTCCTTCGCGTTCTTATATCCTGCCACGACAAGATCAACCTGCCGCTTGTGCTCGGTGAGCGCGGATGTGGCGTTGTCGATGGAAGTCAACCAACTGGTAACGCCATAGGTGATCGCGGTCAGCGCGATTCCGATCGGACCACCGAACGCAGCCAGGAGTGTGCGAAAGGCTCCAGCAGTCACAACGAGGGTGGCCTGCAAACTCCCAACCGCACCGGCCAGCGTGACGATACCGGTGCGGGCTAGGGCGCTCTGGCTTGTCGACGCGAGAAGATTTTGACGGAAGGTGGCGAGTGTGCTCACGCTGGTTGCCAGGGTGCGGCTGAACACGGTCTGAGCGTTTGCCGCGGCCTGGGTGCGTGGGCCGATCAAAGTCAGTTCCGCGTTGAAGCTTTTCAGAGATCCGATGGTTTGCAGCGCCTTTGCGCCGACTCCTCCAAACACCTCGGCAATTTTTGCTGCTGCAAACAGCTTGGCTGCATCAGTGATGAGGCTAAAATATTTCGGCAACTCAGCTAGGATCTTTATGACCTCGCCGACGGCTTTACCGATCGCCGTGAAGGCCTGTCGACCATCGGTCGACTGAGCGAAAGCGCTAAAAGAATGCAGCGCGTCACGGAGCGCAGGCACAAAACCGTTCGCCACTGCGATCTGAGAGGATTGAACATCGTTTTGAAAGCGGCCGAGATCCGTCGTCAGGCTTTGCAGCGAGGCGCCAAGCTGCGGGCCAAAACGCCTAGTCAGCTCGTCGGCGAACTTGAGAAGAGCGGAGCGATCAGCAAGGACTTCACCCTTCTGCATCATCTTGTCGAGTTCGGCAGTTGATTTGCCGATTGCCGAAGCGAAGATGTTAAAGGCGCCCGGCAGACGCTCGCCAAGCTGGCCGCGGAGTTCTTCGGCGGAAACCTTACCTTTTGAAATCATCTGCGTCAGTGCGAGAAACACGCCTGAGGTCTCGTCGACCGATAGCTGGTTTACGCGCGCTGCTTCAGCAAGAGAAATGAAAATCTTACGCGTGTCTTCGGTCGTGAAGTTGGCAGCCCGTGCGGCAACAGCGAACTTGCCATATTCATCAGCCAAAGTAGCAAAGCTGATGCCGAGCCTATCGGCCTGATCCCGCAAGAAGGCGACCTCGGTCGCAACCTTTCCGGTGTCCTGATTGAACACTGAACCAAGGCGGCTTTGGACAGCGAACAAGACCTTGAGCTGCTCAACGAGGTTGCAAGGCACGCACAGGAGCAACGTAGTTTAGCCATCGTCGATGACACGATCGAATGGCGTCACGCCCCTGCAGACAATCTGGACGTGCAATTCGGATTGGCTGGCTGGCCGCAAACTTGCTGACATCGCGACGAGATCGCCGCCCGATCCAGGCGTGCGAAGGTCCGAACTGCGGCTGGCTTTTCCTCGACCACTCACGCAATGGTCATCGGCGCTGGTGCTCTGACAGGACGTGTGGATCACATGCCAGAGTGCGGAAATTCCGGGCCGTGCGAGCTAATTAATTGACGTGACCAAGGACTGCGCGGCTCACGCGCAAAAGGAGACAGAGCCATGTCCGCAGCTGCAGCCGGACATTCTGGAGAAAACCCGGAGACCAGTAAGTCTGCAATCTGCGACGTCATCGTCTCCTGCGCTTTAAGGCGACGCGCGAAGACCTCAACGACGCGGGCGAATTTCGAAAGCCTAGCACGTTTTCGCTTGGGACATCTCCGATATGGACGTTGCCATTGAAGGGCAGCATGCGGTGTTCGCAATGGGAAAAGAAGCCGATGTCACTGATGACCACCAGATCATCGTAGCCGCCGACATCCGAGAATGTCCGCGACGGCGGCGAGAGGCGCGACACGGACTGACCCGGACATCGGGGAAGGATGCACATGCGGGCGCCGGGTCTGAACGCTCAACACGCGCCCTCGATCGCTCATATGCGTTTCGCTCACCGAGCCAAGCTCGGCGAAAAACGAATAGCTGAGCATGCCTATTTTCATGGGTCGATTGTTGTTAGAACGATACGTATCGTTTATATAGCAATCCAACCGCTGCCGGCGCGTTTCTGCAGCCATCCCGCAAACGAGTGGCTGGCTGCGAATGCATCGGCGTGGGATGCCGCTCTCCCGGCGAGGAGGCGCAATCGGGCCGGCTACCCGATGTGTCAAACCGCGAAGCGATAGCGAAGCAAACTGTATCCGCCGCAGGGTCGTGAAAGCCCGCGTGCCGAGGTCGCTCCTGTCTCGAACCGAATTCGTCGGTTCGCAGACATCTACTCGAAGGATTTAGCAAATGGCTTGGTTGCGAAAAAAGAACCAGCAAAACATACAGTCGGAGACAAATATCAGCGTCTTGACGCAAAGCACGCGTGAAAGCCCACCGGCGAGCCCGGTTCCCGCAAACAAGGCGTCGCCGTCTGCCGTCCTTGTGCCCGTATTTGCCATTGCGGTGGCGCTTTCTGCCGTCGTCGGCGCAGGCGCCAATTGGGACTGGTGGGTGGCGAGCCAGGCCGTGCAGACGACGGACGACGCGGCGGTTTTCTCCGACGTCTCATCTGTCAGCACTCGTGTCAGCGGCACTGTCGAGGCGATTAATGTTTCCGACTACGAACAGGTCAAGGCCGGCGACCTTCTGTTTTCCATCGATCGCAAACCCTTCGAAGTCGCTCTACAGGCGGCGAAAGCAAGGCTTGCCGCTGCTCGCGCTCAGTTGGAAGACAACGACACCCAGCGTGCGTTCCAGCTGACGCAAATCGACATTGCGATCGCCCAGAAACAGGCGGCGACGGCCGACGAGGTTCAGGCGAGCAAGGAGCTCGAGCGCCAGACCAGGCTCGGCCTCGACGGCAGGGCGAGTTCGATTCAGACGCTCGAGAAGGCGACCGCCGGACGCGAGCGCGCCGTTGCGAATTCAAAAATGGCTGAGGCGACCGTTGTTGCGCAACGGGTCAAGCTGGAAGTGATTGCGAAACAGCGAGACGTGCTGATAGCGAATGCCGACACGGCCGCTGCGGACATGGTGGCGCGAGAATTGGACCGCGGCTATGCGGACATTCGCGCGCCTGTCGACGGTATTGTTGCCAAAAGGAACGTTCAGCTCGGAAACTTTGTCGCGACCGGCACAAGCATGATCTCGATCGTTCCCCTTCCGCGGGTCTATATCCTGGCCAACTACAAGGAAAACCAGCTTTCCCTTGTTCGGGAAGGTCAGCTCGTGGAGGTGTCCGTCGATCTGCTGCCCGGCAAGCGCCTGCACGGCAGAGTGTCGAGAATTTCGCCCGCAAGCGGATCGACCTTCGCCTTGCTTCCTCCCGACAATGCCACCGGCAATTTTACGAAAGTTGCCCAGCGCCTCACTGTCAGGATCGAGCTCGACCCCGATCAGCCCAATTTCGATCGGCTGCGGCCGGGCATGTCGGTCACGACGCGGATAGCCACGAAGGCAGGAAACAATGTCTAGCAGCACGCAGCATAGCGATCTTTCCCGGCAGGGAAGCGTCGCGGTTGCCATGATCATGGCCTCAATTCTGACCGCCTTCGACGTTCGCACGGCGAGCGTCGGATTGCCGGATCTTCGCGGCGCTTTCGGTCTGAGTTTTGACCAGGGCGCATGGTTGAGCACCTTTGCAACGGCTCCGCAGATACTAGTCGCGCCGTCGATCGGCTGGCTGATAGAGGCCTTCGGCGTCAAGCGGGTCATGATCGGCCCGTCGATCGTGTATGCGGCGATCTCCACCACCATCCCTTTCGTCCAAGGCTTCGAGCTTCTGATCGTGTTGCATGCGACCAGAGCCCTGGTGCTCGGCATTTTCGTTGGGGCGACGCTCTTGGTTGCGTTTCGTAACCTCGACAAAAAGTACTGGATTTTCGCCCTCGCCTTCTATGTGCTGAGAATTCCGTTTGCGCAGAATCTCGGTCTTTATACCGCCGGTAGCTATAGCCAGACTATTGGTTGGCAGTGGCTTTATTGGCAGGGCGCTATTGTCGCGCCGGTCATCGGGATCCTGTTCTGGTATGGCGGCAAACCCATGCCTGTCGATCGTGATCTCCTGAGCCGGGCCGACTGGGGCGGAATGGCGCTGTTCGGGGTGGCCTTAACGACGCTCTATTTCGCGCTGGACCAAGGCAATCGTCTTGACTGGTTTGAATCGGGCTATGTTAAATCGCTCCTCGCCGCGACAGTATTTCTGGCCGTTGTTTTTCTTTGGCATGAAACCCGCGTAAAACATCCTTGGGCGCACGTCTCGATCCTTTATCACAGGAACATCGCGCTCGGCTTTGCCGCCATCGCCTGCTTCATGATCGCAAGCCTCGGAAGCTCGCTGCTCGAGCCGAACTTTCTTGTCAGCGTTGCTCGATTGCGTCCGGAACAGGTCGGAGACTTCACCGCGCTCTGCGCCATCCTGCTACTTTTGCTGGCGACAGCGACCGCAGTCGCGCTCGTCAGGACAGTGAAGCAGCGGTCGACGCTCGCGATCGGGTTCAGCTGTTTTGTGCTGTCGGCATGGCTTGGGACCCAATTGACCAGTCAATGGTCCGTACCAGAATTCCGGCTGATTATCGTCCTGCAGACGTTCGGCGAAGAGCTCGTTTTTCTTGCCGCCGTCGCCACCCTTTTCGGCAATATCAATCCGGCTCGTGCAATCTCGCTCGTCGCCTATGTTCAGGTCATGCGCCTTATCTGTTCGGAAACTGTTGCCACAACGATGACGACGTGGATCCGCAAGCGTGAGCAACTGCATTCCTATCTTTTAGGCCTTCACGTCACCCGCACGACGCCGGGCTGGAACACGACGCTCGCTCAACTCAGATCGGGATCGACGTCCGGCGCCTCACCGGCAGAAATCACAAAGCGCGGCCTCAGCAATCTTGCAGGCATAATCCAGCGGGAAGCGAACGTACTCGCCTATATCGACGGATTCTGGATCACCTTCATCGCGGCGGTGGTCGGGCTGATCGTGGTGTCGCTGATGAAACCCTCCCCCTCACACCCGCTGACGACGCGCTGAGGAAAGAAGGTCGCTCCGGTCGAGACCGGGAGAGATGTCATGGACGATCAGCAGATCAAGGATATCACCATCTGGTTGACACAAGGAGGGCTGACAGGCCTTTCCGAAGCCGACCTCTTGGCAGGCTTCTGCGAGCGCTGCGCCGCAAGCGGCCTTCCTGTCGAACGTGCAAGCGCGGTAATGGATACTCTCCATCCGCTCTACGAGCGCCGAGCCTTTCGTTGGGATCGCACTCAGCCGGTGCAGCGTGTCGTAGAGTTGGGCATTGTCGCGCCTGTCACTGTGCCCGACAACTGGCGCCGCACGGCCTTCCATTACCTGAAGGCGACCGGCGGGAATGAACTCAGGCGGCGCATAAAACTTGGGGATCCGGCCGATTTCTATCTGCTCGACGCGATGAAGGAGGATGGGTTTACCGATTTCATCGCCATGGCGCACCGGTTCGCCAACCAGAACACGATCGGCGAAATCGACTGCTTTTTTCTCCATTTCGGGACCAGGGCGCCGGCTGGCTTCACAAAGGCGGACGAGCTTGCACTGCGTGAACTGCTGCCCTGCCTAGCGCTCGCCGTCAAATGCGTCGTCGTCAGCGGTGTGGCCAGCACCATCGCCAAGGTCCACCTCGGTGACGATGCCGCCGATCAGGTGCTGCATGGCCGGATCACCCGCGGACGTAGCGAACGCATTTCCGCAGCGCTGTGGTTCTCGGATCTCGCCAATTTCACCCGGATCTCCGATACGGTCGACCCGGAAGAAATCATTCCCATGCTGAACGACTACGCCGAGGCCGTTATCACGTCCGTTCGACAGGCCGGCGGTGAAGTCCTGAAACTGATGGGCGACGGAACACTTGCAATCTTCCGCGGCGGAACATCGAGCCAGATCTGCGCTCGCGCTCTGGAGGCACGACGACTGCTCGACGCGCGTCTCATCGATCTTAACGCGAGACGACGGGGAGTAGGCGGACCGGTTACCGATCTCTATCTCGGATTGCATGTCGGCGATGTCTTTTACGGCAATATCGGCAGTCAGGATCGCCTCGACTTCACGGTGATCGGCCCGGCAGTCAACGAGGTCAGCCGCATCACCTCGCTGTGTCGGTCGCTGCACCAGAGATTACTGATGTCGGCCCGCTTCGCAGCCTGCGTGTCTGCCTCTGAAATTGATGGTCTGCACTCGATCGGCCGGCATGTCCTGAAGGGTGTCAGACGACTCCAGGAACTGTTCACCATCGCATCCGAAAAGCGGCCGGCGGGCAATCGCATGTCGCTTCAAACCGACCCTCTTGAAGGCTCCCCGCCTCGTGCGGGAGCCCATCGACACCAAAGTACGATTGGTCGTGACAGCGTCACTAGTGTAAAAACGAAGGAAAGAGAAATGCCCTTGAAATCTCAGTCGTTCATGGCGGGCGAAAAGCCCGTCAAGCCGTCTTATCCGGCATTCAAGCTGTAGGAGCAGTTCGCATGGAAGCCTCATACATGCTTCGCTACAAGAAGATTCCCCTGGCGGGCGGCGTTGGCGAGATGCCTGCAGTTGGCTTCGGCACGCTCATTGCCGACCCGGTCGTGACAAGGCATGCGGTCGCAAAAGCGCTCTCTGTCGGCTTTCGTCATTTCGACTGCGCCGAGCGGTATCGCAACGAAGAAGCGATCGGGGACGCAATCGCCGAGGCGATCGCCGAAGGTACGATTCGCCGCGAGGAGTTGTTCATCACCACGAAGCTCTGGAACACCAACCATCGCCCCGAACGGGTAAAAGCGGCGTTCGAGGCAAGCTGTCGCCGTCTCCAAGTCGACTACGTCGACTGCTACATCATCCATACTCCCTACGCTTTTCGCCCGGGCGAGGAGATGGATCCAAGGGACGAGAATGGCCATGTTCTCTACGATTCGGAGGTCACCTTGATCGAGACCTGGCGCGCCTTGGAAGACCTTGTCGACAGCGGCCACTGTCGCTCGATCGGTCTGTCCGACATCTCATTGGAGAAGCTTAAGGAAATCGTCGCCCATGCACGCATCAAGCCTGCGGCGATCCAGGTCGAGGCACATCCTTATCTGCCCGAATGGGAACTGCTCGAATATTGCCGGGCGAATGGGATCGTCTTGCTGGCATTTGCAGCTCTCGGCCACGCGATGGAACCAAATCTGCTTGAAGACCCGGTCATCACCGGGGTCGCCAAACGTGTCAACAAGACGCCGGCCCAGGTGGCGCTTGCCTGGGCAGCGCAGCGGGGCACGGCGTTCCTAACGACCTCGGTCAAGCCGCTGCGCATCGAGGAAAACTTCGCGATTTCGAGCCTTTCGGAAAAGGATATGGAGAAGATCCGTTTCGACATATCGACGAACGTTCGCTTCAATGGGGTGGTGGATACCGGCGTGCCTGGCTTCATTCCCCGCGTCAAAGCGGAGCAGGCGGCAAAATAGGTCTGATCGTTTCGCCATTGAGCGTGTGGGGCGCAACGTCAGCTGCCTCGCACACGACCTGAGAAGACGCAGCAGCTTGCAAGAGCCGGGCGGCGCGATTGAAATGTCTGGAGGCCCGGATGGAGAATCAGAATGTCAGAGTGGCGCTCGAATTTTCGAGCGCCAGCACGAAATCTACCATGTGGATGGTTTGCTCGACTATCCGCAGTCCGTCGAGCGCCTCAGCGGTCGTCGAAATATTAGGGAAAGCCGGGTCGTTCAGCCCCACCACAAGCGATTTGATGTTAGGCGGATCGTCGGGGGCGGCAATCTCTGGGTCACCGAATTCGTGCTGACCTATGATGGCAAGCCCACCTATGCCGTCAGTATCATGGAATTTCGTGATGGGCTGGTTGCGCACGAAACACAATATTTTGCCGATCGGTTCGAGCCTGCGCCGTCTCGCGCGCATCTGGTTGAGCGATGATGCCGCGATCCTTGTTGATTGGGCGCGCGCAATTGGGATACGCGTTGATCATGAGCTCAACATCAAACACCGCCTCTCCCAGAAAACGGACCTCCGTCGGTTCGCGTCGCAATCCCGAGGCGGAGGCCGCCGTTCTTACCGCTGCGAGGGAATTGATTTGGGAAAAGGGCTACTCGGGCTTTTCCGTCGATGAAGTGGCACGCCGGGCCGGCGCCGGCAAGACGACCATCTATCGCTGGTATCCGACCAAGGCAGATCTTTTCATCGCGATCTACACGAGCGAACGTTCGGCTTCCGTGCTGGTCCCCGATACCGGAAACCTGATCGAGGACCTCGTAGAATATACGACCAGCCTCTGGAGGTTCTGGGCTTCGCATCCGGCAGGCGCGGCGCTTCGAGGGCTGATCGCCGAAGCCCAGGGCACACCGGAGGCCTTGAGCGCGCTGCGCGACAGATTTCTTCCAGACCGAACCGCGGATGTGAGGAAGATCATGACGGATGCCGCCGGACGCGGTGAACTGCGCGCGGAAGAGGTAGCTGACAAAGTCTCCCTCTGGGTTGGCTTCAGCTGGTTCAAGCTCCTGGTGGCCGAACTCAACGAGGAAAACGCAATTCGTCCGGCGATGATGCATATCGCAGATATTCCACGCATTGCGGCCCCACAATAGCAGCAGCCTGTTCGCGAGGAGATGGAAGCAGGTGCCCGTGCTGGCCGTAGCGGACCGCAGAATGTCCGTTTTTGCCTCCATGATTGACGTCGGCCTCATCGGCGATGCACTCTCCGTACTGGAAGATCTAATCGCCGCCTGGCCATGCGAAGATCAGGAAAATCGGAAACAGCGGCTCAAGCCGTGGTGGTCGCAGATCGACGCCTGGCGGGCACGCAAGGCCTTCAGCTATCGCAATTCGTCCGAGGTCAACAAAACACAATATGCCATCGAACGCCTGCGCGCGCTGACGCTGCACCGGGATGTCTACGTCACGACGGAGATCGGGCAGCATCAGATGTGGGCCGCCCAGTTCTTCCATCTCTATGAGCCGAACCGCTGGATGACCTCCGGGGGCCTCGGAACGATGGGCTATGGTCTGCCGGCAGCGATCGGGGTCCAGCTCCCCCACCCGAAGAGCCTCGTCATCGACATTGCCGGCGAAGCCTCGATCCTGATGATCATGCAGGAAATGTCCACGGCGATCCAATACAGGCTTCCGGTCAAGATCTTCATCCTGAACAACGAGTATATGGGTATGGTCGGGCAGTGGCAGGAACTGCTGTTGGTTCAGGCATGATGAGGGTGATGTTCTTCATGTCGACTGCGATCCGCCGAGCGACGTGCACGATCGTAGAACCGGAACCGATCATCAATACGCGTGCGTCCTTAAGCAAAGGCACGGCAGCCTTAGCGATGCGTTCGCGCTTGGCGACGAACAATGTATGACGTTCGGTAATCGACGGTTCGGTTCTTAACGAACGGACGGCGCCGCAGTAGGTCCGGTTGAGCACTCCTTGCTCGGTCAGCTCCTCAAGATCGCGACGGATGGTTTCGGTGGAGACATCGAGACGACGAACAAGACGGGGCTTGCCAACCAACGCGCTGGCAACAGCCCAGACATTGCGGTCAGATTTCGTATGGTACCCGTATGTCCGGCATTTCGCGAGGGAAATCCTTCGTGTTTCGGGTGATCAGTAACATCGAGTGAACATTGGCGGTTGCCCAGATAATGGCATCGGGAAGCTTGATACGATGAAGTTGTCGCAGAGATACTGCTCGTTCGGCTATGGCGTTATCGACAGCGATGACCGCAAAGCCGGCCAGGAAAGCGCGCGTTCCGTTTGCCACCTCAGGCTTGGCACCGACGAGAACCTCCATCCAGGTGATAATGCTGATCGCCTTTTCGCGATATCTTGCCAGTTCGTCTCGCGCTGGTGGAACTGCGTTGAGATAATCGATCAAGACATTTGTGTCGAAAAGAGACTTTACCATTCGCTGCGTATGTTTTCCTGATAGGTCAAACCATCGATCTTTCGATCGCCCCAAAGGCCGAACGCTTCTGCTTCGATATCGGCGTTGTTCCTAACCAGAAAGTCATTGATCGCTTTTCGGATCAGCGCTGCTCTCGACATTTTTTCCCGCTGTGCCATCCGGTCCAGCGCTCTGACTTCTGGGTCGCCGATATCTACCAACGTTCTCATGAGATAGGCTCCGATATATGATATCGGCAATATATATCATCGCTGATCGTTTTTTCAATGGCGCCCTCGGCGTTAGAACATCGCGACGCCGCACGAGCGGGGAGGTGTGGGAGCCGACGGCGCGAGACGCATCGCGGAAATCGAAGAGGATTACGACAGGTTGAACGAAATGCACGACCTCGAATTTGACATGGACATCCGACACGCCACTGCTGAAGTGGTAGGTTGATTAGCGACCGCATAGACGCTGAGGCTCGCATCCTTATCGTTCATAGCCATCCCTCCATCTTCGTGCCCATGCGGAGACCCGGGTACCCATCGTTGATGGCTCGTCTTTGTTTGACGACGACGAAAATGAGCAGGCATCCTTTAGGTCAGAGAAGCTGGGCGCTAGATGTCAGCAGTTGCTTTCGATAAGCTATGGTGGAGACGATTCGGGTGACGCTGGAAGATGGAGCGCTTCGATGAGCCTTGGTAAGGGACATCTGTCCGTTGTGATTTTGGTGGCCTGCGCGATGGCGTCCTGCCAAACGGCAGACAAGCCACCTCAACCGCGTTTTACATCAATCAGCAAAAGTTCACCGGCCACAACCACGGCAGCGAACACGGTCACGGCCAATCGGTACTTCATCGAGTTTCGATCGCGCTATGCCTTGAGCTACGGCCATACCTATGTGGTCTTCGGCAAACTGGACAAGGGCGGAAACCCGATCAATCCGGAGGTCGCAGGCCTTGCGCCCGCCTCTCATGATCCAAGCGACTACGTGCTCGGCCATTTCGTGCCGGTACCAGCCACGACCGGATGGACGGACGGCGACCTTGAAGAACAATATCGCTCCGCAAGCTGGCGCGTGCTCTTATCTCGGGACGAGTACAATGATGTCGTGGCCTTTATCCGAAAGCAACAGGCGGTATCCAAAACCTGGGAAGCGACAGTCAATAACTGCAACGCCTGGACCGGGGAAATCGCCCGCCATATGGGGTATAAGGTACCAGGCATCTGGCTTAGACCACAGCAATTCATCACCCAACTTCGCGAGATGAATGCCGCTCAAGCATAGCTTCTTAGATCACGGAGAAGACGGTACCGACACTGCTGCGGTTTTCGCAAGGCAGTATACGGTCCGCGTCGCGAACCGTTCGACGCTGCGCCTTCGCATTCCTCAGGAAGATGTTCGCATAGTCAAGGCCCCTAGCCACGACACCGTCAGACTCGCGAACCGCAGCGCCGACATACGGAAGGCTTCTGGACGAAGGTAACGTCGGCGGACGTCTATGATATCGCCGAGTTGACGGCGTGGCATGATTCCACCGACGAAGGCGCCTCCACAATCAATTCCTCATCGTTTGCCCTTATAAGGCTGGAGGCCAGCCAGCAGCGCAGCGCATGCAAGTGCTACAGTTCGATCCGCGCCCTGATTCAGAAAACGGCTGATCGATTGCGGGCTGCGGCCTAAGAGAGCCCCGCATTGGCTTTTATTCAAGCCTTTGGCCGACCGCATGGCCTCGAGCCAGTAAAGGAAATCCTCAGCATTCATTCTGGCCTCAATTCTTCAAGCGCAGGCTAAAGGGTCCGCGCGACGGTTTTTTCGATTGTGGCCCTTTTGGATTGCCCTTGGGTTGAAATTCCGCGACGGCCTTGTTGACCTTCCTCATCATGGCGTCATCCTTGAGACTTGGTGAAATTCCGCGCGTGCCGGGATTGCCGCATTCTTGCCTCGGTCTTGTAGAATTCGATCTCGCCGCAATCACGCCAGCGGGCAGCAAGCAGGCCCGATCCATCATCAACCAAATATTGAGCATCGCCCCGCGCCGTCAGCCTTGCGGCCATCACGATAACGTCCTTGCGGGACTTGGGATCGAAGGCAAGACGCGGGGTATCAAACTGCTGGGGCTCATTGGCGGATCGCATGCGACGCGATACCACCACCATGTCGACAAAAGTGCATTTACCATATCGGCCGTTTCGTTCGATCACCTTGCCCTCTGACATCCGAAGCAGCTCATCGGGAGTAAATATCTCGGCCAATTCGTCGCGCTTGTATTCGCGCACATATTCGGCCGCGCCATTCGTTGGCGATGTCTCGGTACAAAGCATGTAGGTGTGTGGAATTGGCATGGTTGCACCGGCACTGTTTCAATGACCGTTATTTCTCATTTTGTGAAGGATCTTGCGAGAGAAGTGCCGTCAAAACGAGGCCCTACTTTTGACAACCGGGTATTGGACGTCACGCAGAAGCTTTCCACGACAACTTCCTCTCTACGGGAACGTGAACTTCAGCACCTCGTTCAAAAAATCAGAGCCACGGCGGACAGGCCGCAGTTGATGGCCTTTTCGAGCGCAGCGCCGTTTCCATACTAGGCCACGTGAAAACATCAACGACCGAAACACTGGGAAACTGGGCTGCCGTCACAACGGGGCGATATGGGCATGAACCACCAATCGTCTTCTCAGCAGTATACCCCATTGGGAACAATCGCCGTGCCTAGAAGTTTATTTATCAGTCGGGCGTAGGCGTAATGGAGCGTGGTGCTCTCCCGTCCCTTGGTCTCCGAGGTTGCTTCCAGCTTTCGAGCTGTGACGCGGGGTTCGAATCCCTGCCCCGACAACCACCTTCGATACAATCTCAACGGGGCAAGAATGCCTGATTACCTAGCAAACGGCCGCACACCATCAGCCTGACGATGGCCATTTGGCATACTCTCGTGGATGTGTCCGCTGTCGGAAGAAGCCTCCATGGCGCTAAAGATTCCGATCATGGCTTCTGGGGCCGAACCCCCGCCGTCGCAATCGCCGAACACTATTGATCGGGTCATCTCCGCCGAACATCAGCCAGCCCTACGTGTCGGAATCAATTCCTCAACATAAGGTCGTAAGCCATTGAAAAATGATTCGTTTCGAGTCGGAACGAATCACCTTCGCACGTCTTTGAGTCGAGCAGCATTGATTCGGAGTGTCGCGTTATGCCGTCAGGACACCGTGCCCAGTGGAAGGGCTTTCTGAAGGTTGGGGAAGTCGCCTGTGGGGTGGCCCTCTACACGGCCGCCTCTACCGCTGATCGCATTACCTTCAACACCGTCAACAAAGCGACAGGCAACCGGGTGAACCGTATTTTCGTAGATAGCGAAACCGATGACCCCGTTCCGAAAGAGGAACAGACCAAAGGTTTCGAGATCGACGACGGCCGATACATCATGATCGATCCGGAAGAGATCGCCGCTGCAATTCCCCAAAGCAGCAAGACGCTCGAGGTTGAAGCGTTCGTCCCCTGCTCTGAGGTAGACGACGTCTATTTCGATAAGCCCTACTACCTGACCCCGAGCGACCGCGCCGGCTCAGACGCGTTCACACTCCTTCGGGACGGAATGAAGAAAGCGGAAGTCGCCGCCATCGCTAAAACCGTCTTGTTCCGGCGAATGCGCACGGTACTCATTCGTCCCCACGGCAACGGGATGATCGCTACGACCCTACAGTTCGATTACGAGGTTCGTTCGTCGAAGACGGCTTTTGAAGCCATACTTCGCGAGAGCGCAGGCCTCGCCGGCAAATCTAGCGAGCAACCCAAACGCACGGCCGCCAATGCCAATAGGGGCATTCAGCGGCAGCGCGCCACGCGCGGGGCGGCCAAATCCGCCGCACCAGCCGCCCCGCGACGTAAGGCTGGATAGGACAACGAACGATGGCGCCCCGCCACTATTGGAAAGGCTACCTCAAGCTATCTCTTGTCACCTGCCCCGTGACAATGTCGCCGGCGACTTCGGAATCCGAGAAACTTCGCTTCCATACCCTCAATCGCGCGACAGGAAATCGCGTCGTCTCGCAGTACGTCGACTCCGTCACGGGTAAGCCGGTCAAAGATGGGAACGATGTCAGGGGCTATGCCCGCGGTGAGAACGACTACGTGATCCTAACGGAAGAAGACCTGGACTCGGTGGCGCTCGACACCGTCCGAACGATTGACATCGAGAGGTTCGTGCCCGCCGCCTCCATTGGCTGGACTTATCTGGAAAAGGCCCACTACCTGGCACCGGACGATCCAGTCGGCCACGAGGCGTTCTCGGTCATCCGCGACGCCATGAAAGCATCGAAGGTCGTGGGGGTCTCCAAGCTGGTCATCGGTCGTAGGGAACGCGCGGTGATCCTCGAACCGCGCGATGAAGGCATCGTGCTTTGGACCCTTCGCTTCGGCGACGAGGTCCGACCCGAGGAATCCTACTTCGAGGGGATCGACAGCGACTCCGAGAAAGATGCGCTTCCCTTGGTGGAGAAGCTGATCAAACAGCGAACGAAACATTGGTCACCCGCCATGGTAACCGATCCCGTACAGGAAGCATTGCTGGCTCTCATCGAGGAGAAGAAGAAAGCGCTGAAGCCAAGGAAGACCACCAAAGGCAAAGGCAAAAAACCTGAAAACGCTCCGGCCTCCAATGTCGTCAACATCATGGACGCTCTTCGCAAGTCCGTTGAGAAGGACCTGAACTCGCGGAAGGCCGGATAAGGAGTTATTCGATGAATGACGTTGCGTTCGCAACGATCAGGGAGGTCGCAGTCGGTCTTCCCGATTCAGATCGTTTCAGCACCGCCACGACTGTCTCGGACATGATGGGGATACTCATGTCTAAGCGCTGGCCCAAGCGGGCAAATGACACGGTATGGCAGAATGCTCTTGCCACCTGCGTCAGAGCTATGCAGCTTGAGACAGATACCACGAAGGCCAGAAAAGCCTTCGTCGCCGCCGCAAGGGATGCGGGGTTGAAGGTTCTCCCAGACGACGAACAGAAGCCAAGGATGCGAGCGAGGTCGTCAGCAAACCGGCCGACGGTGCAGTGGCGACAGCCGCATGCAAACCCCGAAAGACACCGTCGCTGACCGAGCGAGCGCGTCCCTGAAGCGATACTGCCCTCACCCAAATGTTACGATTTGGACCTGTACGGCGCTTCGTAATCAGCCGACATAATCATGCACACGGTTAGGCAGGGGCGGTGATCGCCCCGAAGCAGTCCTAGTTGCGCTGCACGCAGGCCATTCCCTTCGAGCCCGTGCTCGCAAGCAAGGCGAAGCAACTGCTCACCATCAATAGGCGATATCGAATTGCAGCACGCGCCAACAACCGTCATTGGCGATCAAGTTCCCTTAACGCCGCATGCATCTCGTTGATGGAACCTCTAAGGCCGCGGCGGGACTGGTGCAGGATTTGAACGTGACAGCGTCCTAGTATGGCAGCACGTATTGCGGGATCAAGCTTGCGCGATGATGCTTTGAGACCCGCCTGACAAATTCAAACGTCAACAGGCGTGTTGAGGCGGAAGTTGGTCAGCAGGAATGGTCGGAATTGTGATCGGACACGGGTTGTGCCCGCCCATTGAACAGACTTTGCTGCAGCGAAGCCATGCTGAGGGCGTATCCCGATTCGATAGGGCAGGTTGCGTATTCCGGGTCGATGGCACTCCTGGTCAGCCTATGGAACAAAACGACAATCTGTTGCTTTGTGCTTGTTGAGGTCGCGTGCTGTGTCGCCTGACGTGACGGGGATGACGAAGGCGATGAGTTTTCGGTTTCTCATCGCAGAGTACCGCGGCGGGCAAAGGTGGTAGGCGATCAGGCGTCTGAGCAAGGTGATGAAAACGGCGGCATGACAGACGACCGAGCGCATAGCCAATACAATTTCCGCAGCATCGACCGTCTGGCCCGCCTTCGCCGCATGCGTGGGTTGGCGCGGCTCATGGACACCGCGCTGCGCGTTCCCGGAACACGCTTTTCGCTTGGAGCAGATTCGATGATCGGGCTGGTCCCTGGTATTGGTGACTTCGCCGGGGCTGCGATCAGTCTCTACATCGTCAATGAGGCCCGGAGGCTTGGCGTGCCGAATGACAAGCTTTTTAGGATGCTGGTCAATATCGGTTTCGATGCGGCGGCGGGGAGCGTTCCGTTGGTCGGGGACCTGTTTGACGTCTACTTCAAATCCAACCGCCGTAACCTCGACCTCGTTCTGGATCACTTCGGTCTTGACCATTCCGATCTCGATCGCAAACGCCCGACAGGTGAGTGAACCGGCCTGTTCGGCCGGTACGCTCACTCAATATCCGTAGCGCCGATCAAGTTCATTGAGGGCAGCCTGAACCTCATCGATGGAAACCGGCTCCGGTGTCCCTGGCATATGGCGGAACGCCGGCTTCGAGTCGACCGCGTAGAAGTCCGAGGCCCAAGACGCCAGGATCGTTCGTTTGTCGTCTGCGGAAAGTGCAGGCGCTTTTACCACCTCGAGCGGCCGCTCAATCTCTATGCCCTGAAGAAGAATCTTCGGACCCATCGCAGCGGCGCTGCTTGCGGCCTGCCGCAACATCTCGTGCATACCGGCCTCCTTAGCGAACATGCGGATCTTTGTCATGCCTGCGGCGGGAGGCGGCGATCACATCGGTTTCCGGCGCCAACAGATCATGTTTTTCTGCAAAGGCAGCGAACAGGCCACGCGCGGTCTCCGCTTCGATATCGCCGCGCAGCGCGGCACTGCATGCCTTGAGCGCCACTGAATGCGCCGTATCGCGCAACGATGCTGGCCATTCGGCCAGATGCCGGTAGGCGTCCATGACGGTGTGGACCTCAGCCGGAAAGCCAAGGCCGACGAGGATGGTAACAGGTTGTCTGAACATATCGGGTTTCATCGCTTTCTCCTTCCCAACCCGGACAGTTGGGCGCCGTAGCTACGGCGCCCTTACCTTGCTGACAATACGGTTTACGCTGCCTTCTGCGCTTCGATCTGCGCCGGAGGGACCTTTTGTGTAAGAGCCGGGTTGGTCTGGATATCGATCCTCCGCGGCTTCAAAGCCTCCGGGATCTCCCGAACGAGATCGATCGACAGGAGACCATTCTGCAGATCGGCGCTGTTGACCCGAACATGGTCGGCAAGCTCGAAGCGGTGCTCGAAAGGCCGGCCGACAATGCCGCGATGCAGGTAGTCGTCATTGGCGGTCTCCTGCTTCTTGCCGGTGACGGTCAGAAGGTTGGACTGGAAAGTGATGTCGAGCTCGCCCTCGGCAAAGCCGGCCACCGCAATCGAGATCCGGTAGCTGTCATCGCCGGTCTTGACGATGTCATAGGGCGGCCAGTCGCTGATCGAACGGGCGCGCTGGGCGTTTTCGAGAAGATTGAAGACCCGATCGAAGCCGACAGTCGAACGGAACAAGGGTGCATAGTCATAAGATGTTGCCATAGCCATATCCTCCTTGAAGCAACATGGGTACGGAAGCGCCGAAAGGCAGCGCTCCCAGCAAGGCCAGCTCTGTCTTCAGCAGCTGGCGGCAATCGATTTGGTTTTTGGGAATTTCGGTTTCAAGAGCGTCAGCAGAAAAAAACTGAAAGTGAACAACGGCCGCCAACTTCAGCTAGGCGCAAGGACACGAGATTGCTTTATCCGATGATTTTTTGTTCCGCTGTTTACGTGGCAACTTCTAAAAATGACTGTGATTGCCGCCAGTCGTCCTCCTTGAAACACGAACTTGCAAGGAGAAAGGTCGTTGTGACACACGACTTCAACGCCAGCGCCTCGCGCAGCTGGTGATGCCAGAAGCCCCTCCGTCGCATCGTGATACCGGCGTATTAACCGCGCGGCGTCGATCAGGATGTCGTCGCTGTGCCATGAAAGGTCCTGGGGCACCTGCCAAAATCTTCCCTGCCGGTCAAATTAAAGATATCAATAGGGATCATTTTCAAAAATAAGATCCGTTAACATATCATTCGCAGGTCTCTACGGTGAGGCGCGAAACGTTGCTGTCCTTCTCGCCAAGCAGGGGATGGCGACCTCAAAGACAGGCTGAAGCAAATACGCGGGCAAACCTATGAGGAGGCGATCGCCGCTTTGGATTCGTCGCGCGCACGAGCGCTCATGCTGGACTTGACGCACTTGCTGCATTGCGGTCCGTACCTGACACACAAGGATCAAGGCGTCGATCGCGACGCGAGGACATTTGCAGCAAGCGTTTGGAAAAAATGCGCAAGAAGCTGAAGAAGCATGGCCGCGCACTTGCCAAGGTCGACGACGAACATCGCCATCAGGTGCGCAAGGACGCAAAAAAGCTGCGATATGGCGCAGAGTTTTTCGGCTCGCTGTGCGACGCCAACAACGAAACGCGGCGGCATAGGAAATTCCTTGCGGCGATGAGCACGATGCAGGATTGCCTCGGCGATCTCAACGACCTCGCCACGGGGGCCGGATGTGCTCAGCGAGCATGGACTGGAAAACCACTTGCGCGCGACACTGTCATCTCCCATGCCGACAAGGATGCGCTGATTGTAGCAGCCCAGGGCGCAGTGGATGATGTTCTCGATGCCAAGCGCTCCTGGCGCTGACTGGCCTGTTACAAGGGTGGCCGGCACGGCGAGGTCAGGCCCGCGCCCTATCCTGTCGGACTTTTGGCCGGTGGCGAAGACCCGAGCGATGGCGGAAGCGGAGGATACCGACCGCTTTTGCGGCCCGTATAGCAGGCCAGCGTCGCTCGATACCGGAACCTTTTTCTCCGGCAGTCATTGGCCGCAAAGGCCAGGAACTCCTGATCGATCGAGAAGGCATCCTTCTGCCCGACGTCGGCGATGCCATCGCCGAGGCGCTCGCCTGCGTGCAGGTGGGTCGAGGTCCGCAAGACGGCGGGTCTGGTCGGAAGACCTTCGAGATTATGGACGGTACCGGCAGGCTGCTTGCCACCGTCCCCATTAACTGAATCGCTGACAAAACGCTCGCTCCACAGCGAATTGAGCGAAACCTTTTCTGGCTCGTCGTGTTTCTAACCGGCAATCCCGAACTCGTTCCGAGGGACCTTGTCGTGACCAAATCGCCGATCCCGACGCCATCGGCCTGCCCTGAGCGAGGCTGCGGCATCTCGTCGGTCGCGATCGACCTTTCAAAAACCAGCGGCCATGAAACCGAAGCCTGAGGGGCGGCCTGCAGGACCGTAGAGGGCGAATGGATCTGGAATTCCCTATCGGAAATCCGTGCCGATCTCGAAGGTCCCACCTGCCCGTCTCATTTGCTCGGGCGTGTCGACATCGATACGCGCCGCCTCGCCGATCTCGACGTCAACAAGTCCAATGCCGCTGGTTTCAATCAAGCGCCGCGCGCCGTTGTCGCCGGTAAAACCTTTGAGCTGACCATAAAGCTGGCGCGGAAAGATCACAGGATTGCCGGGTTTTCCTTGCCCGACCGCCCGCACGATACAGGACGCGCGACGGGCCCCGAATGTCAGGAGAAGCTTGTCGAGATCCTCTTGCTTTATGCCGGGCATGTCGGCCAGCATGACCATGACACCATCGGATCCGTCACCTTCGGCGACTGTCACGCCGCAGGCGATCGAACTTGCCATTCCTGACAGGTGGTTCTCGTTGTGAACGATCCGAAGATCGAGATCGGCTACCGCATTTTCGATCTCGATGCGGCGATGGCCGCTCACCACGACCACGGACCGAGCCAAGCACCCCAGTGCGGCGAGCGCGGAGCGTCGCACGAGGGGCACGCCCGCGAATGTCGCCAGCAGCTTGTGCCTACCGCCCATGCGGCTCGATTGGCCGGCGGCCAGAAGAACGATGGTCACCGACACCGCCGGTGCGTGGATTTCCGAGCGCGTATTCATCGGTATGCAGCCAGCCGGCGGGCAGCGATATCGGCCAGGATCGACAATGCGAGCGATGTCGCGTCGCGAGTCGGACCGAAACAGCCGATCGGCGCCTTGATCCTATCGGTATCAGCATTGTCCCATCCCCGTTCGCGCAGGCCTGCCACCCGCCGCCGGTGCGTCCGGGCGCTTCCGAGGGCGCCGATGTAAAAGGCCGCGGACTGCAGTGAAGCATCAACGATCGCGCGCTCGTCATCGAGATCGTGATGAAGCAAGACAACGGCAGTAAACGCATCGACGACAACCTCGCCGCATTCCACCTGATCAGCGTCCACGACCTCGTAGCCTGACGCTTTGGCGAGATCCTTGAGCCTTATCTCCTCAATATTTTGGCCGGAAATGACAACACGCGTCACCGGCCGATAAAGACTGACGAACCCTTCGCCACCCCATCCTGGCTTCGACGACGCGTCCGCAAACGCGAGGATTTGCCGGTCGGGATCGTATCGCAGTGCTGCCGAACGACGACGCGCAAGGTTCTCGATCACATGCCTGAGTGCAGCGTCATCTCTCAGCACGTGGACGGCGATGGTGATGCCTCCGCCGCAGGGCAGGACAATGTCATAGAAGGGTGAGCCCTGCCCGAAGAGAATAACTCGGTCCCTGCCCGTGGCCATGGCGCGCAGCGCTTCCGATGCTACGGCCGCTTCGACGCATCCCCCCGAGACGTAGCCGCAAAAGCGGCCATCGCCCGCGATCACGACATGTGATCCGAGCGCACGGGCAGCGCCTCCGCGGATATCGACGAGCGTTGCCAGCGCCACGGGTCCGTGACGATAGGCTTCCAATGCGAAATTCAGGATGTCGACCGGATTGTCGGACAGGATTGCGCGCCTCGGGGTCGGCGTCGGGATCGTCGTGAGCATCTCGTTCATTACATGTCTCTTTGTCTTCTTCCGATACCTGACAGCGTTTCAATCAGCGCGGTCACGCAACGTCCGGCAGACCTGCGATCAGCTTGTCCAAAGTGATCGGATAGTGGCGCACCCGCACGCCGGTCGCATTGTAGATGGCGTTTGCGATGGCCGCCGCTACCCCGCAAAGCCCGAGTTCGCCCACCCCTTTTGCCTTCATCGGCGAGGACATGGGATCGGTCTCGTCCATGAAGATGACCTCCTGATGCGGAATGTCGGCATGGACCGGAACCTCGTAACCGGCGAGGTCATGATTGACGAAGAAGCCGCGGCGGGCGTCAACGACCAGTTCCTCCGAAAGGACTGCGCCGGCACCCATCGTCATCGCACCGATCACCTGGCTGCGCGCCGTGATCGGGTTGAGGATCCGCCCGGCGGCGCAGACCGCCAGCATCCGGCGGATTCGTGTCTCGCCGGTGGCGACATCGACGCCCACCTCCACGAAATGCGCACCAAAGGTCGATTGTTGATGGGTCTTGGCAAGGTCGCCCCACTCCATCCTGTCCTCGCAAACCAGGCCCTTCGGGCCGGCCGCCTGCGCGAGAGGGACCGATCGGTTGCCGGAACGAACCTCGCCGTTTTCGAAGACGGCGTCGGCAGAATTGAAGCCGAGTTTCTTTGCGACGGCGGCCCGCAGCTTAACGCAGGCGGCGTAGACCCCTGATGTCGAGGAATTGGCGCCGAACTGTCCGCCCGACCCCGCAGAGATCGGAAATCTTGAATCTCCAAGCTGCACCGCGACCTTGTCCGTACCGACCCCCATCATTTCGGCGGCAGTCTGGGCAATGATCGTGTATGAGCCGGTGCCGATGTCGGTCATGTCGGTCTCGACCGTCACGAGACCCGTGTCGTCGAGTTTGACGCGCGCGCCCGAAGGAAAGACGAGATTGTCCCGGAACGCTGCCGCAACGCCGATACCAACCATAACATTTCCGTCGCGACGCTCACCGACGCGAGGGCGCTCTTTCCAGCCGAACCGGTCTGCACCAAGCTTCAGGCAGCCGATTAGGTCGCGATGGGAAAAGGGGCGCTTGGGGTTTTCGGGATCCACCTGGGTGTCGTTGACGATCCTGAATTCGACCGGATCCATCCCGAGTTTTTCGGCCATCTCGTCGATCGCAATCTCGAGCGCCATGAGGCCGGGCGCTTCGCCTGGCGCACGCATGGCATTGCCTTCCGGCAGATCAAGCGTTGCTAGGCGCATTGCCGTCATGCGGTTGGCGCCGGCATAAAGCAGACGCGTCTGGTTCACTGCGGTTTCGGGCTGGCCTCCCTTCTGATCTCCGGACCAGCTTTCATGCGCGATCGCGCTGATCCTTCCATCTTTTCCGGCCCCGATCCGAATGCGCTGGATGGTCGCCGGGCGATGGGTGGTATTGTTCATCACCAGGGGTCGCGGAAGCGCGACCTTGACGGGTCGCTCGACTGCCTTGGCCGCGAAGGCGGCAAGAACGGCATCCGCGCGCAGGAAGAGCTTGCCGCCGAACCCGCCGCCGATAAAGGGCGACATCAGATGGATCCTGTCCTTCTTGACGGCAAGCATTCTTGCAAGATCCGAGCGCCACCAGTCGATCATCTGGCTGGAGGTCCAGACGGTGACATCGCCGCCGTTCCATGCCGCGATCGAGGCATGCGGTTCCATCATGGCGTGCGACTGATCCGGCGTCCTGTAGGTCTCGTCAAGGGTGACGGCAGCAGCACGAAAGGCTGCCTCGAAGTCTCCGGTTGCAGTATCGGGCTTGACGCTGTCGTCCGGCTTCCTGGCCGAACCGCGCGCTTTCTCGAGATCGAAGTTGCCCCCCGCCTCTTGATAATCGACCTTCACCAGGGCGGCGGCGGCGCGCGCCTGTTCGAAAGTCTCGGCCACAACAACTGCGATGGCTTGATGATAGTGCTGGATCCTGTCGCCACCGAAGAGGGGCGCGGTATTGTATTTCCCTTTCTTGCGCTTGCCGACATCGAGGGTGGTCACGACGCCGAGGACACCGGGCGCCGATCTTGCGTCTGACGCGTCGATCGATTTGATGCGACCCTTGGCAATCGCCGACGCGACGGGATACCCGTAGGCATAGCCCATGTCCGGATCGTGCCACTCATAGGCATAGACCGCCCGCCCTGTCGTCTTAAGTTCCCCGTCGATCCGGTGGACCGGCTTTCCGACGACTTTCAGCTGGTCGATCGCATTCGTTGTTGCTGGCCTGTCGAACTTCATGGGTTTAGCTCCTTGCTTCAGCGAGGATGGCGGCAAGCGTGCGTTCGACGAGATCGACCTTGAACCGGTTCTGTTGCGTGGGATGTGCGTCGGCGAGGATGCCCGAGGCGGTCTCGCGGGAGCCCTTCGGCAAGCCCGCTTCGGCAGCCTCGACGCGCCACGGCTTGTGGGCAACGCCGCCCACCGCGATACGTCCCGTGCCGTCGGGCTGGATGACGGCCCCGACCGAGACGAGCGCAAAGGCATAGGAGGCGCGGTCGCGCACCTTGCGATAGATCTGAACGCCCCCGATCGGTGGCGGCAGCACGACCGAGGTGATGAATTCGCCGCGTTCGAGAACCGTTTCGATCTCGGGCGTATCGCCTGGCAAACGATGGAAGTCGGCAATTGCAATCGAGCGCTGACTGCCGTCGGCCTTCACCGTCTCGACCACGGCATCGAGCGCCCGCAGCGCGATCGCCATATCGCTCGGATGGGTCGCGATACAGCTCTTGCTCGTTCCGACGACTGCGTGCTGGCGGCTGAAGCCGCCGATCGCGGAACAGCCACTGCCCGGTTGCCGCTTGTTGCACGGTTGATTGGGGTCGTAGAAATAGGGACAGCGCGTCCGCTGCAACAGATTCCCGGCGATGGTCGCCTTGTTGCGAAGCTGGCCCGATGCGCCGGCAAGCAAGGCCCGTGAGAGCAGGGCATAATCGCGCCTGACGGTCTGGTCGGCGGCAAGGTCGGTGTTGCGCACGAGCGCGCCGATGCGCAGGCCCCCGTCCGGCGTTCTTTCGATCCGGTCGAGGCCAAGCCCGTTGACATCGATGAGATGGGTGGGTGTTTCGATCTCGAGCTTCATCAGATCGAGCAGGTTCGTGCCGCCGGCGATAAATCTGGCCCGGGGATTTTCGCCTGCAGCCTGAGCGGCGGAGTCCACCGAGGTGGCCCGTTCGAACGTGAAGGCCTTCATGCCTTGATCCCCCCGACCTCTGAAATCGCTTCGACGATGTTGGAATAGGCACCGCACCGACAGATATTGCCGCTCATGCGCTCTCGAAGCTCAGCGCTTGTAAACTGCACAGGTCCGACGAGATCGCCCGTGACATGGCTCGGGATATTGGCCTTCAGTTCTTCGAGAACCGCGACGGACGAACAGATCTGCCCGGGCGTGCAATAGCCGCACTGGAAACCGTCGTGCTTGACGAAGGCAGCCTGCATCGGATGAAGCTCGCCGGGTCGGCCAAGACCTTCGATCGTCGTGATCTCGTCGCCCTCGTGCATGACGGCAAGCGTCAGGCAGGCGTTGATGCGACGCCCGTCGACCAAGACGGTGCAGGCACCGCACTGCCCGTGATCGCAGCCCTTCTTCGTCCCGGTGAGGTGCAGATGCTCGCGAAGCGCATCGAGCAGCGTCGTCCTATTGTCAACATCGAGATCGTGTTTTTCTCCGTTGACGGCCAGCGAGACCTTAGATTTTACATCCATTGCTTTCCCCGATGATTGCGCCGCCGCCCGAACGGCGGTCCCGGTCACCGCAATCGTTGCGGCAGAGGAAATAAGCAGGTCTCGTCGCGAAAGTTCCAAATGCACCGGGTTCTGCATGTAAAGCTCCGTTAGTATCGGGGGACGGAGGCAGGCGCCTGGTTGGCGCGCGAAGCCGGGAGAAGAACGAAGAGTGCGCCCTCTTTGTTCAGCCTGAATGTTCACGGTCGATTGATCGGCACAGGATCCGTGTCCATTTCCGGTCGGTTCAGACCAAGTATTTTGTCCGGCCTTCTCACGGTTCGGATTATGCTGGTCATCATCAAGCGGATCGCGCTACGGATGTACGGATATGGTGCCTGGCGCAGTGACCATATCGCCCCGGTTGATACCCACCCCCCCGGCCATCAGCTCGCCGCATGAGCATCCCTCTAGCTACGCCACCGAATGCGCGATTGATCAGCTCGCGGAAGCAGTGGGAATGGATCCTGTTGAACTCCGCATTTACCATGGCCCTCAGCTGGATTGCGCATTTTGCTGAGGTTCACGTGGGGACCTCGACCGGGCGCGTGCGTGTCAAACACTTCGTCAGATCGCTGTTCATGCCCGCGCCTCGCGATCGTCATCCCTCTTTCAGCGGGCCCTCACCTGCCCTCCCGCCGATCACTTGCGATATCGATGAGTCAGGGAACCGGGTGGATTTTCTAGCGTCCCTAGCTGGAAGGCGAAGGGCTCGATGCTCTCGCCTTCCAGCTTATGGTTAAAAACCCCTTAAAACACAATGGGTTGCGGTGAACGAAACCAGAATACGCCGACGTCGCCCGTTCGTCGATGATTCGTTCCCGCTTTGATCAGAACGCCTCCCTCGAACCGTCGATGATGGCTGGTTTCGAGTTCATCGCCCCGGCCGCGCCAGCGACCGGGCGATATCGATGATGTCGTCACGCGCGGCGGTCGGATCTTCCCTGTTCCAGGCGACACCGAGCCCGATCTTGAAATCGACACCCCTCACCTTCTTCAACTCAAAGCCGCGGTTCGGCAGATCCTGCGTCCATTCCGGCACGAAGCCGATGCCGAGGCCGGCTGAGACCAGCGACACCAGCGAGAAGGTGTCGTCGCATGTATAAGTGACATTGTCGGTCAGATCGTGTTCCTCGAAGACGTCGGCAAAATATCGCTCGCTGTAGGACCGGTTATGGCGGGAAAACGAGATGATCTTCTCGGAGCGAAGGTCCTCAAGATCGATCTCGCTCTTCAACGACAGCGGGCTCTCCTTGGCCACTGCGAGCAGATAGCGCTCATAGGCAATCGAGAAGAAGCGAAGAGAGCCGATATTCTCCACCGGTCGGATGAAGCCGAGATTGATGCGGCCCGCCTCGATATGGCGGATGATGTCATCGGTGGTGCCGCTTTCGATATGCATGCGGATATCGGGATACTTCCTGCCGATGCGCGCCAGGAAGGACGGCAGCACGCCGACCGTGGCAGGATAGACCGTGCCGATCGCAATCTTCCGTGTTGTCTTGCCGGCGATAGAGCGGACGATCTCTTTCGACAGTTCCAACTCGCTGATCATCCTGACCGAGCGCTCGTAGAAGGAGGCCCCTGCCCGCGTCAGCTCGACCCGCCTAGTCGTTCGCAGCAACAGCTGCACGCCGAGCTCCTTCTCGAGCGCCAGGATCGCATCCGACAGGCCTGACTGGGTAATGTTCACCTTGGCCGCCGCACGACCGAAATGCAGCTCCTCGGCCACCGCAACGAAGTAGGATAGCTGGCGTAGTTCCATAGAAGTCACCTACCCTGCCAAAGCAGATCGTGTTCATAACGGCGCGACGACGCCGACGATGTGATAATATGTCGGTTATATCCCATGGATTAATGCAATGCAAGATGGTGGCCATGCGTCATGGACACTCGAGCGCGCATAGCCTGGAATTTGAGAAATCTCCGCTCACTGCGAAAAATTACGCAGGAGAATCTTGCCGTTGACGCTCAAGTGGACAGGACCGTTATTAGCGACTTGGAGAGAGGCAAGCATAACGCTTCAGTTGATCTGCTGGATCGGCTCGCCATCGCGTTATCTGCAGACATCTCGGTTTTCTTTTCCGAGCCAGAGACAGAGGTGAAACCGAAGCCGATGAGGGCGGGACGAAAGCCCAAACAGAATTGAAGGATGAAGCTCTTAGCTGGTGGTCGCCTTGATGGGATTAGAACCAGCGACTTGTTATTTGTGCCAGGGCAATAAGGGTTTCCGCAGCCCCCATCGAATTGGCCGGCGGATGACCGGTTGTGAACGCGACTTCACCTCTTTTTTCTTCTGTTGGGAAGAAACATCGTGGCAGCCAGGTTCTTGAGGCTCGTAGTCTAGCCAGTTGGCAACGCGTCGGGCCATTCCTGCGCCCCATGGAGGACGCGAAGAACCCGAACAGATGACTCCGCTACCGCGTACGCCGCGACATACGGCGTGCCAATGATTACCAGCTCGCGCGTGCCAGTAATTCTGCCAATGCGACCGCTCGCGGGAAAATCAATCAGACGACGAACGGCAGCAACGATCCGTTCGTCGACGAGGACGGCGGCTGAAGGATTATCTGCCTCGATATATGTGAAAATGGCGTCGCGATCCGATAACGCGAACGCAGGTAAGCTTCACGATCTGCGTGCATCCGATTTTAGGCGGGCTGCCGCTCGACGTTTCGCAAAATAGGCCTCGACTTCGTCATCCGAGACGTCCGGTCGAGTATCGTTCAAGGCTTCAAGTACCTTGGTCCGAAACCAAGCGTCATGAGTCTCGTTGCCTGAAAGGAGTTCGAGTGGCAGCGCACCCTCGTTGGCCGTCCGGGTGAGCAAGATACGAACGGCATCCGATACCGTGAGGCCCATGTTTTCAAGCACGGCAGAGGCGCGATCCCGGACTTCGGCATCGATGCGGGTTTGGACGAGTGCGTTCGCAGCTATAGCTATCTCCATCTTCAGCCTGAAAGTAATGCAGATGTATGACAAACGCAATGGCAGGTTTGGGGTCGGCTTCACTTGACCTTGCCCCCAAGTTTTATCCAGTTTTGAGTTCGCTCCAACGGTTTTGGGTTGCTGTATTCGGGGCGGTAGCGGCGGGTTGCGGTGCGGAGCCATTTCGGCTGCGCAGCACCGCATCACGTCGCGGGTTGATTGTCTGAGCGAACTCGGCAGGTGTCATCCAGCCGAGGCCGGAATGCGGTCGGTGATCGTTGTAATCGCTGCGCCAGTTTGAAAGCGCTGATCGAGCTTGGGTCAGTGACGAGAAGAGAGTTTCATTCAAGAACTCGTCTCGCAGCCGCCCATTGAAGCTTTCGATGAAGGCGTTCTGGATCGGCTTGCCCGGCGCGATGTAGTGCCATTCCACCTTGGTCCGATCCGTCCAATTCAGGATCGCATTGCTGGTGAACTCGCTGCCATTGTCGCTGACGATCATCTTTGGCTTGCCACGCCCCTCGATGATCCGGTCAAGCTCGCGTGCAACCCGCAGACCGGAAAGTGATGTATCGGCGACGAGTGCCAGGCATTCCCTGGTGCAATCGTCGACGACCGTCAGCACCCGGAACCTGCGACCGTCGGTGAGTTGATCCGATACGAAGTCCAGCGACCAACGATCATTGGCTGCCATCGGGACAAGCATCGGTGCTCGCGTGCCAATCGCTCGCTTGCGACCGCCGCGCTTGCGCACCGTCAGCTTCTCTTCCCGATAGAGCCGGAAGAGCCTCTTGTGGTTCACAATGTGGCCCTCGCGCCTGAGCAGCACGTGAATGCGTCGATATCCGAAGCGGCGACGTCCATGCGCCAACGCCTTCATTCGCTCGCGAAGGTCATGATCGTCGCTGCGGCTCGTTTCATAACGGATCGTCATCCGGCAAACGCCGATGGCTTTACACGCCCGCCGTTCACTCATCTGATGGTGGCTCATCAGATGCTTGACAGCGTTCCGCTTTGCTGCGGGCGTCACCACTTCTTTCCCAAAAGGTCTTTCAAAGCAGCATTGTCGAGCATGGCATCCGCCAGGAGCCGCTTCAGCTTCGTGTTCTCGTCCTCCAGGGTCTTCAACCGCTTGGCCTCGGACACGTCCATGCCGCCGAACTTGGCTTTCCACTTATAAATACTGGCATCGCTGACGCCGTGCTTGCGGCAAAGCTCCGCGACTGGCGTGCCCGCCTCGTGCTCCTTCAGAATGCCGATGATCTGTTCGTCTGTAAAACGCTTGCGCTTCATTCCCTGGTCCTCTCAATGGGCCAGAGCTTACTTCAAAATGGATTATTTCAACGGGGCAAGGTCACACTCACTCGCGGCACTTTTAAAGCTCTCGACCATATCGAACTCATTCACCCGGTAGAATGCTCCAGATCCGACCCCTTCGTCAAATTGGATAGCGATCTTCTTGCTAATCATCGTTTTCCAGTAAGTGGACTCGGGACTTTTCTATTTCATCGGCCGGTAGAATGCCGAACGTGCGATGGACAGCCGATTGATATTGCCTCTGGACGGCATCAACGCCCGCTGTGATCGCGGTTCTCCAAGATGGGCCTCTGCCCCATGCTTCGCGAAGAGCATCTGCCAGATCGCGGCCAGCTCCGGTTTCTTGCAGTGCCTCGAATAGCATTCCGGCCTGACGCAAGTCCTTTTCCTTCTTTGCCCTTCCACCGGCATCATCTTGACGCCGGCCAGCCACGATCAGTTTGTGGACAGCGAACCGTGTTGGATCGGGTACCACGACCGAGATACCGGCGCCATGTAGCAGGATCGTTCGCACCGGATCACGGATCAGGAAATCCATGTATCGGAGAGGTTCGGCAGCCGCGCCGCCAAGAGCGGGCATTTGCGCCGGTTGATCCGCGTAATCTTCCGATCCCCGGTTTGTCGTCAGGAACTCTACCCGGTAACCGGTGGAGTTGCGGAAGGCATTAGAGCGAGGGGAACCGGAGACATGGGGCACGGCGCGGAAGGACGGATCAATGGACTGAAGGAGAGCGACAATCGGCGGAATAGAATCCTCGGCCTCGCTAGAGATCGCATAATCTTGAGCCAGATCCGCGTCACCTGTCAGGATCGCTGCCATAGGCAACCGGGTCCCGAGGTGGGCCGCATAACATTGGAACGCGACTGTGCCGACGAGGACGCCACGGAGCCGAAACAAACCGGCCGATGCCAAGGCCTCAACGACTGTGCCCGTGAAGCGATCCGGAGCAATAAGACCAGCTTCGCGTGTCAATGCCGCCACCATCTTTCGCCGGTTCTGGTAATCGTCCTTTTCGCCCATGAAGGTTTCAACGCGGGTTGTGATCTCGTCATCGTCGGCGGGACCGACATAGCGCCGCTTTTGACCGCCTTTGCCGTCCGGTTGGTCAAAATACCAGTATGAGCGGTTATCGACCTTGACCGAGACAAAGCGACCAGTAGGCGGAAAATCCGCCGACCACTGCGCATCAAAAGTCCGTTGCTGCAGTTCCGCGACCATCGTCCGGAACATGAGATCGATCTGCTTCATTTGAGGCGTCCTATAACATTTTCTCAAATCTAGTATAGTCAACGGATTCGCGCAAGCGTCTGCCCGCTTCGCCCGGAAGACATAAAGCGAGCCGTTTAAACGGATCACTGCCGGCGTCGCGCACCAGCGACAGCAAGCTGTCCGGTCCTTTGCGGAAGTCGATGGGATGGCTGGCGAGGAACACCTTTACACCCGCGGGGATCATGCCGAACGAACCGCTCGGATAACGCGCTGCAGATGAGCCTCGTCGACATGCCCGCCTGCCCGCACGATAACATCCCCAATGATGATTTCCACGATGGGGTCGGGGCCGGATACAATGCCCTGCGGATATTCTGTCTCCGCTGCTTGCGCAGGCTCATCACTGCCCAACAGTTCTCTGCGCCAGCGATACAGCTGAGACGGCAGTATCCCGATTTGCCGTGCGACCGCCGAGACGTTCACACCCGGCTGACAGTCTTGCTCGATCGCAGTCGCCTTGAACTCGTCAGACCAAAACCGCCGCAACTGTCGCGGCGCGCCGTCAAGACGATCGGGCACAGCCTCAATCATCCGCATCAATCCAAGGCTAGCTGCAGGCCCAGACATAGATCCTCACAGTCAGAGAAGTCGTATGTCCGAGATACCCTGCACAGCATCAGCACCGCCAGATGGGGTCTCCTTGCCGCTTACCCTCGCTCATCGAAACGGCCAAGCTCAATGACATTGAGCCACTTGCCTATCTGGCCGACGTCATCACCAAAATCGTCAATGGCCACCCGAATAGTCAGCTCGACGACCTGTTGCCTTGGGCCTACGCCGATAGGCCACAAACCAAGCCCGTGGCCTGAGAACACCGCTTAGATGAATGCTGTGCGCCGGGCGCTCGAAGGCCGCAGCGGCGATCTTAAACGTCAATATGCGTCAGCTTATCCGGGTTTTTGACGATATAGATCGCGAAGATCTTACCGTCGCGAATGCCAAGAGCTGTTGTTTGAAGCACACCATTTGGATCAAGGCTTACATACCCCGGCAGGCCGTCTATAGTTGCGGTTCGCAGCAAGGTGGGCGGAGTCGCGGTCTTTCGCTGAGCGGAAACGAAGAGTCGCAGTGCACGTTCCAAGCCACGGATGACTTCTCGGAACGCCAGCACCTTGCCGCCGCCGTCGCTATGTATCTCGACATCGCGCGCGCGAGCAACGCCGAAAGCGCGGTGACATCGCCGTCACGCGAAGCAGCAAAAAAAGCGCGCGCAATTCCATCAGCCTCTACCGCCCCGACGCTGTATCGTGGTCGTGCATTCTTAACATTCTTGCGTGCGCGAGAAGCAAGTTGCCGAACGGCGGCAGGTTCACGATGAAGCACGACCGCGACCTCAGTCAGCGCCACGTCGAACACTTCGTGGAGCAGGAAGGCCGCTCGTTCTAGCGGCGAAAGTCGCTCCAACGCTAACATTAGCGTCACAGTGACATCGTCAGCAATGGCTTCTTGCGCATCAAGAGGCTCGACCAAAGGCTCTGGTAGCCATGGGCCGACATAGATCTCGCGGCGCGCTCGCGCCGACTTCATCCGATCAAGGCATAGTCGGGTGACGATGCGAGTGAGATAGGCGGTCGGAGTACGGACTTCGTCTTCAACGCGTACCCAACGCAACCACGCATCCTGCACGACATCTTCCGCCTCCGTGATCGACCCTAGCATCCGGTAGCTCAGACGCAGCAAGCGTTCGCGATCCAGTTCGAATTCTAAGGTTCTTTGGTCGCTAAGCGGCACATCAGCGCTCGCTTCATTGGCCATCGCCCTCTCGCGGATGTTATGAGACCGGTCCGTTGCGTTCCTGCCGTTGTGCCACATGCCACTTTCCTCACTCGATCGCCTGACTCGTGGACGAGCGAGTTCGTGCAAGTGTGACATGGCACATGCCAAAATAAAATCAGGTCGAGATGTCACGCATCCCGTCGCTGCGTCGTCACTCTAGCAGCGCCGGCTGTTGGCGCAACTCAAAGGAGACCATCATGAATGAGACGACGCGCCTCAACTGGTACGAGGTAGCACCCGCTGGAGCCAAGGCCTTGTTCGGCGTCCATCACTACGTCACACAGAACACGAATTTGCCTGAGGAACTTATCCATCTCGTGTTCCTGCGCGTATCGCAGATCAACGGCTGCGCACATTGTATCGACCTGCACACCCGCGATCTGCTGAAGACAATGGCAGCCGATAAGGTCGCTCTGGTCCCGGTATGGGAAGAGGTGCCGTATCTTTTCTCCGAACAGTACCGCGCGGCGCTGGCCTGGGCCGAGGAAGTGACGCTTGTCAGCGAGACACATGCTTCTGACCGAGCCTATGCTGCTGTCTCGGCAGTTTTCGGGCCTAAAGATTTGGTAGATCTTACAATCACGATCGCAGCTATGAACGCCTTCAATCGTCTAGGCGCGCCATTCCGACTTCCGGTGAAGGCGCAGCCCCGAAAAAGCGCTGGCGCTGTTGCTTAGCCGCGACTGCACCACTGTGCTTATGAATCGGTTGCTTGCAGGCCTCGCTTGCTTGCAGCTTTACGACCGGGATGGGGTGAAACAGGTCCTTCATCAACGCGTAAAGGCTCGTCCCGGTCGGTGCATTCATGCCATCAATCAAGCAGCGATAGTAATCGGAACGATCTCTCGCGGTTAGTCAATGTGGGAGGAAAACACCGCTTACGACGATGCTCGGCTCGCGCAGCGCGTGCTCCGACAGCATCTGAGAGCAATCACTCTGTGATTGCTCTGGTATCGGCCAGGCAGTGTTTCCTCTCATCCATGGGACCAATAAGATTTCGAAATAGCGAGGAGCCTTCAGTTGAGAAGCTCAGGCCTTCGAGCAATTTCGCGGCTGTGCCCTTGAGAACGTCTAGCGTGCTCACCGACGCTTCGGCCCTTGTCGTCGCCCGGGAGAGGATAAAATCCTCCGGGGTTACAAAGTTGCTCGATCAGGTCCATAACGTCAGCTGCCGTGGAAGGTTGGAACCAAGCGACCATCAATATTCCCAACGATCTAAAGATATGTCTCAGGCAGACCAGTATGAAGCGTCCTCGTCAGCACAGCTTCGGGGCTTTGTCCACGAGAACCGACCTCACGCCAATAGATAGGGGCTACGTCGGCAGCGTACGCGTCAGGATCGCGGCCATAGGGAGAACGACCGGAACGAACCAGAAGCTTGACCCGCTCAGCAAAGCGCCGGCAAAACTCATCTTCCGTGGCGACTCCCCGCATGCAGGTAGCCTTCAGTTTAACCTTCTTTTTCCTGAGATAATCGACGCCCTCTTTTGGGTCAAGTATGGCTCCCAGCCCCGCGACTTCGTTACAGAACAGGTAAGAATTCCTTATTAAATTGACGGAGCAACCTCGCAACTTTGCAAGCTTATAACAAGGATCGTGCCGGCAGCACGATCCTTCTTCGTTAACTGGAAGCTTGATCAAGGCGCGGCCTTTGCGAACATCGGGTAATGATCTATCAGCCGCAGAAAGTCACATTCTCAAATAAATCCCTATGACCCCGCACCGATCTTCCGCATCGATGCGTTATTTTCGGCAAGGGCTGGCTCGTAGCCAGCACATGCCTTGAGCAATCGCTGTTGGAAGACCTTCTGAAGGTCTCTCACTTAAGACGTGGCGCCGCTTGCATTTCGCGCATGGAGCGAACCCACATGAATGGGGTCAGCGTCACTGAGGGGACGTGAAGGCGTTGTGAACTACAAGCTCTTGAAGGGATCAGAACCGCACATCATGCTATTTGGATCGGCTCAACGTCAGCCTTGAGATGCAAGGTAGATCAATAATTTAGCGTTCCGTCGATACCAGTCTTTCTGGCACCGCCGACGTGAACGCTTTCATTCTCATCTACCTTGACTTTGATCCGCCCATTTCGGCCAATGCAACGCCCTTGGGCCGGGCCGCGACATACTCCTTGTCTGGAATCTCAACTGTTACGCGGGCATATCCCACGGATTCATGAGCATCACCCCTATGCCATCGAAATCCTTAACGTTTCGCGTAACCAGTGTCATGCGCCGGGTGAAGGCTACCGCAGCAATGTAGGCGTCATTGATCGGCTTGGGATTGGGAACATGCCATTTCGCTGCCTGAACGGCCGACGCCTCGTCCAGCGGCAGAATGCGGCCGGAAAATGCCGTGAGGACGATATTTTCCAGCCAGTCGCGCAGCACCTTGCCTGCGACTGCGTCATTATGTTCGACCAGCCGGACGCCAATCTCTAGCTCGTGCAGAACCACGGATGAAATAAAGCATTCGGCCGGATCGACTGTTTCGTTCCAGACCACGACATTGGGGTCGGCCTTGCCGCTCGCGACCTTGCGGAGCTCGGACACGACGTTGGTATCGAGCAACAGCATCAGGAAAGGTCAACCGGCCTGGCATATTCAGTACGCTGCGGGAGCGGCAAATCAACGTCATCCGCACCTGGCGCTGCCAGCATATCACCGAGAGTCCGCATTTTGCCGGTAAGCCGCTTGTACTCATCGAACGACAAGAGGACGTGCGCGGGGCGTCCCCTGTCAGTGATGATCACAGGCCCTTCCTGCGCGGCCCGCTTCGCGCGCCCAAGATCCTGATTGAGTTCACGGCCTGAAAGCATGGTGACGGTCATGGTAAGCTCCAAAGTTCGTGACCTCGAGATTTGTGGTTACGTAACTACATTAATTCACGGAAGCCGGAAACGCAAGGGGAGCGGTGCAACGGCTCGTCTTTGTCGTCGGGACGGCAGGCTTTGAAATTATGTCGACCCAAGCTTAGTGACTGAAATAAAGGCGCAGAGCAGTCGTTCCGCACTTGGCTGTAGGGCCACTTTTCAAAGACCCACCCACAGTCGGTAAAATCGGATCCGCTGATGTGAAGGGATACGAACTTTCAGTGCAAAAAGCGAGCTCGACGCGCGTTTGAAACTACGAACTTTTGAGGGGCTTGGGTTTGCAAACAGCGTCATGACCAGATGGGCGGCGATCCGATAAAGGCCTTGAGCCTCTCTGTGAACACTCGAACCTTCGCCGATGGCTCATGCAGTGCGCGCAGCAGGTGGATACCCGGAGGCTTGTGGTTCCATGGCTCGTCATCCAACAAAATGCGGATCAGTTCACCTGCCTTGATGGACGGTCCTGACACCCAGGCCGGAAGAAGGGCGATCCCCATCCCAGCGATTGCCGCACTATTTAACGCCTCGAAATCGTCCGAGCGGAAGGCGACGCAGTCGCAGACCTTATCGCTGGCCGGGCTGCCCAGCAGATCCGACCAGCCCAACAGATCATTGTCGTGAAGCTTGTCGAGCAGTCTGTGTCTCCTAAGGTCTTCTGATGACTGCGGCATCCCGAAGCGTGCGAGATAGCCCGGGCTTGCGGCCAGGACCCGCGTCAGGGGCGCGATCTTTGTGGCGATCAGCGAGCTGTCTTGAAGCTCCCCCATGCGGATGACCAGATCGAGTCTTTCGGCCACGGGATCCGCGAGGCGCTCCGTCAGATCGAGTTCGACTTTGAGTGCAGGGTATTCGAAAATCAACGGACCCAGGATCGGAATAATGTACCGTTTGCCGAACGTTGGAAAACAGGCAATCCGCAGGGTGCCGCCGACAGCACCGTCGAACGCGGCAACTTCAGCATGAGTGTCGGCCAGGTCATCGAGCAGACGTTGAGCGCGCTCATAGAGATGCCGGCCCGCATCGGTCATGGAAAGGGCCCGGGTGGAACGGATCAACAGTGGAACGCCAAGGTCCTGCTCGAGTGCATCGATCTGACGAACGATCGCGGACGGCGTTACGGCACGCCGCCGGGAGGCAGCTGAAAAGCTCCCGGAGCGGACAACCTCAACGTAAACGGCCAGATGTTCGGCAAAGCGTGGATCTCTCATCTTTGCCTACAGCGCAAAACGGTTTCGAGCATTGAAGTCGTTATCATTAAAGAACATCCGGAGCACATTCCTTCTCGTCAACAGGGCGGTTGTCTAAGCCCGTCACTCAACAGAAGGAAGTACAAAGTGGTCAAGGTTCTCGAAACAATTCTCTCGCAGTCGGCATATTCGGCCGAGATCGATGTCCCCTTCGAAAAGATCGACATCGCTGATTGGCTCTTCACGCTGCCGGAAGCTGAATATCTGCGCTGCTGCGCGCCAGATCATATCGCAGCCGGTGTCACGTGGACGGATGATGGGCGTCGCATGTCGATCAACGTCGAACAGATCGGCTCCGGGCTGGTCGTCCAGCACTATGTCGCCGAGGTCGCCGAGGCTGCCTATTGCCGCATGAACTCCATCTCGGATGTGTTCACAGCGAACGGCCGCACGCAGGTCAACGTGGTCTGGGAACTGATCGCCGAGAAGATCGACGAAAACCGGACGCGCTACACCAACCGCGTAACCGCGCATCCGACGGATGCCTTCATGACCTTTTTGGAAGAGCACGGCGTCACTTACGAGGACTCAGCCGCCGCCCGGCAGGCGGCCGGTGGTGACCACAATCGACGCGAAACGCCGCTGTTCGCCGCAAGCATCGCACGCCGTGCTCTCGCCAGGTAAGGATGGACCAATGAAAGCGATTATCTTCGATCACTTTGGTGGGCCGGATGTGCTCCGGCTCGCCGAGGTTCCTTACCCTGAGCTTCGGCCGACCGACATCCTCGTGAAGGTCATGGCGTCGGGCGTCAATCGGGCTGACCTCCTCCAGCGTGACGGCCATTACGGCTCGCGCGCCTTTGGAGACAGCCCTATCCTCGGCCTTGAGGTCGCTGGCGAGGTCATTGCTGTCGGCGAGGCCGTCAGAGACTTTTCTGTCGGCGAGGCCGTCAGAGACTTTTCTGTCGGCGATCGTGTTATGTCGATCGTCGGCGGCGGAGCCTATGCTGAAGTTGCCAGAGCAGACAGTGGCCTGTCCGTCCACATACCAGGTGCTATGTCCTATGTAGAAGCGGCGGCTGTCATGGAGAGCTTCGTTACCGCCGATGAAGCTTTATGCCATCTCGGCAAGATGCGGCCAGGGGAAACAGTGCTTGTCCATGCTGCAGCCGGAGGCATCGGATCCGCTGTGGTTCAGCTTGCAGTGGCGATGGGAGCGAAAGTGTTCGCCACTGCCTCCGGTAGCAATATCCACAAGGTTGGTTCTCTTGGTGTTGAGGCTGTGTGGGATTACCGCCGTCAGGATTTCGAGGCCGAGATTATTGATGCGACCGGATCCAACGGCGCGGATGTGATCATCGACTTCATCGGTGGAAGCTATCTCGCCCGGAATATTCGCAGCCTTGCTGAAGGCGGACGCCTTGTGCAGGTCGGGCTGCTGGGGCGGGACGACAACGCGATCATTCCGCTTGACAGGGTGCTCTACAAGCACCTGAAGGTGATCGGAACGGTTATGAAGTCCCGCGCCATTGAGGAAAAGCGGGCAATGGTTCGGCGTTTTGCGGAGAACGCGCTACCGATGTTTGTTGACGGGCAGCTTCGGCCACTCGTCGGGGAAGTCTTTCCACTTGATAGAGCTGCAGATGCCCATCGTCGCATGGAAGCGGGCGGTGGTTTTGGGAAAGTGCTTCTTGAGGCGGGATGAACGGTAGGAAGGGAGCGCATTTGACTGAGCAGTATGAGCCGATGTCTTGTCGTGCAACGAAAGGACTCCGCACATAGCGTCGCCATGCACACCAAACGCACGCGAATCCACTATTCTGCAGATTGACTTTGCTTCACGACCAATAAAATGCTTGCCGGCCTGACAGAGGAGAACACTGATGGCCGACGAAACTGCGATTGAGACAACTGCGACCACCGAAGCGCCGGCCGCAGCTCCCACTGAAAAGAAAACCCGCAAGCCTAGGACACCGAAAGCTGCCGCCGAAGCTCGCTCCGCGGATGCTATCGCCGCACCTGCCGAAACTCCGGCCAAGAAGACGCGTGCGAAGCGTGGCTCCAAGACCGCCCCGGTGAAGGTCGAAAAATCGGCTCCCGCACCCAAGGCGGCCGCCGCTCGCGCACCTCGCGTTGAAGCTGCCGCGTCCGCTCCCGCCGCCACCTCTGTTGACGTCATTGACGATATCGCCGACCTCATTAAGCTTGAAGAAGAAAACAAGCAGCTTCGCAAGGAGCTCTCCGAAAAGCTGCGCGCCGAGAATGCGGATTTGCGCAAGCGCCTCGGCAAGGCCTGAGTCACGGTTCCCGAGCGGCGCCGCGCATTTACATCCGACGGCGCCGTCGATCTTTCGCCTGATTGAGGCCAAATCAATCCGGTCCTGGTGACAATGAATGACCGCGGCTATTTACCTGCCGCAATGCTTTGAAGGTAATGTGATGAGAACACCATGGAGATTTGTGGCTGACCTGGTGTCGCGTAAACCGAAGCCAGAGAGCGCTGCAGTTGCACAGAAAACCATTGCGCTCGAATACAAGCCGGTTTCTGAAGAGGAACACCCGAGCATCGAACCGGCGGCAGTCGTTCGCGCTGTTGAGCCCGGCCCTGAGGCAAGCCTGCTCGATCAAGATACTGGCGCGACTGACGTTGAACCAGCGGCACCCGTTGCAGTAGATGCCCCTGTAGCCGCAGTTAATCAGGAAGAGCCTGCTGCTCTCCTTACCCCGCGCCAGTCTGAAGAGACGTCGCCTGCTCCCACGTTGACTGAAGTTGCCGAAACACCGGTGAAGCGAGCGCCGGCACGCCGAACGAAGGTTGAGCCTACCGCGAAACTGGCGGTGTCCATCATCCAGACCGAAGAGGTCGGTCCTGCCATCGCTGTCGGCCCTAAATCATTCTTGGATGAAATGGCCGATCTTGACACAGAGGTCGGTGCGTTGCGGCGTCAGCTTGCAGAAAAACTGAACGATCAAAATGCGCAATTGCGCAAGATGCTTGCCAGGTTCAACGCGGGCTAATCGCGCCGTTATTCTCATAAGGGAAAGCGCTCCGCCGGAAGGGGGGGCTTGTGATCTTCGTCAATCCCGGTTCAGGTGGGACCGCGCGAGGCGCAGAGGCGGCGAGCTATCCGTTGCGCCAAACCGGCCGCCCCTTGGACATCAGGGGAAATCCGCGCTGCGGGTCACCTCGCTCCATGCGTCAAAGTTTTCCTTAAGTGCCTCAAGGCGCTTATACGCAAGATCGAGAGCCGAGCCGCCCAGCAGCAAGCGCAACGGAGGGTGGGCTGATTCCACTGCGCCCCGGATGGCCACAGCCGCGCGCGCCGGATCGCCTGGCTGATTGCCCGATACCGCTTTGGTCGACGACCGGCGCTTTCCGGACGTGTCGGCGTAGTCGTCGATCTCGATCGGCGACTCCACCATGGAGCGTCCGGCCCAGTCGGTCCGGAACGCGCCCGGCTCCACGATGGTCACCTTGATGCCGAGCGGGGCGACCTCCTGGCTCAACGACTCGGAAATCGCCTCGACCGCGAATTTGGTCGCGTGATAGTAGCCGGTTGCTGCGAACGCCATGAGACCGCCCAACGAAGAAATGTTGACGATATGACCGCTTCTTCGAGAGCGCATGAAGGGTAGAACCTCCTTTGTGACATCGATGAGGCCGAAGAGGTTCGTGTCGAACTGTTTGCGAACCCCTTCGTCGTCGCCCTCCTCGATCGCCGCGAGATAGCCATAGCCCGCATTGTTGACCAGGACGTCGATCCGATCGAAGTTTGAGATGGCTTTAGCAACTGCGCTCTTGATCGTCGCGCGATCAGTCAGATCGAGCTTCAGGACAAGGGCACGACCGTCGAACTGCTCCTCCAGGTTCGCCTGGCTTTCTGGACGACGGACCCCAAGGACCACACGATAACCAGAATCTAGCAGGTGTTTGGCGAGCTCCAGTCCGAGGCCGCTCGAGGCTCCGGTGATGAACCATACAGCTTTATCGGTCATTTTTTCTTCCTTTTCGATTGCAGAGAGACCACAAGGCTTCGAAGGAAAACTTCGATCGCCGCCTGTCGAAAAAAGATACGAAGGGGCGGAGACGGCCGTTATGCCAAAACCCCCAAATATTCATACGATCCTACCAAAGACGAGGTCCGGACCTAGTTACGGGCTTTGTCAGGTGCTGGTGGAGGGACAATCTTGAAGATCAAGGACGAGCTTATCGCGATCATTGACCGTCACGCCTTGGCACCCAAACAGGAAACGCCCATCGCCGGGCTGACGATCTTCAAGCCCCGACACTTCCGGCGGAAAGCATTTACACGCCGCGCCTTTGCGTCGTTCTTCAAGGGCGCAAGGAGATTTCGCTTGGCGGCCATACGTTCGACGTCGATGACACCAAGTATTTTATTGCCTCTGTAAACCTGCCCGTTTCTGCTCGGATTACCGAGGCATCGCCAAACTATCCGCACTTCGCAGTGTCGTTCGAACTTGATGGTAACGCGATGGCTGAACTGCTTCACTACGTCTCGGCCATGCCTTTCTCACCGCACCGGGAAGGTCTCTCCGTGGGAGGGCAGACAGACGATATCTTGCACGCGCTTTATCGGGTGTTGGCACTTGTTGACCGTCCAGAAGATCTCGGAGCGCTCCTGAGGCCGGCCACGACGGAACTCTATTATCGGCTTCTACAGGGTGAAAGTGGCGCAACTCTGAGAGATTTCGCAACCGGAAATACAAAGCTCGCTCAGATCGGGCGGGTGACCTCCTGGCTGAAGGAGCATTATCGCGAGCCGATGTCGATCGGCTTTCTCGCCGATCTAGCGGGCATGAGCCCGACATCGCTCCATCGCCACTTCAAAGCAACGACACTGATGACGCCGCTGGAATACCGGATGCATGTCAGGCTTCATGAAGCCCGTAAATTGTTGCTGATCGGAAGTCCGAATGCCAGAGCCGTGGGCTTCGACGTCGGATATGAAAGTCAAACCCAGTTCACCCGCGAATACCGTCGTCTGTTCGGTCGACCGCCTATCCAGGACATTCGCCTGCTCAAGGGCGATAGCCCTCCCGCACCGCCGGTCGAGGATGGCCAACCTATTCTTCCACGGCTTTAGGACGCGCTGATCTCGGTTAACTAGCAGCCGATCGCGCTCCTAGCTCTTGAAGGGAGCTGAACTTCCGGCCCGCTATTTGTTTCGCGTCGATGCCAGAAATCCTTTCCCCTCTTTGGTTTTCGAGCTTAGTTCTTAACGGTCCTTGGTGATGGCTCCGGACGTCTTTGCCCGACCTTCCCCTTGTAATCCAGTATTTCAGCACGATTTAGATGGTAGTGACGGCTCGTCTTCAGGGCGCTGTCATCAAGGGTGCAAAACCTTGCCCCAACAAACGAGGACGTAATGTCTTCCAATCCAGCAGCACCGCATGTCGAACCCGCCGGCTTCAAGTTGGTCAGGGAAGTGTTAATGTCAACCGGCCTCCGGGAATCCGCGTCCGACGCGAGCTCCGGCATGAAACGCGACGCCTCGCTCTTCCTCTTAGCCGAGTTCCGCGGCAGTGTGAGGACCGAATCGGCTCTCCTGAGTTCTCTCGCCAAGCGGCAACAGTCATCGACGCGAGCAAGCCTTGATCCCCAACCCGACGGTAGCGCTGTTGATCGATGGCAAGATGAGGGTGGGCGCTGATGGGCATCTCGTTTCCAAACGAAGCTCGTAGTTTTGACGACAGAAATCGCTGTGTCCGTTTTACCGGATACGACGGGATGTTCGAGATCAAATTCTATCTGGCGACCGAAGTCTTAGCCTGCGAGAAATCGCATCGAAACGCCAGCGAGGCAGACTACCTGACGGCGTTCGATGCGTTGCGGCCAAGAATTCTGAAAGCTGCGACCTCTGCTTATTCCAAAGTTCGATCCAGCGCGATTACGCTGGATCTCGCGCATTTTCGTTGAGCATACCGGGATCCTGAAAGGATACGATCGTGCATCATCCAACCAAATCAGTTCCACCGCTCCAACCAGGAACATCGAAAACCGTGCTTGTGAGCGAATTTGCGAAAAGGTTTCGCCTCGGTCAGGTGGAGGAGAACCGATTGCGGAAGCTCCTGGGACCCATCGCGAAGGAAATAGACCTCCTCCGAAATGCCGGCAGATAGAGGGGTTGGCCCGCCACAGAGCATTCAGCAATCTCCAGACAGGAACGGTGCCGTCATGAATACATCAGTGAAACGCATCACTATCGTGCGACCGTTCCAGCTTCCCGGGATGGCGCAACCTCATCCACCAGGCGTCTTCGAGCTTCAGATTGACGAGGAGCCCATCGACGTAACATGGGAGGCTTATCATACGACAATGACCTTGCTCCTTAGCTCCAACGGGCGCACCGAGGCGTGGCCCGTGTCGAGGGAGGAATTCGAAAAAACGCTGGCGCCATCTATTGCCCCTTGAGCAACCTCAAGACTCGTCGGACCCGACGAACTGGCAACGGAGGAAGATTTTCTCGTGCAAGCCAAGCTTGCCTCACCAGAGTTCCGTATGCCGAGCGGCAAAGGTCCAAAAACCATGAGACCGTTGCATTTCCGCTGGATCACGGACCTCCGCGATTATCGCAGCCGAGCCAGATAAGATTGGCGCCGCAGACACGTTCCCAGCCTTGCGGCACCTCAGGACCGTACGGACAGCGCAGCAGCGGCAATAACACACTCCGATCTCAGGTCACCCCGATCTTAGCGGCGAGATCAAGGAGACTATCATGACAATAGACCGCGCCAGTGTGAGAACAATCCCCAAGCCATGGGGTCGTCTTGATCTCGGGCCATGGGCATCGAAGAACCGCCAGGACAGCCCCGTCGGCGAAATCTCGTTTGACTATGGCGAAGCGGGGGAGCGGGATCGTCTGCTCCTCCTGAAGCTCCTCTTCACAGGGGAAACACTGTCGATACAGGTTCATCCCGATGATGCTGCCGCCAAGTCGATGGGGATGGAAAGCGGCAAGAGCGAAGCCTGGTATGTGTTGGCAGCGGACGACGGGGCGCAGGTCGCCGTGGGCCTTAAGTGGCCACTGACACAGCTCGAATTTAGGAAGGCCGCGCTCGACGGATCGATTGACGGCCTTCTCGACTGGCAGGAGGCCGCGGCCGGTGACGTGTTTTATGTTCCGGCTGGCACCGTGCATGCCATCGGTGCGGGTCTGGTCATTGCTGAGATCCAACAACGCAACGAGACGACGTTTCGCATCTGGGATCATGGACGTTCGAGAGAACTGCATATCGAACAAGCTATAGCCGTGACACGGTTGGAACCGGCAAGCAGCAGGAAGCTACCACGGCATATCACCGTCGAGCGCGCCGAGCTCATGTCTTGTCCGTTCTTCACCCTCGAACGGTTGGACCTCCCTGCCGACACCGTTTGGGAATTGACGGCGAGCAGCGAAAGTTGGGCTCTGGTCGTCTCGGGAGGCGGAGCAATAGGATCCCTGACGGCGACGATCGGCGATGGATTTTTCGCAGAAGCTGATCGCGCCGACATCCGTGTCGGGCGTGACGGAATTGTCTTGCTCATTGCCACCGCAGCGAGCGCGCCCGCGATCGGGCTCCTGAGGCAGCTCCCGGCCGAAGTCGGATCGCAACCCGGTTCCGAGCTGGAAAGTGGTCGCCAAGGGCGAAGCGTCATTCCATTCCGCTCGTCAGGAGCTTCGCTATGAATCAGCTCAAAAATATCGCATTCATCGGCAATTCTTTTCCGCGTCGCTGTGGTATCGCCACTTTCACGACGGATCTGCAGCAGGCCGTTTCGAAGTCTCCAGCCCGTGTCGCCACGGCGATCGTGGCTATGACGGACCATGATCATGTCTACGACTACCCGCCGGAGGTCCGTCTCGCGATAGCCGATAACAACCGTGACGACTATATTCATGCTGCGGACGTCCTGAACGCCGGCAATTTCGACGTCGCCTGCCTGCAGCACGAATTCGGAATTTTTGGCGGCGAGGACGGACATCATATCGTTGCGCTGCTGTCGCGGTTGAAGATGCCGATCGTCACCACGCTGCACACGGTTCTGGCGGAGCCAAGTCTCGGCCAGCGCCGCGTCCTGAACGAACTCGTCGACCTGTCTGCCAAAGTGGTGGTCATGGCGGGAAAGGGCAGGACTTTGTTGTCGGAGGTCTATCATGTGCCGGCCGGCAAGATAGAGGTCATTCCCCATGGAATTCCCGACATGCCGTTTTCGGAACCGGCAGTCGCGAAAGCTGACCTTGGCTTCGACGGACGCTCGGTGATCCTGACGTTCGGCCTTCTCTCACCGAACAAAGGCATCGAGGTCATGATCGATGCCATGCCCTTGATCTTGGAAAACCGGCCCGATGCGGTTTACGTTATCCTCGGAGCAACCCATCCCAATCTCGTACGCGACCAAGGTGAGGCCTATCGCGAGAGCCTGGTAACACGGGTAAACGACCTGGGCATCGAAGACAGCGTGGTGTTTCTCGATCGCTTCGTCGACAAGGCAACGTTGCTGAATTTCATCTCCATGTGCGATGTCTATGCCACGCCTTATCTCAACGAGGCCCAAATGACATCGGGCACTCTGGCTTACAGCTTCGGTCTTGGGAAGGCCGTCGTCTCTACACCTTACTGGCACGCACAAGAACTGTTGGCCGACGGCCGTGGTGTGCTCGTCCCATTCGGCGACGCGACGGCTATCGGCCGCGAGATCGCGTCGCTTCTCACGGACGACACAAGACGCGACGCAATGCGGCGCCGGGCATACCAAAACAGTCGTCCGATGACGTGGCAAAAGACCGCCGAGCGCTATCTCGCATTGTTCTCACAGGTGGCGTTTCAAAATCCCGCACGACAGCCCGCAGCACCAACGAATGTCGTGATGCGCAAGGCCCCCCCCCTCCCCGAGCCGCAGCTCGGCTACTTCATGTCGATGTGCGACGATACGGGGCTGTTCCAACATGCCGTCTATTCCGTACCGGATCGGGCGCACGGCTACTGTGTCGATGATAATGCCCGCGCGCTTCTGTTGTCGATTGCTCTCAACGAACCTGGCGAGAGACTGTTGCCGGACGCCCTCGCCGCGCGCTTCGCGTCCTTCGTGCAGCACGCCTGGAACCCTGACGAGAAACATTTTAGAAACTTCATGGGCTTCGACCGACGCTGGCTGGAAGATAAAGGATCGCAGGACAGCCACGGCCGAACGCTCTGGGCTCTTGGAGAATGCGCCCGCGGCGACGCAAGCCCATCCCGGCGCGCGTGGGCCGCGGCCCTGTTCGCGCAAGCATTGCCGACCGTTGAAGGTTTTGGCTCGCCACGCGCCTGGGCGTTTGCGCTCTTGGGCCTGGACGGCTATTGCGCAGCCTCCCCTCAAGACATGTTGGCCCAGCAAATCCGTTCGACACTGGCCGACAGGCTGTTGGATATCTTCCATCGTGTCGGGAAAATAGGATGGAGCTGGTTCGAGGAGAGCCTTTCCTACGACAATGCCCGATTGTCTCAGGCCCTGATCGCGACGGGATTGAGTGCTGAACGCCCTGATGACGTGGCCGCGGGCCTCAAATCCTTGCGATGGCTAATGACGGTACAGACAAACTCTGATGGACTGTTCAGACCTGTCGGCACGGATGGCTTTACAGATCGGACGGGAGAGGTGAAGGTCTTCGATCAACAGCCTCTGGAGGCGACAGCGACGATCGCTGCTTGTCATGCCGCATGGCGGGTCAGCCACGACGTCACATGGAAAAAAGAGGCCGCAAAGGCTTTCGCCTGGTTCCTCGGCAGCAACGATCTCTCATTGCCAGTCGTGGATCTCGAAACAGGCAGTTGCCGCGACGGTTTGCATCCGACGCGTCTCAATGAAAACAGAGGCGGCGAATCCGTGGTCTGCTATCTCCTCGGCCTTGTGGAGTTTCGTAAGCTTTCGCGTGCCAGCGGCCATCCTTCGACACTCGCTCCGCTTCGCGCGCTCACCGCGTAACGCATCGCAGCCTCAACTCAGATCGAGATCATCTTGTCACAGACAGCATTTCTCAACCGCCAGGCACTTTTCCTACGACCCGATCCCACACGCGTCGTGGTGCGGCGCTTCAAACCCGCTACGGAACCGCGAGACTTCAAACCGACGGACAAGACGCGGGCCAATCACATCGTGGATCGCGTGCTCGGCCTCGACCTTGAGGTCGCAGAGCAGCAACTGGCCGAGGTTCTCGAAAATTTCGAGGGCCGACACCGCAATCTGCTGGCGACGTTCGAAAAGCGCGCTATCGAAATGGAGGGAGCGTTCGCGCCCCACATTGCTTTCAACAAGGTGCAACGCCAACTCGTCGGCGCATACTTCATGCACGAATACTCCTTCGAGGCATCCGCTTTGTTCAACCCGAGCATAGTCGCCCATGCGGATCAGTCGGGCGTGCCGCGCGGCAGCAAGCGCTTTATCTTAAGCCTGCGTGCGGTCGGCGAAGGACATGTTTCGTCTCTCACCTTCAGATCGGGAATTGTCGATCAGAATGGCACCGTGGACATCGAACCCACGGCGCGGCTTGCGTCCATTCCCTCGTTCGACAATCCCTCACCTTCATCGCCCGATGAGCCTTTGGAACTGAAATTTTCCTCCGAACAGCCAATCAGCGAACGGGTGATATTTCCAGTCACCGCTGCGCAGTCGAACGGCATCGAGGATGCTCGCTTCGTCGAGTTCGAAGAGGCTGGTCAGAAAACCTACTACGCCACCTATACGGCCTATGATGGCAGAGACATTCGCTCCGAACTCCTCGAGACCAAAGATTTTCTGTCGTTTCGGATGACGCCTCTCGCCGGAACAGCCGCCAAGAACAAGGGAATGGCGTTATTTCCGCGAAAAATCGACGACCAATATGCGATGATCGGTCGCCAGGACAATGAAAACCTTTATCTCATCCGCTCCAACGATCTCCACGTATGGAATGGCGGCGAGATCATTCTCGGCCCGAAATTTCCGTGGGAATTCGTGCAAATGGGCAATTGCGGATCGCCGATCGAACTCGACGAGGGTTGGTTGCTTCTGACCCATGGTGTGGGACCCGTGCGAAAATACGCAATCGGCGCAGCCCTTCTCGACAAGCGCGATCCGTCCAAAGTTCTCGCCCGCTCGAAAGAGCCGCTCGTTCACCCGGAGCCGTCGGAAAGGGAGGGATATGTTCCAAACGTCGTCTACACATGCGGCGCGATGCGCCACAACGATCAGATCGTGCTACCTTACGCCATCTGTGACACGTTCTCGAACTTCTCGACGATCAAGATCGCCGACCTGCTGGGCACCCTGACCGGCTGACTCTCTCTGCATGGGGTTAGCATCCTTTGGAGCCGACACGGGGAGGCCAGGCAACATCAAACGGCCGCAATGCCGGGGTAAATCTTGATCGACTGCGACGCCGCCCCAAGGGGCGAAACCACTGGCGAGTTCGCTTGCGTTAGTCGCCGTCAATCATTCCCGAAATCACAACCTTTATGGAGCAAGCCTCATGACGGCTTGAATTGTTTCTTTTGAAATTACCACAGCGAAATTCTACTCCGTCTGCCAGCAGCCGTGCTCGGGCCACCGCGGATACGACGGCAATATCAAGGTCGCACAGCCTGATGAGCCGATATGAGCAATATACGGTTTCAGCCCGAGAAGCCGCCCAAGCTGGTGACCGGGTCGATGCGGAAAACCTTTATCAGCACGCTGAACACTTTTATCGCACGGCGGCCCTGCAGAAAGCCGGCCAGAATCAATGATCGTGGAAACAAAGTCATCTATCGACCAACGCCCGGACGAAAAAGCCTGGCTCAAAATCCTTGCCAGATATCGCACGCCGCATTTGGGCCGCAGTGCATTCGAGTTGACCGTCACAGCCATCCCTTTCGCCGCCTTCTGGACGCTGACCTGGTTAGCGGTACATTTCGGCTTCTGGTGGGGCTTTATACTGATCGTCCCGGCGGCGGGCTTTCTGCTGCGGCTGTTCATGATCCAGCACGATTGCGGCCACGGCTCCTTCTTTGCCCGGCGGCGCTTCGATGACTGGACAGGACGCGTTCTCGGTGTTCTCACGCTAACTCCGTATGACTATTGGCGCAGGGCGCATGCCACGCATCACGCGTCGGCCGGCAATCTCGATGAGCGCGGCGTCGGGGATATCACCACTCTCACCGTGACAGAATATTATGGACGATCGCGGTGGGGACGGATTGGATATCGCCTTTATCGGCATCCGCTGGTGATGTTTGGCATCGGCCCGGCCTGGCTTTTCCTGTTTCAGCAACGGCTGCCGATGGGAATGATGCGCGATGGCGTGCTTCCCTGGATGTCAACGATGGCCACAAACGCTGCAGTGATGGTGATCGCTGCGCTCCTGATCTGGGCGGTCGGCCCGGTATCCTTCCTTGTCGTTCATCTGCCGATCGTCCTCCTGGCGGGGTCGATTGGCGTCTGGCTTTTCTATGTGCAGCATCAATTCGAGGAGACGCACTGGTCGAAAGAGCCGGAGTGGCAATTTCCAAGGGCCGCTCTGCACGGTGCCTCGCATTACGATCTGCCGCGTCCTCTGCGCTGGCTGACCGGTAACATCGGCATCCACCACGTGCATCACCTCTCCAGCAAGGTTCCCTACTATCGCCTGCCGGAGGTCCTTCGAAACCATCCTGAACTCGCCGAAATCGGCAGGATCACGCTGTGGCAGAGCCTGCAATGCGTAAAGCTGGTCCTGTGGGACGAAGGAAGCCGGCGCTTGGTCTCGTTTCGTGAAGCGGCCGCTATCGCGCCGGTCACTCGGGGTCAATGAGATCATCCCAGCAGAGATCAGGATATCTTTGCAAAGGAAATTATGCGGCGCAGCATTCTTACTCATATTGGAACTTGTGCCCATGGCGGGCAAAGGAGACCGATGTGCCGGAGCACATAAATACGCGCCAGCTGATCGAGCTGAGGAACTTCTCTTCGACCCCCGCTTGCGGAAGTGCCGGCTTTACCTGCCGGCCATCCTCGCTCCCCAAAAAGCCGCTCGTCGTCGTCCTGCACGGATGCACGCCGCCCTGTGTCCGGAGCAGTAGGGGGCGAACGCCAAACTGTGTTTCAACGGGCTCGAACCACGCAATCCGGGGCCAGGCTGGTGAAGCTCTGTCAATCCGCGAAATGATAGAAGGCGTCGTCGAGTCGCATGGTTGGATCCTGATAAGATCGTCATCATCGGACCGTCCGCCGGAGACGCGATCGCGGACGTCATGTTGGCGACCTATCCCGAATTGTTAGCTGCCGACGCGATCATCGGCGGGCTTAATGATGGAACCGCCTAAGGCGGAGGGCAGGCTATCGAAATGCCGAGCAGATGGTCCATCAGTGGGCCATCGTGCACCAAGGTCTCCGACGCACCGGATGTGATCGAGCCATCAATGGCGATAGTCGTAAGATCTGGCTCAATGAAAGCGGCAAACCCGTCACCGAGATCAATCTCATCAAGGGCATGGCCCACGGTGTACCTTGCCGTTAAAAACGAAAGTCATTTGGAAAATTCAGGGACGCATGCTGGAGGCCGGCATTGAACGCACGCGAGGCTGGTTGGGCGACCCAGGTTCGATACGACCAAGACAGCAGGAGCTTAGAAAAAAAGAGATAGGCATTGCAAAACTAAAAATTGAGCCTATATATTGTTTATCGACCAATGCTTGTGACGTCGTTCCAGAGCTTTGTGCTCCCGTCGGATTTCCTCTCAAATAATCGATCTTATCCCGCAAGGCATCGCGGGAACCACAACGATTGCTTTGAAAGGAAATCGTTATGAACACTGGTACTGTAAAGTGGTTTAACTCCACCAAAGGCTTCGGATTCATTCAGCCTGACAATGGCAGCACGGATGTCTTCGTGCACGTGTCTGCCGTAGAGCGCGCCGGCATGCGTTCGCTCTCGGATGGTCAGAAGATCACTTATGACATCGTCCAGGATCGCAAGTCCGGCAAGAACTCTGCTGAGAACCTTCAGGCGGCGTAATAAGGTCATTCGCACCGCTGACCACGGATGTACTGGCAGCAAAGCTGAATGACTGTGAGAGGTCGGGTTCATGCCCGGCCTTTTGTTTTTCTCGCCATAGAGATTGGCAATCGTAATCTCCGAAGCGTCCGCAAGGATGGGTCCAGTTTCGACCGCTCCCCGAGCGGCATCGCAGGCAGTAAATGACAAAGCCTGCTCAAACGGCGAGGCAGGCATGTGGCAGACATAGTCGCCGTGTCATAGGTATCGCTGTCTTTCCGATGGCTTCACCCAACCGAGAGGAGGACGCGATGTCTTCCAACGAGTATTCCGGTTACGTTTCACAAAATCTGGCTCGTTCCAGTCCATTCGGATATCATGAACAAGCGCCCCTTCGCGCGCTTCTTGAGACCGTGGTCACCCGGGCCGCTCAGCGAATCCTGCCCGTGGCGGCGATGAGTGCCTCTCCAAATTTCGGCATCGACGGAAAAACCCGCATGCGGACAATACTTCAAGGCAGGACGCTTCTACCAGTTTAGCAAATTTGCTTCGAGACAAACGTCGACCCAAATCACTCCAGCTCAAACAGCGCCAACACTTATCGGGCGCCGAAGGATAAGCCCATGGCCAAAGGCCAAACGCGTAGCAACCGAGAAATCCGTAAACCGAAAAAAGACAAATCCGCAGCAGCGGCACCCGCGCCATCTGGCTCGCAGGTCAAGCTCACGGGCGGCCACACGGCGAGTGTCAGTAAGAAATAGCTGGGCGCTGTCACCCCCAATATCATCGCAAGGGGCGCGATATCGTGCTCATTCTTCGAGGACAATATGACAAACTACACCACCCGAAAATCCGCAGAAGCGCTGTTTCGTGCACCTGCCGCCGAAGCCGGTTCCAGTGCCGAAAAGCTCTTCAACCTTCGGAAAGCGATGCAGCTGCGGAAGCGACAACTGCGCGCTAGCGAACGAACCGTCCGAGATGCCGCCCGTCGCCTCCGTCATCCTGTCGCAACCGCGAGGGCGCAAATGTGACCCGGTTCGATTATACGGGTGGAGCTGGACTTTATGCCGGCAAGTCGAAAGCCGGCATAGTCGGCCCTCGCTATCGGCGGTTCGAGACAGCTGCCGAAGCCCTCCGTTTCGCCGTAGAGGACATGCCAAAAAGTCAGCAGCGTGGCTCAATGTTGGAGATTGACGAGGCGCGTTTTGATCAGAACCAGATTCGCGCGCTCTATGACGCGCCAGGCTACCCACTTTCACGCCGGATCGCCTGATCGGCGACAGGTCTGACTTACTCTTGGGACGCCGGCATAAGCTTTGATCCGCGACGCTCAGAGATCCGGGATCACCGTCGCGATCAAGCTGATCCGATAGGCCGTGGCTTTCCGTGTCCTATGAACTGAAAGCTGAAAAGAGGACTACGACATGACCGATCTGCAAGAATTTGCTTCGAGTTCGAATGGAGACAAGTGGTTCATTGGAAAGGACGCCGCGACCAGCAGGCTTTTCGTCCTCCATCGGGGGAATGCATCCTCTGGCGGCCACGAGACAAGTTCATCGGTCGATGCTTTCCTGAAACAGCAGCCCTTCGGTCCCGAGTGTGAGGCACTGGTCGTGTTCCTGGAGAAGAATAAAAAGAGCGAAGATACCGGAATTCGAGAGGATGCTGAGACGCCATCCCTGCGGCTGGCGGAGGAGTACCTGCGCCTCGGCGGGCGTCGGCGCGTGAAAGTCGACGACAACATCGTCAGCACGCGAAAGTGGGACGATGAACCAGCCATGGCATCGTCATTCTGGAAGGAGCATATCGAGCCTCTGGATGAAAAGCAGCGTCGGGAGGTCAAGCTGCATCTCCCATCGATCAGCGATGTCTGATCCGCAGGGCAATCGGGTGTTGTGATGAGTCCCGGAGCTCGGCAACGGACAACGTAGAGCCGTAGGCGTTTCGCCAGCTCAGGTCTGATGGAGTGGATTGGTTTGCACTCGTGCGGCGCTGACAAGGAGAGGGCATGCTGAAGCTTTCCATGCGACACCGCACGACTTACAGCCATCGCTTCCCGGTTCAGCTTTCCCCCAGTCGTCTGGTGTTACGTTCTCGTGAGGGCATGGAACTTCTGCTCTACACTCACGACATCGCGTTTCCACGGGAAGGCCGCTCGCCGACGGACGTCTTCAGAAATGCAATCGATTATGCAAAGCCGAGCGCGGTGCGCAACATCGGCGGTCGGGACGATCGAGGCGTCGGCACGGTGATTAACAGTGCGCTTCGGGCTGCTGGACTGATGCGTTGATGAGCCGGTGCGGCGCGCGGAAGTTATGCCATTGCTCTGTCTCAGGGGCAGCGCCCTCGCCATCAGCTTTTTAGGACCCGTTGCTATGCCGACGCTCAACATTCATCATCGTACGACTTACGCTTTTCGAGAGAAGGTGTCGCTGTCGCCGCACCGCCTTATGCTCAGGCCACGTGAAGGCCGCGAGCTCAGGCTGCTGAGCCATGATTTCCATTTCGCCCGAGGCTGAGTTGACCTGGTCGAACGACGTATTCGGCAATGCGATCGCCTCAGTGACATTCCAGACGCCCAGCGAAAGCCTTGTTGTGGACAGCATGGCAACCGTCGATTTGACGGCATCTGCATGGCCCGTCTTCGACATTGCGGTGTCGGCAATCAACTATCCTTTTCTGTACACCGACAGTGATTGGACTGATCTCGGTGCGCTTGCGGTTCAGCAGTACGAAGATATCGACGGCCGGCTTGCGACATGGGTTCGCGGTTTCGTCGCTGGCACGCCGACCGATACGCTGTCCCTCCTCAAGGATATTAGTCTAGGCATCGCATCCTCCATCTCCTACCAGAGCCGGGAAGAGGAAGGCACGCAGGCGCCGTCGACCACTCTCGATCGGGGTTGGGGCTCTTGCAGAGACTTTGCCGTACTGTTCGTGGAGGCGGGGCGCAGTCTGGGCTTCGGCGCCCGGATCGTCTCAGGCTATCTGTTCAATCCGGACAGTTCCCTCGTTGGCTCGACGGACCTGGGATCGACGCATGCTTGGGCGGAGGTTTTCGTTCCGGGCGCCGGTTGGATCACATTCGATCCGACGAACCGCAGCATGGGCGGCGCCAACCTTGTCCCGGTCGCCATGACACGCGACATCGCGCAGGCCGTTCCGGTCTCAGGGAGCTTCATGGGTGCGGCTGATGCCTTCCTGTCGATGGACGTGACAGTAGAAGTCAAAGCAGTCGACCCTGCACAAGTAGCGCGGCTTTAACGCTCGTCGAATCGGGCACTCAATGCTCGCGTTTCCAAGTTCCGCGGCTCTTGATGAGAATCGAACGTTGGGTCCGCATAGTTTATTGTCGGGAGGGAACGAAATTCCTCACGTTACCGCAAGGCGCCACGCCTGCTTTTGGTATTTGTTTCTGTTCCCTTGCTCTTTGATGGCGCCTTCTGTGTATCGCTCTTTTTAGATCGACCCCTGAGAAACAAGAAGCTTGCAACAAACAGACCGATGATGACGATATAGCCGCCCTGGCTCGAACCATTTCTTCCGCTGGTTTTTTCGTCGGACACTGTGGTTCTCGACGGTGCGGGTGGAGCCGAAAAGGGTAAGGGCTTCGGAGAAACAACCGCGGAATTCACATTAGGTGGATTCACGTCCGGTGTTGATGCGACATTCGCTGGCACGGTAACTGGTTGGAAATCGCTAGAAGCAGGAAATAACGCCTTCAATGAATCCTGCGTCACGATGCCAGACGGGGTGAGCCCATGCGCCCGTTGAAACGCTTGAAGTGCGGCAATCGACTTTGACCCCCAGATTCCGTCAGGCGCGCCGGCATCGAAACCTTGTCCAGCAAGCGCCTGCTGAACGTCTCGAACCGGCCGTATCTCGGCAAAAACCATGTGGGCCGACATCAGAAGCCCTACGCAAGCAATCGCGCCTGATGTGCAGGTTGCTTTTGTTGCCATCAGGCCTCTCCTCAGTGCACCGCAAGGTTTATTCGTCAATGCTCACATCGACTGACAATCATCCGCAACCCGAACGCCGACCCCTTTGATAGAAAGTCCAAAAAAAGTCGTTATCAACTTCGGCGTTCAGATTCAGGAATCGCCGCAACTCATCTACATTAGCACCTCCTGGTTGCTTTTCAGGTCGAATCCAGTGGTTCTAGACATCGCGCCGATCTTTCGGCCCTACCTTGACGAAGCCATCATGCGCTTCTCCTATCTCCATCCAGAGGTGGCGGTCACCGCCGCGAAAGACGGTGTCGAGCTCAGCAGCTCCGACCTCACAGTGATAGCTGCGTTTCGCCACACGCTCTATCGACAGAAGATTTTCCGTGAGACGGACGCAGTTCGCCGGTCGGTGATCGAGAGATTGCTGCGATGAATGTGATGCCGTTAAAGTTCCGGACTTCCGGCACGGAGAGCCTCCTATTCTGCGACGATGCCGGCGGCTTCTTTCGTTCCGACGAGGCATTCCTCGTGCGATATGTAGCGGGAGAGCTGTCAGCTGAAGATACGCGGTTTCTGGAAGTGAATGGACATGCCTTCGACAAGGCTGGCGATCTCGCCTTCAATTCATTTGCCTATCGGTGGGCCAAACGCCTCCATGCGCCGTCTGAACTCGACTACGTCATCCTGGTGCCAACGCTTCGCTGCAATCTTGCCTGCGCCTATTGCCAAGTAAGCCGCGTCAACGAACATGCGCCTGGCTATGATTGGGACGCGGCCACCCTCCAGGCGGTGCTACGATTTCTTGATAGCCAGTCGACGCAAAGGATAAAGATAGAATTTCAGGGCGGCGAACCGCTCCTTCGGCTCGACGTCCTGAAGGAAGTACGGGCTTTCGCGCGGCAGCGCTTCGAACAATCTGAATTTGTCGTCTGCACAAATCTCCAGGATGTAAGCGAAGAGGCATGGGCGTTTCTGTCGTCACAGGACACGTTCGTCAGCACATCACTTGATCCGACAGTCTCTCTGCATGAACGCCATCGCACCATAACGACAGCCACAACCGATCGCTTCCTGCGCAATCTGGCACGCGCAACACAGTCGATGCCGGGGCGGATTTCAGCACTCCCGACCTTCGACCCCGATGACTTGCCGGACCCAGGCGAGGTTATAACCCTCTACTCGTCCTTCGGCTTCCGATCGATCTATCTCCGGCCGGTAAACCACCAAGGATTTGCCCGGAAGCGGTTTCGAACACGTGATATCGGCTCGCTCTGGGCCGACTATATCCGCGCCTTCATCATGCGCCTTGTCGAACACAACGCGACGTCGGACACGACAATGGAAGAGTTCTACTTCTCTCATTGTCTACGCCGTGTCTTGCGCAGTGGTCACGACAACCACGTCGATCTCCGGAATCCGAACGTCGTCGGGAAAAGTTATCTGGTGATCGATCATGACGGCGCCTTTTATCCGAGTGATGAGGCACGCATGATGACGCGGCTCGGCCATATCGACCTGCGCATGGGCGACGTGCGGACAGGGCTCGATCGCGCGACAATCGATGCGCTCAACATGGAAGCGCTCAATCTGTTTGACGCCGACTGCGTGCACTGCCCCTATCAGGCTTTCTGTGGCGTCGACCTTATCGACGATCTTTCCAGGCACGGTCGGATCGACTTGCCACGTCACATGACTGACTTTTGTCAGAGACATATGGCAATTTTCGATCTTATCTTCGAACTGCTCTATTGCGACGATCCGAAGGTCCAGCGCTCGATCGCCCTTTGGTCGGGACTTGAAGCAATCGATCCGCAATTGCTGAAGTTCCATTCATGACCGACATGAGTCTTAAGGTCGAGCCGCTTCCGATCGTCGAGCCGCTCATCGTCAGGCTGCGGGACGCAGCCGATGAGCTCGGCGTACACGATGCCGTGCTCATCGAGGTCGACGGTCAAAGGCGGGAATATGACTTCCAGGGTTTCTCACTTGCGCTCTACGCGGACCCCGACACGAGACTCGACAACGACGTCATCTTGATAGCGCCGGGACAGACAAGCGCCCGACGCCTGATCAGGGCCAATTCTGCGCACAACACGCTGCTGATCACTGAGCAATGCGACCAGCTCTGCCTGATGTGCTCGCAGCCACCGAAAAAGGGCCATATCGATCTGTTCGCCGAGCTGGAGACCGCCACGTTGCTGGCGCCGGCCAACGCCTACATCGGCCTGTCTGGAGGCGAACCTCTCCTCCACAAGAGGAAGCTCTTCGACATGCTTCTGTCCTTGTCGATCATCAGGGCCGATCTGAGGTTCCATATTCTGTCGAATGGCCAGCATTTTACCGACGAGGATATCGAAACACTACAGACGATCGGAACGGAACGGATCCTTTGGGGCATCCCACTCTATGCGCGCGACGCTGATCGTCACGACACCATCGTCGCCAAGCAAGGCGCCTTCGAACGGCTGATCGAGTCTTTTGCCATTCTCTTTGAGGCAGGCGCCTTGATCGAACTACGAACAGTGGTCATGCAGCAGAACGAAGCCGAGCTGCCCGCAATTGCCGACTTTGTTGGCACCTCCCTGCCCTTCGTCGAGCGTTGGGCGATCATGCAGCTCGAAAACATCGGCTATGGTCGTATGAATTGGGATCGCAGCTTCAAGGATACGTCGACCGATTTCGAAAACGTCGCGCGCGCCATCAACATCGCGACAGCCAGAAACGTCCCTATCCAGCTCTACAATTTTCCACTGTGCTCGGTTCCGGCCCGCTATCGCGGTCTCGCCCCGGCATCAATCGCCGATTGGAAAAAAAAGCACGAATCCTTCTGCAGCGGATGCTCGCAACGCCAACGCTGTGGCGGCTTTTTCGAATGGTACGATCACAAAAAAGGTTTCAGGGGGCTAACGCCATTATGAAACGACGCCTATTCCTCATCCCGTCGCTGCTTGCCGCCGGCTTCCTGCCATCAGAGACTGTAGCCATGCCGCTTGATCCGATCGCCAAGAAATCGGATCCGCATTCGATCCTCGAGCGTCTCAAGATCCGTCATCTCTATTCGCTCGCCGGCCATCGCTCGCATTCGAGCCATAGTTCCCACAGTTCCCATTCGAGCCATCGCTCGGGCAGTGGCGGCGGGTACCTGCCAAGCACTACCTACAGCAGCCCCTCCTACAGCGATCCGTCACCACCTGTCCCCCGTTACACCGCCCCGACCTATACGCCGCCGGCCGCCGCACTGATACCGGCAATACTCACCCCGGCTCCTGTACCAGCCGCTCCGCAGCCAGTGGCACCGACCAAGGTGCTGCCAGGCAATTCCAACAAATTCCGACAGGTCGTCATCCAGGTGCAATCGGGACTGACGGCCTATGGCTACTACGCTGGCTCGCTTACGGGCGTCGTTGACGAGGATACGCGCGCAGCACTCAGCCAGATGCAAAAGGACAACAATCTGAAAGTCACCGGAACGATTACGACCGAAGTCCTGGACGCTTTTGGCATTGCTGTTCGTTAGCCGTCCAGGCTGTTTTGAACGAGGAGATACCGGACCTGCTTCACCGTCGGCACATCATCCAGTGGCGAGTGCGCCATTTTAACCACGATTATCTAAATAAGAATCGTCTTATGAAATATTGGCGACTCTCCTCTTTGCGAATCATCTTTTGCGTGCAATGCGATGAGCGCGAAACAACTCGGGGAGGATCTGATGTTCAAGCTTATTGCTGCTGCTTTTCTGATGCTTATCAGCGCATCGTCGTTCACATATGCAGGAAACTGCAATCATTCGTGGGACAGAGCCTCCGATGGCTCAAGTTGCGGCGGCCGCGCGTCCGACCAGCGTGACGGCGGGTCTTCCGGCTGGTAGGTAAAACCCCGAAACGATTGAAGGCTCGCTGCGGCGGGCCTTTTTTGCGTCTATCCGTCGTGAAGTCTTGCCACGCATCGACATTCGAGATGGGTCATTGCTTGAAGCAGTTCTCCCGATGCCACTGGAGAAACCGAGGATGCGGCCGCTCGAACGGTCGCGACGGAACGACCGCCCTCCCAGTTCGGTTGATTACGCCTCGAACACCGTCTGGATCGTTAGCTTGTCGAGAAATCACAATCTCGAGTTCATCCGTAAGACTGATCAGTCCGCGGTCGAACATCCAATGTGCCGTGCCGGACAGGGCAATACCATTGCTGATGATGTCCGGGCCATTCGCCTCCACCGGTCGAATGTGGGCAGCATCGACTTCGGCACGCCCGCCACCGTTAATGAGCTTCAATCCAGTAATTGCGCAGCGCTTGTCATAGGCCTGCAGAACCAGCCTGCGAAATAGTCGGCTGCGAACGATCCGTGAGGACAATTGCGTGACGCGCTCCCGCTCCTGCTCAAATATGAAAGGTGCTTGAGCTCCGTCTTCAAAACCGTCGCCAGAATGCGAGGACAGTTGATCGTCCACGCGAGGCAATTCTGGTTCATGTTCATCAAGACCAGCCGACAGAATACGATTGAAATCCTCTGCGGATATGGGCCGCACGGCGGCCTGTGCCCTACCGGAAATTCGTCCCTCATCATTCAGGACGCCGCGTTCAATAACGCCACCTGGTCCATTGAACGGAACAGCATTGACGAAGTCGAGGTAGGTGCCTGGTCCAATCAACGCTAGGTACATGTTCTGCGACTTCGAATCGGAGATGACCTGAGCTACCTTTGCGACGGCAAAATAGCCGCGCGTTGCGAGAACTTTGCGCGGCTCATAGTAGATGATCCAATCTCCGACACAGGCTTGAACACGGCCAAGATACTGGCTCGGGAACTGATACTGTTCCGCTGGACTGTCGTCGTAAATCGAATCTGAGCGATGGATGAAAACCCCGAATCCCATGGTTCATGGTTAGCATTGCCGGCCCTATTGCGCACCTCGGCGTTTGTCGTCTGCACTGAATTCGGCGGCAGTTTAGGGTTCATTTACCATGTGGCTTTAGCAGGCCTCCCCCCGGCACCGGTGCCGGCAAGGATCCAAGCCAAAGTCATCATGAAAAACCAGTCTGCTTCATCCATTCATTTTCAGCGTAAGATTTCTGAGTTCTGCGATTTGCGTATCGCGCCCCTCGTCTCTCAGCGCACGCTCGACAATATCAAGCCTTACCTCACCAGCCTGATTATCTACCGTAAGCCTCCGCCCATGCGGATGGGCCGCATTGACTGGCAATCGGTCAGCGAGGCCTGCGGTCTCGCAGATGAATTGTCGGCAGGCTTGAAGAAGAACCTGCAATCTGGGCTCGAGGCGATTGCCCGCTGGGCTGCGAAAGAGCTTCCGAAGGAAGATGATCAGCCAGTCGCGAGGAAAGTGAAAAGGAAACCAGCTCCTCCATCTTCGATTTCGTCCAAACAGCGCACCGCGCCAAGCTCTCGACATCCAGAGGCCGCGGCGGCGACATCAAAAGCGAAGCCAGGCGTTCCTCCGAAACTGGTTGAGGAATTTCCGGAGCCACTCTTCGACTGGACCGAAGACCCCGACGATTTTCAGCAGGCCCTGATCTATCATATGCGCCGGCACGGGGATTCTTATTTTCACCTGCACCGAGCTGTCGCTGGCGCCCACCCATCCTTTGACCACAAGACCCTGCTGACCTGGGTGAAGGGCATCAAGGTACCACGATCTCTAGACAGTCTTGAAATCCTGTCGCGGATCGAGCGTCGCTACCGTTTGCCGAACGGCTACTTCAAAGAGAAGCTTCCGCACCAATCACGGTCGGCGTCCGGGCATGAGGTCGGCACCGATATTGGCCCCGCCGAGCGGCGGCGTCTTGCGTGGCATTTGCCAGACGACTTCAACAGCCTTCCCTTTGGCAAGCGCGAAGAAATTCTAGAATGGGTCCGACGCGTCATCATCTCTGGCACGACCGACTATCGACGATTTCAGGCGGCAGCCACCAAGCAGCGATATGCAATTCGGTTTCCCGGTATTTCCTATGGCGGCTCGCTTACGCCTCGAGCTGACGCGGAGAGTTTCGCGGACGATGAAGGCGATCACACGACGATAGAGGATCCGGATCTGCTTGCAGGCGTGATCGACGCCCCTCCCCGGCTGGCGATGGAAATGGCGAACTTGATCCGTTTCAAGACCGCAACTTTGACAGCTCTCGGGTTTCAGAGAAACGGCCTGTGGGGCGAAGAGACGGCGTCCCAGAAGATCGAACATCTGGGTTTGATGTTTGGTTCTTTGGCGGCGTCACCGAATAGCGCGGTAAAGGGCTTTGGCGTTCCTCTCGGTCAATTGACCTTTGGCCTTTTGGTCTTTCCCGGTATCTGGGACTGGTATCTGCAATGGCGCGAAAGGCGCCGTGGCTTCTATACCAAGTGGGAAGAGGACATGCTGCAGGTCCTGCTCGGTATGGTCCGGCCGGATACCGGCTGGATATGGCAACATCCGGAACTCGCCCAGAATGTGAAGCCAATCCCGGGCTTAGTCACCGCCACCGAGCTCGCGTTCGCCAAGGCAAACTGGCGTGCCGCTTGCGATACCTGCTTCAAGCATGCATCCCAGCGCTCGAAAGAAATCCAGCGTGTGTCGCGGGTTCACCGCGATCCGTTCGAGCCCATCATGGCCATTCTCGAGGCCGAAAGCCCGCTGTTTGAGTATCGCAAGATTACTGACGAGATCATCAAACGCATGCCGAATGAGGATCGCTATCCTCGCCCAGCTGCGGAAGCAGTCAGATCATTCTTGATGCTGCGCCTGGGGCTCCATCTCGGTCTGCGTCAGGAAAACCTGCGGCAATTGCTCGTCTGCCCGCGCGGGCATTTCCCGACATCGGAAAGACGATTGGAGGATATGAAACGTGGAGAGATCCGTTGGAGCGATCGCGATCATGGCTGGGAAGTCCTGATCCCGTCTAACGCCTTCAAGAATGCCAATTCGTCGTTCTTCGGCTCGAAACCATTTCGGCTTGTCCTGCCTGATCTCCAGGACCTCTATCCGTATCTGAACGCTTATATTGATCGACACCGTGGTGTCTTGCTAGGCGGCGCTGATGATCCAGGCACGTTCTTCATCAAGACCGTAAAGACCACAAGCAAGGATGCGGCCTATAACCAAACGACCTTCTACGAAGCTTGGCGGCTCGCCATCCGGCGGTATGGAATCTACAATCCCTATACTGGCCGCGGCGCAATCAGAGGGTTATTGCCCCATGGTCCGCATAATGTTCGCGACGTCCTCGCCACCCACATCCTGAAGCAAACTGGTTCATATGAACAGGCCAGCTATGCGATCCAAGATACCCCAGACATGATCCAGCAGCACTACGGCCGTTTCCTGCCGCAAGACAAGGCTGCACTTGCGGCGCGTATTTTGAATCAAGTCTGGGAGGCGACTGCTTAGTGGGATTGCTGAGTGGCGAAAGAATTTGCGACAGACCACTTCTGATATAAGAAGTTGCCCGTTTGGACGACTATCCCATTGTTTCCATTAATGTGGCTTCATCCGACCTCCGGAAATCCTGATAAAAGAAGGATATAATCCAAGAGGCTATATTGCCATATGAGCAGAGCGATGTTGCGCGCAACTCAACAAAACGCGGATAAAAATCCGCACCCTTGTCTTCGCGTCATCGCTTTGTTTCCACTCGAAGTTTTCTACATTGCGAGGTTCTGAAACGGTCGAATCTGATATAAGGGGGATAAAAGAGGACCCATAATGCCGATTCACGATCCCTGTGCCCTGCTCAATCGATTGCTCGAAGAACCGACGGAATGCGCGTGGCTGGAATTCAAGGTCAACAACAAGGATCCGCTTCAAATCGGAGAATATGTGTCGGCTCTCGCAAATTCGGCGATGCTCGCCGGACGAGACCGCGCCTTTCTCGTGTTCGGGGTAGAAGACCGGACCAAAAAACGCGTTGGCACAGACGTTCGCCTTCAGCATCAGAAACATGGCAATGAAGACTTCACCAATTGGCTAGCACGAATGATCGAACCGCGAGTTCTCGTTGAAGTTCTCGACTTTGTTTGTGACGGCTTATCCTATTCTGTTATTGCCGTAGAACCTTCCCATGAACGACCAGTCAAATTCTCTGGCACGGAATTTATCAGGATCGGCGAAAACAAGAAAAAACTCGCCGAGTTTCCAGAGCACGAACGCGCACTTTGGATAGCAACTGGTCGCCGACGCTTCGAAACGGCAGTCGCAACAACCAACGTTACCGAAGACGATCTTTTCAAAATGCTAGATCCCGACCCGATCTACGAACTGACTGGCGATCCTAAGCCGAAAAGACCTCAGGAAATTATTCGAAAAATGGTCGATGCCGGATTTCTGCTCGACAATCTTGAGGGGAGGTTCGACATCACCAATCTCGGAGCAACCATGCTGGCTAGAGACGTCACTATCTTTCCATCCATCGCCGGAAAGACTGTCCGCATCGTCAAATACGCCGGCCGCGACAAGTCTCGTTCTGACTTCGAGCAAGAGGGCAAAAAAGGATACGCTGTAGGCTTTACGGCAATGATGCGGTTCTTGATGGAGCGCCTCCCTAAAGAAGAACGCTACATCGACGGCGTTCGACGTATGGTGCCACATTTTCCTGAGACCGCCGTCCGGGAAGTGATTGCGAACGCACTTATCCACCAAGATTTCATGGCGGCTGGCGTCGGCCCCGTGGTCGAAATCTACGACAATCGCATCGAAGTCACCAACCCAGGCAATTCCTTGATCAGCACCGACCGCATACTCGACGAGCGCCGATCAAGAAACGAAAAGCTCGCTGCAACCATGCGATCGTTCGGCCTCTGCGAAGAACGCGGGGGCGGACTAGACAAGACCCTAATCGAAATTGAAGCACAACATCTGCCCCCTCCTGACTTCATTTCGTCCGAGAATTCGATGCGTGTCGTTTTGTTCGCGCCTAAAACATTCGCCCAAATGTCAAAGGCCGAAAAGCTGCGAGCGTGCTTTTTCCATTGTATCCTTCGTTGGCTCACCCACGACTACATGAGCAACGCCACTCTTCGAGAGCGATTTTCACTCCCACCGGAGGAATACCAGGCTGTCTCGGCTATCATCGCCGAGTCTATCAAACTAAACCGCATTGCGCCCGCGGATCCCGATCAAGGCAGGCGCAACGCACGGTATGTTCCATATTGGGCGGTCTAATGTTTTCGAGCATCACGCCTTGATGGGAATCGAACCGCAGGCTTGATTGGATCAGAGGTTCAAGCTCGTCGGTGGCAATGTCATATGCGTCGCCGTGACGAAAGATGCCTGCATCGCCTGTGATTTCCAATGCTAGGGATCCGTCCATGTTTGTCCACTTCTCCTGTCAGCACCATTCCTCACGTTGCGATCGCAAGCCGTTGCTCAGACGAATCGCAAGCCACGATTTGGAATGAACCCGAGTGCCGAGGAAAGCATTTTCGCGACTTCAACACCGATACAATGCCACGGACGGCATGTGCGGGGCGGCGAGCAGGGTGCAATGGTTTCGACCAGCGAGAAGTTGACAAGCTTCGGCACTTATCCTGCAAGAAGCCCAAGTCCCTTCAGACCAAGCTGACGTGGAGATATGCTCGCACATCTAAAGAGCACTGCCGACCTTCATCCGGCGTTCGTTAGGTTCTCTGGCCATTCGTCGATGGCCATGCCTTCCTTTGGAGCCCAGGTCAGAACGCCACGAGGACGGCCGCGTTGCGGATTGCCCAACAGAGCCAAGCCGTCCCGGAACAGGGCATACTGATAGCCCCCGTCGTCCCGGCCCCGTGCAGACGTCTCGTCACCAAAGCCAAACCCGGCAGGTTCGAGATCCGGCAACCGAACCATATCAGGCATGGAGTCCGGCCCGTTTTGGATGAGCCCGGTCAGCGCATCAAGGAAGGCCATACCGGCGCCTTCCTCGATTGCGAAACAGCCGAGATGTGGCCATCGGCCTGATCTCGGCCTCAGTGACCAACGCAGCATGTGGCGCCACTGACGTTCATTGTCGAAAAATTCCGGCCACCAATTGTGCAAAGGATCAAGCCACCAGAGCGATGAAACCGGGATAAGGTAGCGGCGGCTTGCATATTGAAGCCTGAGAAACACGAGAGGTGTTATCGCCGGCAACGGTCGATCCTTTGAGCGCACCCAATCAATCCAACTGACAAGCTGATCACTTCCCATGAGGAAGAAGTTCGAGCGGTGCGCTGCCAGCGCAATCGATGTGGGTGTGTCTCGTTCGCGAGAAGTGTCGGGGAAAGTTGGCGCGGGCGGGTCGCCCTTCTTTTCTTTTGGCTTCTTTGTTTTCGTTTCCGACAAGCTCAGAAATGCCCCGGAGGTTCCCGGCGCCGAACCGAAGGCAACACAGTAGCCGTGGATCACCTTGCCGTATTCTGAATTCTTACCAAGGTGCGGCTTCACCTGCTCAAGGTATTTGTTCTTCGCCTTGAGATGAACACTCGCCGCGCTGGCGTTCTTTGCGAAGGAGCCATGCGCTTCAGCCAGGACGACACCATGACCACTCGCATTGCCACCTTCGTATAGGAAGTCGGCATGGGGATCGAGCACGGAGGACAGACAAGCCGCATTTGCTCGCCATGTGTATCCCATGGCGTTCATATAGAGATCGGCGATTCCGCTACCGACGCGCGCCGCGAAAAACGTTCGCTCCGCGTCGGCCAGGTGCTGAAAATTGGACGACAAAGCGAATGTCAGACCATCCTCGATCATTGCCTCCAGCATCGGCAAAGTGCTTCGTTTGAGAGCGTCCAGCACGACGGGCGGGGCATCGTCACGAACTGTGGCCGTTCTGGCGACGGCACCCGCAAGGGCAAGTGGTCCGAAAGTGAGGTTTTGGACCGGATGGGGTGCCTCGAAGTGCCGTGCAATCGGATTCGGAACGTGCCCGTGCGATGTATATTTCGTCAGCGCAATTGATTTGTCATCGCTCCATAGCCTGGCGGTGGCAACCAAACCGCTCATTTCCCTAGCCTCGCAGCCGCAACAACGTGCGGCATCAGGAAGGTGGCAATCTCCGCGATGACATCCGTCAGATCGCCAGGACCGTGTGCAACTCCCTCAACGAAAGCGTGCCATTGCCGCTGCTTTTGCTCGTCCTTGGCAAAGGCGTCCGTCAGGGCGTCCGGTAGCTCGGTGGGGATCGGAGTTTCGCGCCGCTCGAACGTCGCTGCGATTGCACGCGCCAATCTGTCATCGGTGAAATCGAATGATCTGCTGAGAATCCAGATATCGTAGAAGTCCTTCATCCGGCTGTTTGCACGCCCCAGCATGACCATCGCCTGGAACTTCTCAGCGATGACCGTTTCTCGCGCGTAGGCTCGGAGCCGGGGCATCGGAAAACCGAGCATTGAAGGATAATCTAACGTCTCCGCCTCAGGCTCGAGCGCATCGCCAAACCCGATGTCGATCGTCAGGGTGATCCGGGCTCCGCTGATCGAAGCGACCACCCGCAGCCTGAGCCCACCATATTCCAGTCCCTCGCGAATGCGATCCACGCGTAGAGTTTCGGCGTCGAACGTGACGCCATCGTCAGCCTGTTGCTCCAGAATCTCCCGAAAGGTCGCCAGCATCGGATCCGGTTCGGGATTGCCAAAGCCCAAAAGGTCGAGATCGCGCGTGCCGCGGTGCGGGTCGTCAAACCAACTCATCATCAGCATCGCCCCCTTCAACACAAAGCGACCGGCGTGAGGCGACTGGCTGAGCCGGAACAATAACCGTTCAATGGCGAAACGCGTCAGAATCAGATCAAAGCTCTGCCCGCTTGCCTTGGCGAGTTGCAACAGGCGGGCGCGCACCGAGGCGCCGACGTTTCTGATTTCCTTAGCCATTGGCGGTCAGTGCCTCGAGATACGGACGGATTACAGTCCCAACGCCACCGCGCTCGGCTTGGTCAGCGATTTCGCCAGGAGTAGCCCTTCGTTGCCGCAGCGTCTCCTGCAGCCCCTCTATCGCTACGGATAGGCCAATCTTGTTGCGATAGCGAAAGCAATCGGCAATCGTCTTGGCGATTCCAAAAATCTTCACCGGAACGCCTTCAACGACATGGGTCTCGACGCTTTCGTTGAGAAGGCTATCTGTGAAACGCACGATGCGCATAGCAGGACCGTCCGGTTGCGGAGCCCAGTCTTTGCGGCCTATGGCAAGCCAGATTTGTCTCGGAAGTTGATCCGTCAAGCCGTGGAAAGCGAGGGCCGAAACAAGGCAGACAACGGCTTTCGGGGCGCGTTTGGCAATCTCCGCCAGACTATGGTTGGCATCGAGTTCCGCATCGGGAAGTTGATAAAGACCACGGGCAAGCCGCATCACCTCGCCATCTCGTTCCATTCGGCTCATGGTGGCCGCCGTCACGCCTGCGTTCCGCAGCTCCGCCAGACGTGCTATCCCGCGTTCAGCGAGCACGGTTCGGGCGATTTGGCGCTGCGTGACGGAAGTCAGCATTGATACAAAAACTCGGAGCATAGAATCTATTATCCGAGGATTTGTATCACAATCCCTAGACTTGAGAAAGCCGTCGACTGGCGAAGTCGTGAGCCAATAACGAACAGTTGCCTTGAAACGAGTCGAACCGTCGACCGGTCAATTTCGGCAGCGCAGCTGGCCGTTGGAAGGCTATCCGGGCGCGATTCCCAGCTTGTTTCCGAGCCGATTTGACGCAACATGACGTATCAGAATATTGCAAAACGCGAAAATCATGATATGAATTCCTTTATCACGAAAGGGATTCGTATGATTGACGTCCGACAAACAATCCTCGATGCGGTACCAAAGGACCTTCTGTTGGATCTCGAGGACCGGCTCCGCGCCGAAGCATTAAAAGCCAATGACGTCGTCCGGCGGGAACTCGCTCTCAATCCAAAGCGCAGTCGTGAGGCCGAGGGGCAAATCCGCTTTCGCTTGCAAGAGCAAGGATATGAGGAGGTAGTGCAGCTTCATGGTGGGCATTTGCTCACCGACGGGGTCATGGTGGGAACAAACCTCAAGGTATTTCAGCCGTTCGCACGATTTGTTGGACCAAAGACCGGCGTGATCCTAGGCTTCGCTTCCATGCCGGAACGCAAGAAAATTCCTCCGAGAAACATGTCTCGTGCTGCAGGCGTGACACTGAATGTGAGCCTTCAGACCAGCCTGTTTGCCGATGACAGGAGCCCCCAACCGACTGACATCTTCGCCCTTTTCCTCACCGCCCGCGATCGTGAGCGCGCCGGCATGATCGAGGAAATTGCGATCGGTGTCATCGGATCGGACTACAAAGACTTCGTTTTCTACGAGTCGCTCGAGAAGTTTTTGGGTGGATACGGCTCTCCTGAGTCACCCGCGGAGCTGAAGGGTCCGGCTGACGGCGGAAGTATCGTGAAGCTCCGCCAGGCGCGGAAACTCTTCATCCCACCAGAAACTCGTCAGGACAAAGAGTCCGAAGACGGCGCAGGTGAATAAGGTCGCCTGTTAGATTAAAGCCTGAGAGGAAGTTGATGCTCCGTACCAAGAGGTACGGAGCTTGTTGGATTCAAGGTAATGAGAATTGGCACTCCCGGATTTATTCCCGCTCGCTTGACGGAAGCTCGTGACGCGAGGAGAATCACAACCAAATCTGCTCTAGCGAGGAGGCTGGACGTCAGCCCAACCTCTGTCTCTCGCTGGGAAGACGAGAGTGCCGATCAGAGCCCGGATTACTCAACGCTTGTTCGACTCGCCAACGAGCTTCAGGTTCGGCCGGAATTTTTTTTGCGTCCGCGCTTCGAAAGCGAGCGGCCGACCTTTCTGCGATCGTTGGCAAGCACCCTCGTCCGGGACTTAAATTATCAAAAATCACAGATGCATTGGCTTCAAGAAACCAGCTACGTTTTGAGCCATTACGTCGATCTACCAGAGGTGGATATTCCTGACGTTCTTTCGGGTGCTCGTTATACCGAGCTACGGGACGACGATATTGAGAACATTGCGTTGCGGCTTCGGCGGCACTGGAATTTGGGCGATGGTCCGTGCGGCGACGTCGTTGCTCTCATGGAGAGGATCGGCATCGTTGTCGCGACCATCCCTATGAACACGACAAAACTCGACGGTCTATGTGGCTGGTCGCCGATTGATGATCGTCCGCATGTTTTGCTCGCTACGGATAAAATGTCATTCCCACGTCGTCAGATGGACGCCGCGCATGAGTTAGCACATGCGATCCTGCACCAGGGCGTTTCTGATAGCGAATTTCAAGATAATCTTCGTGTTATTGAGCAACAGGCATTCCGCCTTGGAAGCGCGCTTCTGATGCCCTCGACTACCTATCCCCACGAGGTGAAGCATCCTTCGCTCGCAATGCTCACAAGGCTGAAGGAACGCTGGAGAGTATCAATAAAAGCACAAATCAAACGGCTGTCGGATCTCGATATATTGCCCGAGGATTACGCTCGCCAACTTTACAAACTCTACTCGGCAAAGGGATGGGCGAAGGGCGAACCACTCGACCAACATTGGCCAGTCACAGCGCCTAAGGCACTGCGGGACAGCCTAAGCCTGATCGTCGAAAACGGCGTCAGAGGCAAGGCAGACCTCCTGGCTACAGAGTTCACCATCTCTGCCACGGATCTTGAGAACCTTTGTGGCTTACCTCAAGGATGGTTTGAGAGGGATGCAGCGGAAGTTGTGACTCTCAAAACGCGAGACGATGCTGTGGCCCGAACAACGATAGGCACGGGTGAAGTAGTGCCTTTTCCCCACAAACGTTAACAAGCAAGCTAGAATAACGATCGTGCTAACAGGGATAAGAAAAGTCCTTCGACCTTAATGCCGACCTCTGGAAAGACAAACGGCCGGGATCGCGTAGGCGGCGGTTGAGCGACAGCACAGGCAGGAAGACCGATAGGCGACCCGGTTCTCCCTTCACTGTTTTTTCTTTGCTTTGAGGCGGCAACAGCTCAACCTGAGATGATTATCACCATCGAATCGGTAATAATGATGGTTGTCTATTCTTGTTATTTATCGGGGCATCCATGCATTTGAGCCGTATCGTCATCAAGGGCTACCGATCGCTTTCTTTAGTCGATGTCGCGATCCAAGACAAAGCGACTTGCGTCATCGGCGAAAACAATACGGGCAAGTCATGTCTAATGCAGGCGCTTCGCCTCTGCCTCGACGTAGATTTATCATCGGCATTCCGAGCTCTGCAGAAGGACGACATCCACAGTAGCATCGATCAAAGCAGGCCCTTCCAGGTCCTGGTCGGCGTAGAGTTCACCGGGTACGAGGCGAGCGACAACGAAGTCGCGATGCTTCATGGGACGCAGCTTGGCGATGGTCGCGCCCGAATTTTCTATAGGTTTCGTCCAAAGAACCTTGTCCGCAGCGCACTTGAGGCCGGGGAAAGAGCGGTCGACAGCTTAACGCTGGAGGACTTCGGATGGGAGCTTTTTGGAGGCGGCGACCCCAATGTCGACCTTGCTGACTTCGAATGGGATACCGACAATGACGATATCGGTGCCCGCTCCGTCGGTTTGCAGTATCTTCAGGCTTACCGAGTAGTCTTCCTCCACGCGTTGCGCGATGTCGAGGGTGACCTTGCCGATATGCGCCGTTCACCGCTCATTCGTCTGATCGAGGCCACCAAGATCGGAGCAGCGGAACAGGCGGCATTGATTGCGGCGGTGAAAGCCGCAAACGACGCGATCGAAAAATCGCCAGCAATCGAGTCCGTCGCGGATGCCATCGACGGAGCGCTCAAGGATGTTACGGGTGAGGCCTTCGCACTCGACGTCGACATCGGCCTGAGTTCACCCACATTCCAGTCGATCCTGCGAAACATTCGCATCCTTTTGAGCGGTCCGTCACTGAAATCATTCGAGCCAAGACGCAACGGTCTCGGGATGAACAATCTCCTCTACATTGCGATTTTGATCGAGCAATTCCGGAAGCGAGCAGCCGAGGGCAAGGCGGCAGGCGAACTGATCCTGATCGAAGAGCCCGAGGCCCACCTGCATCCCCAGCTTCAAAGCGTCTTGCTGGAGGCGCTACGCGAACTGCCGTTCCAATCGATCGTAACCACCCACAGTACACAGGTGACTGCGAAAGCCCCGCTGTCATCCTATGTCATCATGACCAACACTGGCGGCAATGCACCGTTCATTTCAACGATTGCCTCAAACACCGCACTCACACCACACGACGTTGCCGATCTTGAGCGGTACCTGGATGCAACGAAGTCGAACCTCCTGTTCGCGCGTAGGGTGATGCTGGTCGAGGGAGCGGCGGAAGCTTTCCTTCTACCCGGCCTCATCAAATCGGCAATGGGGATCGACCTCGACCGCGTCGGAATCTCGATCGTGCCAATTCATGGCGTCCATTTTGGAGCCTATGCCCGGCTGTTTTCAGCTATCGGCCTCCCGAAGCGGTGTGCGATCGTAGCCGATGCGGATCTCGAACCCTCTGACGCCAAACCGGCCGGTGAAGACGACGACGATGTCGATACGCCGGAGAAGGAAGTTCTTTCGGCTTTGGAAGGGGACTTCGTAAAGGTCTTCCTCGGAGAAACGACTTTCGAACGAGAGATTACGCTGCCCGCGAATCTCGAAATGCTACAAAAAGTCGCCAAGCGGCTAGGAGCACCACGCATTGCCGGGAAGCTAGACATCGCGCATATGCTCAGCTGGGTTGACGATGACCTAAGAAAAAGTGTGCTGAACACGGCCAAGCGATTTGGAAAGGCGCGGTTCGCACAGCTCGCTGCTGAAAATATTCCCGAAGACGCCGCGGTTCCTGACTATGTCCGTAACGCCATCGATTGGCTGCTCGAATGAAGCTGACACCGCAACAACAGCTCGCTCTCGACCATCCTGGAAACCTGCTGTTGAAGGCGTGCCCGGGAAGCGGCAAGACGCGTACAATCGTGGCGAGGCTTGTCAAAGAGGTGGAGGAGGTGCGTGGGACGCCCTTCGCGGTCGCCTGCATCACCTATACCAATGCCGCTGTCAGCGAGATCGATTCCCGCGTCGCAGCCCATCTAATGCCCGACGATCAGATAAATTACGTCGTTTCCACTATACATTCGTTTTGCCTGCATCACATCTTGCGTCCGTTCGCGAGCAGGGTTGCTGGATTTTCCGGAACCATGAAGGTCCTTACCTCTGAGAGGAATGAGTTCACGGAAATCGCCGACCGCGCTGCTGAGCTGGTCGGCCGATACGATCTTCGCTTCGAAGACTACGTGCGGTTTGGTGGAATCGGCCTCGACGCGAGCGGCGCATTCATCGGATCTGCACTCGAAGACGACATGATCGCTCGCGCCGCGCCGCACTTCATGCGACTGGCTGCCGAGCGTGGATTTATCGACTTCGCCAGTATCCTCTATCATTCCTATTGTCTGCTTCGGGACGATCCTGAGGTCTCCCGATCTGTCGCGACCAAGTTTCGCTCATTCCTAATTGACGAGTTTCAGGACACCACGGAGATTCAGGTCGAGATCCTTCGGCTTCTTCACCAAGAAGGTCGATCCCGCTTCTTTCTCGTCGGAGATCCCGCCCAATCGATTTTTGGCTTCGCCGGTGCCAGACCGGAACTCATCGATCCCTTTGCTGACGAAATCGGCGCAAAGCGTGACCTATCCCTGTCATGGAACTTCCGCTCGAGCCCTGCCGTGGTTGAGCACGCAGAACGCCTTTTTCCCCGCGCCCCCGCGATGACCAGTGAGGGAAAAGCAAAGATATGCCTCGAGCCGGTCCATTTGGTCTCAACGAGACGGGTTTTCGATGCGATCACCGACGAATTTCTGCCCGCAATCGAGAGGATGAAACTCCCGTTGGGCCGGTCGGCGATCTTGGCAAAGAGCTGGAACGCGCTCTATCCCATTTCCCGGGCGCTTCGGGAATACGGCACGCGAGTGGTCGGGCCAGGAGCACGGCCCTATAAGCGCTCGCGTTTGTTTGCAGGTCTCGCCGAACAGCTTGGGGCGGCAGTGACGGACGAGCACCGATATAACATTCGGCAATTGGAACGCGCGACGTTCAACGCCATTCAAGATGCTTGCGGGGACAGCCGATTTGACGTCTACGGCTTTGACGGGCGGCGAACCATGGTCGCTCTATTGAGGATCGCGGGAGATCTAGCGGATAATCTCGATGGTGTCGAATGGCTCAATGCGATGGCACGAGAGGTTGGTCGTGTTTTGGTGATGGATCAGTGGATCCCCGTTGAGCACGAGCGCGACTTCGCGATCTCGGTGCAAGACATGGTCGCGGATATGCGCCACAACGATATCGACGTTGATAATCTATCGATTGACGATCTGGGTATGTTTGCGAGCCCGGATAAGGCGCTCCGACTGATGACCATCCATGAATCCAAAGGGCGGGAGTTCGCGGCGGTCGCCGTGATCGGGTTAAAGGAGGGTTCGATGCCCCACTTCAAGGCACGCTCACCTGAAGCGATCGCCGCCGAACGCCGGCAGTTCTACGTCGCGGTCACCAGGGCGGAGAAGCTCTTGATGTATGTGTACGACCAGGACCATTATAATAATCCGCCCAGCCGGTTTCTCGGGCAAGGCGGCGTGGGAATGGTTTAACGAAGTCGACCGTCGATACAAATGTGCTCTACGACCTTCGACCAGTCCGGGTTCATCCTCACCCCGGCACGAGGGTTGGCTGTAAGATAGCCGGCCACCTGATCAAGCGTGGAGAGAGGAACCTGATCTTTGTTTGAGCCGTCCGCGAGGCAAACGAATAGTCCTTTGTTTTTGCCGCTCTTGGCGCGCTCGACCCGCTGAACTGCAACACCCCCGACGATTTTCTCGATACGTGTGACCATGATAAAACCGCTCCTGACCGTAACTACAATAAGGGCTCAACTCTGCAGGGAAGCGCCTTCTTCTCTTGCCCGAACGACATCGAACGGCGCAGCGATTGCGACGGCAAGTCATGTTCAGAATGGGAAGTGATGCTCAGAGGCCGCGCAGCGGTCAATGTCCAGCCGATCGAAAAATTTGGAGAATGCCGTGTCGGGAATTTGTGCTCTATGTCTCAATGCCGCCGAGCTTTGTGAGTCACACGCAATACCGAAGGCCTTTATCAGGCCGATCCTGCGAGCGAATGGCGGATCGGCGATCCTAATGCCCATCGGGCCTGGCAAGATCCGCAGAGGCGGTGACGTTCTGAAGGGCAAGCTCCTTTGCGCAGCATGCGAGGAAATTACAAATAAGAAAATCGACGCGCCGGCAATCCGCTTTCTCTCGGACTTGAAGCGGCAGGTTGATAGCGGAGGTGGGTTAAAGGGAAATTTCAGGTCGAAAGATTTGGCGATTTTTGCGGTTTCCGTCTTATGGAGAGCGAGCCTTATTCGCGGATACACTCCCGTTCGCATAGACCGCAAAATGAGGGAGCGGATGCGCGCCCTCATTCTCGATGGCACGGAAAGCCCGCTAAAGCTCTTCTCGGTTCGTCTGGGTCGTCTCATCGACCGGACCGGTGGCTTCGACCGCGCATCGCTTGAACATTTCATCTTTCCGCCCAGCGGCCATTTCACCGACAAATCTCAGCAGGTCGTGACCATGGCCATGCATGGAATCATCTTTGAGCTGGGTTTTCCGCGCAACCGCGCAGCCTCGTTTCAGAAGCCGGGCTATCTCAAGGATAGCGCCACAATGATATCGCTGCCCGATTACGATATCTTCCAAAGTCAGCCGATCGTGGCGGTGCTGGTGGATGGATATGGGAAGGAATATCGCGGACATTCGACTTTGAAGCAAAAAAGAGATTCACGGCATAGCCAGATTGCCGAGCTTGATACCTGAGGCATGACAACCAGACTAAAGGTATTGATGATGCACAGCCTATACTATTCCCCATGCCCGAAACCTCGCCCTCCCCGTCATCTCACGCAGACGGAGCTCCTCGACGATCCTGAGCGCGGCCCGCGGCGTGTTTTGAGCGCCTCGGCAATCATGCCGGCCGAGACCAGCGGCCGGGTCATGACGAGCTCGATCAGTTCCGGCAGCTTTGACGACGTGCGTTTGTCCGTCAGCCGCCGCTCCATCAACTGACGCGCCAGCGTCAGCCGGTCATGCTCCTTCAGGCCGAGTTCGGCGGCCACGATCACGCCGTGGGTCAGCGCCGAGAGACGCGTGTCGCGGTCGCGATGACGGCGCCGATCGACCGGAATGGATTTGAGGCCGAGATTGAAGGCGGCGAGATGCGCCGCGGTGGTCAGACCTGCCTGATGGAGGATGGATGCCGCCAGCAGCCGGCCGAGCCAGGAAGCATGTTGCAGAACCTCCAAAGAATTCCAGGCGTCGAGGGCGACGATCGCCTGCAGCACGCCTGGAAAACTGGAGAGTTCACGCAGAACGTCCCGCCATTCCCCGAGCCGTTCGTCCTCGTCCCAATCGAGATCATAGACCAGCGGATCCTTGGCCGGAGCCCGGCCGGGCGTCTTGGCTGGCTTGATCGCCGCGTCGGAGCGCACCAGCAGCGCATCGATGGCGGCAAACTCGGCGTCGAGCGGGCTGGCGCCGTCTTCGCCGTGCTCGCCCTCCCCTTCTCCGGCCGCGACGGCCTCCGGCAGGGCGGCGTTGATCGCCACGGTGCCGTCGGCGCTATGTGATGCTGCAGGCGTGCTGGCGACGAAGTCGTGTCCGCGCAGGCTGCACAGACCGTCGGAGCCGAGTGCCCAGCCGGATGGCTGCGCCGCAATCCGGCGGCGCGTCCGCAGGACGTCGCGGGCGATCGTCAGCTCGTGGGTGGGCGCGCGGACATCGGCGCCGGCGTCGTGCAGCACCAGGTCTTCGAGATGCACCAGTTCGCCGTCGAGCCACAGCGAGGCGCAGGCGTCGGCAAAATGCATGCGCTCGATCCAGCCCGGACCGACCGGCGACCGGGCGATCCGCTCGTCGAGACGCGCTAGCGCCGATACCGCGTCCGAAATCGGTCGCAGCAGACTTGTGATGGCCGGTTTCGACAAATCGTAACGCATTGAATTCATGGTAAATGATTTATTAAACGGATGCTATCTCTAGGTTTGTGTCCGTTACTGTACAGATTGCTTCAGGCCACGCCTAACCATCGATAAGTAATGCTTATCGATGGTAAATCGACACACGGCGCAAATCGCCCCATCGTCACTTTGTCCGGGGCGAGTGAGATCGCACAGAACCGCCCTCTCTCGGCGAATATGCATTTATCGATGGTTAGCCATCTCGGTGGCAAGGCTTGCCATCTCATTTACCAGACATTATATTTCCGTACGAATTCGATGAGGAAAACCATGTCCGAACCGCAACTTTCCGTGCGCAGCACCAGAGCCCGAGATCTGGCTCATTCTCTGGCTCGGCGCACCGGCCAACCGATCAACCGGCTCGTCGAAATCGCTCTCGAGCGCTACGACATCGAGCTTCGCCAGCAATCGAGCGTCCATCCGCTCGATGCGGTCTGGGAACTCGCCGCCGAAGGCCGGCGGACGGTTCCAGCCGGCACCACATCCGCGCACGACGACCTCTACGATGAGGACGGGCTGCCGAAGTGATCGCACTCGATACCTCGGTGCTGATTGCTATCATGCTCGATGAGCCGGAAGCGGCAACCTTCAAGACAGCCTTGCGGCAGGAACCGTCCATCGTCATCGGCTGGCCGACATTGTTCGAGACCAGAACGGTGCTTGCCGCCAAGGGTTTTTTCCAATCCCGGCGGCATTGTCACAGGTTTCTCCAGCGCACCGAATGTCGTGACGATCGCGTTTGATCGAACCCATTACCTGGCAGCCGAGATGGCTCTCGAGCGCTATGGAAAGGGCCGGCATCCGGCCAGCCTCAACATGGGTGACTGCTTCAGCTATGCGGTCGCAACAGTCGCCAAAGCTCCCCTCCTCTTCAAGGGCCAGGATTTCGGAAAGACGGATCTGAAACTTCATCCGTTGTCGTCACGATAGGGCAGGGGTGCAATGGAAGACCGCGTCAGATTCGCACTCGAAAAACTTCTCAATGTCGCGCACGGCGATACCGGCAAAGGCCGTCGCGTCGCCAATTTCATTCTGGCCTGGTGGAACGCCTATGTGCATGGAGGGTTCGACCTGACGGACCTGGCCGATCTCGATCCTGAGATCTGCGAGGATATCGTCACGGTCTTCACCTGGATGGCACGGGAGGAAACCCTCTCCTATCCCGACGCCTATAAGCCGGAGATCGTCCAGATTATCCGCCGCTGGCGCCCGAACGTCGAGGTCGACTGATGGCGAAGGCGAGCGAACCCTCGACCCTGTCTGGCATCGAACGCCGCGCCGTCGAGCTGGACACGATCGCCTCGGTGCTGCCGATCGAACGGAGGGACGAGCTCGCCGAGCTGCTAACGGACCAGGACGTCGAAACGTTGCGCCACCTGGTCAACGAGGGAATGGGCGCCAACACGCTCCGCGCGCTGACCTCCGATCTCGCCTATATCGAAGCCTGGGCGCTTGCCGCCACCCGAAAGTCCCTGCCTTGGCCTGCACCCGAGGCACTGCTTTTGAAGTTTGTCGCCCATCACCTTTGGGACCCGGAAAAGCGGGCATCAGATCCCGATCATGGGATGCCGGCGGATGTCGATGGCAATCTGCGGCGGCAGGGCTTTCTGAAATCCGCTGGTCCGCACGCACCGGCGACGGTGCGCCGGCGTCTGGCAAATTGGTCGACGCTGACGAGATGGCGCGGCCTCGACGGATCCTTCGCCTCCCCTGCCCTGAAATCAGCCATTCGCCTGGCCGTTCGCGCCGTGCCCCGCACACGCCATCGCAAGAGCGCCAAGGCAGTCACCGGCGACGTGCTGGCCAAGCTGTTGGCTACCTGCGCGACCGACAGCCTGCGCGATCTGCGCGACCGGGCGATCCTGATGGTCGCCTTCGCCTCCGGCGGTCGTCGGCGTAGCGAAATCGCAGGCCTTCGCTTGGAACAACTGACCGTGGAAGCTGCGATCGAAATTGAAGGCGGCCCTCCCCTCCCCTCGCTCGCTATTCATCTCGGCCGTACCAAAACGACGACCGGCGAGCAGGATGACGTCGTCTATCTCACAGGCCGGCCTGTCGAGGCTTTGAACGCGTGGATCACGGCCGCCAAAATTGACAAGGGGATCGTGTTTCGGGGGATCGGTCGCTGGAACACCGTTTCGAAGCGAGCGCTGGATCCGCAGTCGATTAACGCGATCCTGAAGCAGCGGGCAGAGAAGGCGGGGTTGGAGCCTGTGGAATTCTCGGCGCACGGGCTGAGGTCCGGGTATCTCACCGAAGCCGCCAACCGCGGCATTCCCCTTGCAGAGGCAATGGAGCAGTCGAGGCACCGATCGGTTCAGCAGGCATCAAGCTATTATAACAGCGCCCAACGGCGCACGGGACGTGCCACGCGGATGCTCTGAACTTGTACCGGTCGCCGATCAAAATGCGCCTTTGCCAGCCCTCGCCCGAATCCCATAGATCGGAGTATGACATAAGCGAGTCAAAACGGCCGGCCGCTGGCGGAGCGAACCGAATGTTTAAGTTCAAAAGGACAATAGCCGGCGACCGGCGTGCCTAATCAACGACGTTTAGCAGGACTCTTAGCGCCTCATGTTCAGGACCATTGGGCTTCAAAGCAAGGAAGGCGTCGACCGACCTGTGTGTCTCGTGTCCTCCTGACGCCGGATTGGCGCGATGCAGCACAAAGCGGCCACCGTGCTTGCCGTCCCCGCACAAGAACCAACGGTCGCCGTTGGAGCTCGCAGCAAATTCGATCTGTTCTTCCGGTTCATAGCTTTCCCCGACAGCGCCTATGTCGTCGAGGGGATGCGCCTGCTCGCGCGAGATAGTCGCTTGATCCGCTGGCTCGCCTGCGATTTGCCTTTCGCCTGTGCTTATCGAGGCGGGATAGTCATCCGGCGCGATCATGCCGGACCGGATCTGCTCGATGAGAGTGGTTTCCGCCGAGTGATCTGCTCCCGCTTCGGGCTTCAGGTCGAGCGTCGCGTAGTCCGCTCTTTTGAGAAGCCTGCGCAGGAGCGACTGCTTTATGTGAGTTATGTTCACCACAGCCAGCCCTCCCCCATCAAAAACATGACAAAAACGAAGCTGATCACGGTAACGGCTACCGGAGCGGCATTGGGATAGCTTGGCGGAAAATTTGTAGGAGTGGCAGTCATATCCGGTCCTTCCGAGTTATGCGCCGAGACGGCATTGATCCGACGAAAGCGGTGTTGCCCCACCAGCTCCGATCAACGGTTGCCATCAAGCCGCTATTGCTGTCTTTCGGCGCCGCGTTGGGCGGACTGGCTTAGGCTCGATCGGCTGGGCTTCGCGCAACTGCCGCAGACGCGCTGTCTTCCGGGTCCGGTCAGCCGCTTCCGTTTCGATGATCTGCCGCGCGATCGCGCTTGTGGTGGCGGCCTTGTCTCGCGCGGAAATCTTCTCCGGCTTGAAAAATTCCTGCTTCGTCATGGTCATCATAATCTTCTTTCGGTTTGGTGCTCGGACGCATCCAAGAAGTCGGGTAGAATCAACGCCGTCAGAGCTCGGTCCAAAACAAAAAGGCCGGGCGCTAAACCCGACCTCTCACAGTCACTCAGCTCTGCTGCCAGTACATCCGTGGTCAGCGGGGCGAATGAAAACTTTAAGCTGCCTGAAGATTTTCGGCGGAGCTTTTGCCGGACTTGCGGTCCTGAACAACCTCGAAGGAGATCTTCTGGCCATCCGAGAGCAAACGCATTCCGGCGCGCTCGACAGCGGATGCATGGACGAAGACGTCCGTGCTGCCATTGTCAGGCTGAATGAAGCCGAAGCCCTTGGTGGAGTTGAACCATTTGACGATACCAGTAGTCATGACGATTTCCTTTCAGAGCAATCGTTGTGGTTCCCGCGATGCGGGTTAAGATCGATGATTTGAGAGGAAAAGACGGGAGCTAAGCTCCGGACCAACATCACAAGCAATGGTCGATAAGCAATATATGGGTACAAGTTCTGATTTTGCAAGGGACGCATAGGATTTGAATCCGGGTCATTCAGGGCCCACAGCATTTCCGCCTGTCGTTCACGTTTCATCAGGCAATGACGGCGATGTCCACGGCGACGTCCATCGATTGAAAGGCACCCGTGGGGCCGATGAACGTTCCCGATACCGGCATGAGCTGGGTAATGTCGCGCGCGACCCCCACGGGGATCAGGTTGGCGCTGCCCATGCTCCTGTTTGTCGGGTCAAAGGCGATCCATCCCGCACCCGGAAGGAACACTTCAACCCATGCATGGGTCGACCCTCCCGGCGACGAACCGACCAGGGCGCGCGCCGGGTCGTAGAGATATCCGGACACGATCCTCGCCCCGAGGCCAAGAACCCGGACACTTTCGGCAAAAAGCGTCGCAAGATCCCGGCAACTCCCGGACCGCAAGGAAATGGTCTCCAACGGATGCTGCGTTCCTTCTGTATCGCGCGCCTGATAGGCGACGCCGTTTGAAACCCCGGCACTAAGATCCTTCAACAGAGACAGGGTATCGGTCAAATTCCCCATGACGAAACCCATGACCCACTGCTGCAATTCGCCAGAAGGATCGGGATATTGAACATCCCTGAGGGCGCCGAGATCCTTCCAATCCTGGTCGTCATAAAGGAAGGGGTAGGTTGCGGCCGGCGCAGCGATATCGAACACGGGCCAGGCATCCGATTTCAGATCGACATCCGCACGGCTGACGATCTCGAGCTGCTTGGTCGGCTCTGAGAACGTCATGGTCGCAACTGCGTTTCCGAACACATCGGTTGTCCAGGAAACCCTGCCTCCGGGAGAACCTGTAATCTGGTGCCTTTGCAGCAGGAGCTCCGGCCCCTCGCGCGGCCGCAGCAGTAGTCGGTAAGGAGAGAGCTGAACGGGGCTACGGTAGCTGTAGGTCGTCCGATGGCGTATGGAAAGTTTTGGCATTTCCGTACCTCATATGCACAAACCGAACGGGGTAGGTATCGCCAGTTCGCTGTGCTGCTACCAAACTCAGCCGAGATTGCGAAGATGCCGATCCAGTGAGGACGTGCGGCTGGCCCTTGATTGCCAGGGATGCGTCATTTCATGAGCCCCGCAGACCGCAGCGCACTCTCTATGACGTTCTGGACGTTATTCGTGATCTTGCGATCAGACTTCGCTCCCGCGAGCCTTTCGCCCGCGGCGGGATTCGCACGACGCTCAAACGATGGTGTGAGACCCCAGTTGCGGGCGATGTGCTCCGACGACGAGATGCCGACGTCGAGCATGTACGGTGCCAGCGAGCCGTAGCCGCTTGACGTCTCGATAGGGGTGCCGTGTCCCATGCCGCCTATGCGGTAAAGCTCGATCACATCCGCGCCAGCCTTGTTTGTCCAGACGTGGTGTTCCTGCCCGTCGACTACGTCAGAGCGTGCGGGTTGATTGCCCACCTGGTGCATTGCTTTCCACTGGTCGATGATGGCCCGAGCATTGAGCTCGTGCACGGTCTTGTCGGCCGTACCATGCCAGACAGAGATGGCAGGCCACGGGCCGGCATGGCTCGACGCCGAGCGAAGTCGCTCCTGAAGTTGCTCACGAGAGGGTAGACCGTGACCGCGCATCCGGTCGAACGCCTGTGGGATGCTCGAGGCAACGCCATAGGGCAGGCCCGCAATGATCGCTCCCCCGGCAAATACTTCCGGATAGGCGGCAAGCATGGCATTCGCCATGGCGCCGCCAGCTGACAGTCCTGTGATGAACACCCTCGTAGGATCGATGCCGTGGTCGGAGATCATCATGCCGATCATCTCACGGATCGAGCAGACCTCGCCACGGTCGCGCTGTATGTCGCCGTCGGAAAACCAGTTGAAACAGAGATTGGGGTTGTTCTGGCGGGTTTGCTCCGGAAACAGGACAGCAAAACCATATTCATCGGCCAGCTTCGACCATCCCGATCCGGCGTCATAGCCGGCAGCCGTTTGGGTGCAGCCATGCAGGACTACGACAAGCGGGATTGCACGTGATGCATCCGAGGATACAGGGACACGATACCACCCCAGGAGATCGCCGGGATTAGCGGTTTGGTTCTGCAGCTTCTCCAGCCGATTTGAACCCGTAGGCATGGTCGGCGCGGTGCGAAACCGCTGCAGGCGCTGCAAAGTGTCCGAAAGACTTCTCATAGGGGCTTCCTCGCTGCTCGCGGAAAGCCGACCGACGTCCCGGATGTCATAGGTAATGCTGCACCGCACAATTGCAAGACTTGCAAAGTGGTGGGTGCAAGTCATTTGCTCAGCGGTGGCAACAGCGGCAACCAGGTCAGCAACAGGCTGTCATCATGCGCTCATCTACATCTCTTCAAAGGAAATCAGTCGCTGCCTTTTCTCATCCCAGAGAACAAGTTTGACGCAGCCCAGGCTCTCGCGAATGCTGATGCGGCCGACATCTGCAAGCTCGGGATGGTCTCGAAGCACCTCAGGCGGCCGATAGAACGGCACCCGGCTGGAGAGATGATGAATATGATGCATGCCGATGTTACCGCTCATCCACCGCAAGGGGCGCGGCAGATCATAGTGTGAGGCTCCATGCATGGCAGCGTAAGGGAAAGCCCAGTCCGGCGGTCTCGACCAGTGCGTATCCTCGAACTGATGCTGGACGTAGAACAGCCAGACGCCTGCCGATCCGGCAATGAGCACGATCGGCAGATGGATCAAGAGGAACGGGATGATCCCAACGCTCCAGATCAATAGCGCGGCCAACAAGATAACGGCGACGTTTGTTGCCATGGCCGAGACCCATGGCAGAACGCCCAAGCGCATCATCCCAAACGGTAGCCTCTGCTTGAGGAGAAACAGAAAGGCGGGGCCGATCCGAACATCACGAACGGATTCCGATACAAGCGATAGCCAAGCTGTCCCCTCGGGGTTAGATTGCGACGCGCTGATCCGCGCGTCTTCGCCATGCAGCCGCCACCGGCCCTCTTCCTCGCCTTCAAAGGGAGAAAGGAGGCTGGTGAGAATAGTAAAGAGGGTCGTCGATTGTTCGGCGAAGGTTTCACCGCCGGTGAAACAGGCAGGGGTCATTTCGTGGGCCTGCGATAGAGCGACAAGGCGGTCCTTCATGCCGGTAGCAAGTTCTGCCGGCGTCTGGGCAGTTCGTGCCGCCAGAGTTATGATGCTGCCGGTGATCGCGAACAGGTTCTTCACGCGGTGGTGCATCTCCCGCAGCAGATCCTGATGCTGCCCGGCCCGTTTGCGATCCGAGATGTCTCGGGCGATCTTCGATGCGCCGATGATCTTACCGTTGCCGGCGCGGATCGGCGAAATCGTCAAGGAAATATTGATGAGAGTGCCATCCTTGCGACGTCGGATCGTCTCGAAATGGTCGGCCCGTTCGCCCGATCTGATCCTCGCCAGGATTGCCGGCTCTTCGTCGAGGCGGTCCTCCGGGATCAGCATGGTAATCGCCCGCCCCACGGCTTCGTCCGCGGTATAGCCGAAAACACGTTCCGCGCTCTTGTTCCAGGTGGTGATGATTCCCTGTAATGAATTGCTGACGAGTCTAACCAACAATAACGACCTATTGCGGAAGGGAGACGTACAAGCGACTTGTACGCATCCTTTTGCACTGCTATCGTCGGCTCAGAGTCGACATCGGAGCGCATCATGCCGCAGACCAGCTACAAGATCAGTGAGGCGCGCAAAAATTTCGCCGAGGTGCTCGAGCGCGCCAACCACGGCGAGGAAATTTTGATCATGCGCGGCAATGAAATCTATGCTCGCATTGGGCCGGCCGACGGCGGTAAGCGGCCGTTCGGCCTGTTGCGCTCGCGCGACCTTCCGGACGATCTGTTCGACGGCGTCGACGCCGAGCAGGCGGCGATCGACGCCGGCGACTTCAACGATGACGTCGGCGTCTGGCAGGGCAAGCCAACCGATTACGAGTCCAAACCATGAAGCTGCTGCTCGACAGCCACGCCGTGTACTGGTGGACGATCGGCAGCGACCGGCTGTCCGACAGGGCCCGGGCGCTGATCGAAGACAAGGCCAACGCCGTCCTGGTCAGCGCCGTGTCGTTCTACGAGCTCGACAACAAGATGCGGCTGAAGAAGCTCGATCTGAAGCCGCAGGAATTGCGCGCAGCGGTCACCGCCAGCGGCCTGCAGACGCTCGCCATCAGCGATCTGCATGCCGAGCTGGCAGCAAGCTTCGACTGGGATCACCGCGATCCCTGGGATCGCATTCTGGCGGCGCAGGCACGATTGGATCATTGCGCGTTCGTGTCGACCGATTTGGTGTTCGACGCGGTACTGCACGAGCGGGTCTGGTGAGGGCAATGGCGATGAAGATCTTTGCGGATACTCCCGAAGCTGCCGAACGATTTGAAGAACTGCTGGATCTCGCCCGCCGCAACGACGAGGTCGTCGTCTGCCGTGCATTGCGGCCGATAGCCGTCCTGACGGCGATCCCGAAGCCGTGCCAGGGCACGATGGACGATTTTAAGGCGCTGGCAGCCGCAGGTCGCCCGCCGATCAGTGACCAGACGTCCAACCATGGCGATTTCTATGACGAGAAGGGGCTGCCGAAATGAGCGGCACGTAACTTCGGTCAAAAGGCGCGCGCCGCTTGAACAGGCCGGTGAAGGTTCGTTGTGGAGCGTCTTCTTCTCGGGATGGATCCTCGGAAACCAGACGGAGCACGCGCTCGGCAAGTCGAGCCGCATCGCCTTCAGACCTGACAAATCGGCGTGCGTGTCTGTGTAGGGTAGAGATAGTTGTCGGGTGGGACCGTGCAAGCACAACGCACCCTATCCTGTTCGGTCAGCGGGTGCGCGTCCAAATACTCAGCCACCAGCGGTCGGCGACAGCCTTCCACCAATCCTTGATCTTCTGCAGGGCATTGACCCCTCATTCAGGGCGGTCCCACACCAGGCGCCGCCGTCTCGTCTGCATTTCAGACCAGGAGCGGCTACAGGGTAGAATTCCTGACATCGAACCGCGGAACAGACGACTATCTTGATCAGCCCGCAAAGATGCCGGCGCTCGGAGGCGCCAGCGGCGATCCGCTTCGCCTCCTCGATTTCCTGATCCGTGATCCTGTCCGGACGATGCTCCTGCACAAGAGCGGTGCCCCGGTGACCGTCCCCGACCCATCGCGCTTTGCTGTCCACAAGCTGATTGTTGCAAGCCGCAGGCACACCGACGGCCAATCGGCCATCAACCGGCTAAGGATATCCGCCAGGCGGCACTCCTGTTCGAAGCCCTCCTGCAAACCAAGGCGAGCCTCTGCCCTTGCTCTTGTTTACAATGAAGCCTGGGAACGTGGAACGGCTTGGCAAGCCGCCATCCGTTCCGGAGCTTTGCTGCTAGTGGCGTTTCCACTTTCTTCGGCCACCGATATCAACGAAATAGCTAGACAGTCTAGCTAACCCGGAGCAGAACCATGGAATGGTAGCTACAGGACGCGAAAAACCGGTTTTCAAAAGTGGTACAAAGGGCGCGATTTGAAGGTCCGCAGGAAATCACTGTACGTGGAGAAAGAACCGCCGTCGTATTATCCACGCGCGACTATGACGCCATGCGCGCAGGCCGGCCCACACTCGTTGACGATCTACTCGGCGTTCGGTCTTGGGACGACGAGCTCGTTGATGCGGTCGAGGCGCGCGCCAAGATCCCCAGCCGCGACGTGGCGTTCTGATGTACCTGCTGGAAACTAACATTTTCTCAGAAGCGCGACGCGGTACCCCGCAGGCGGTATCCTGGTTGCGATCGGTCGATCCGCTCAGCGTCCACCTAAGCGCCCTGACGCTCGGCGAAATCTTGCGCGGCATCGCGCTGAAACATCAGTCTGACCCGAGAGCCGCCTCTCACCTTACCGAGTGGCTGCGCAAGTTACGCCGGGACTACAGCGATCGTATCCTGCCGGTAACCGACCAGATCGCCGTGGAATGGGGCCGTATCGCCGCGATCCGTCCGCGGGGCGATATTGCTGGGCTGCTTGGCGCGACCGCGATCAGCCACGACCTGATCCTCGTCACACGCAACGTCAAGGACTTCGAAGACAACGACGCAACTGTGATCAATCCCTGGGATATCCCGGCGTGGGGATAGCGTTCATACGAACCAGATCAATGTCCACAACGAACTGCAGCCCCGATCAGCGGTTGTCGGCCCTGGCGGTGATGCGAAACAAGTATCGATAGTGATTGATTTTTCGGCTTGCGCTACGAATACCGCCGAACCTGGCTACTCACCGTGGTTAAGAGTGGTGAAAATCGCACCGACAAGAATCCGTTGCGACGATCAAAAATCCCATGGGTTGAGGAGATCGAGACCGGTCGTTTCGAAAGCCTTGAGATTGCGCGTGGCCAGTCGTCCCCATTCACGTCGGCGACCGCGGCAATCATTCCATCAGGCGCCGACATTGGACGGCCCTGACGGACCGCCTTTCCCATAAGCTCCCCATAGGCGAGAGCTGCCTCCTTCGTTAGCACATACATCCGATCCGCAAACCGGCGACGCCATTCTGCTAGCCCCTGCTCCAGACGTTCGGCGCGTTGGTCCGGCTTAATCTTCTGGATGCCGAACGCTATTTCGGCGATTGTAACGGTGGGAAGAGCCAGCTACGCGTCGAAGCGAACCAACCAGGCCGTGACGGCTTCGTTCGGATCTTCCGTAAGGTCTCGGAGACGACATTCGTGTCGAGAAAGATCAAAGTTCGATGCCTCGATGAGGCTGCCGGCTTTCACCGATGACAAAATCCAGATCGATATCCGTGGCGGCTTGCGCATTCACACGCGCATAGAAACTGGACGCAGGCTCCCGCCCTGCCTCGCGCGTCTCATAAGCTTCAAGTGCGCGTTCGACCACTTCGGCAATCGAACGATTTTCGCGACGCGCCAACCGGTGAGCGAGATCCCGCGCCTTGGAACTGCGAACAGAAAGTTGTGGTGCGGCCATTGTGGACTCCTTTGTAAAGAAGATAATGCGACATCGGACTGCCATGAAGCTGGCAGGCGACGATTTGCCATCAACTCCGACCGCATCCTTGCCGGGCTAAGGTCCATCAAACGGCATCAGCGCCCATCGTTGGACGCCTGGAGAGTGCAAGCTTATTCGAACCTGTATATCTTCCCTTAAATCAGCCGCGAAACCAGGGAGCTCTGCTCTTCAAGGAGAAAACTTGAGCCCTGAAAATTCGATGACCGATGAGGAGCTGCTGTCGCGTGCAACCGAACTCGACGTGCTCGAGGCGATCCTGCCCTTCAATCGACGCGATCAGCTTGCCGGTCTTCTCACGAAAGGCGCTGAGATTTTTATATGCAATCAATGATGACAGGAGGTGATCCAGTATGGCCAGTATAACCATTCGCAATATCGACGATCGATTGAAACAGAGGCTGCGCATCCGCGCTGCCACCCACGGCAGATCGATGGAAGACGAGGCTCGTGACATCCTGAAAATGGCGTTGGCTCAACAGGAGACAGTGCCAGAAAACCTCGCCGCGACTATCCGCTCTCGCCTGCAGCCGCTTGGCGGCGTGGAACTGGAACTTCCGGCGCGCAAACCGATCCGTGAGGCTCCGGATTTTTCGGCTTCATGATTGTCCTCGACACCAACATTATATCTGAACTGCTGTTGCCGGTTCCGCAGCCCGCAGTTGTCGACTGGCTCGCGGATCAGTCTCCCACTGCCATTTTCACGACGGCCGTTACCGAAGCGGAGATCCTATATGGGCTACGCTTGCTCCCAGACGGTCGTCGCCGACGAGAACTTGAGTCGGCAATCCTGCCGATCTTTACCCAAGATCTCGCCGGTCGTGTGCTGCCGTTCGCTCGGGAAGCCGACGTCTACGGTACAATTAAACCGGAACGACGCAAGGCAGGTCGCCCGATCAGTCAATTCGATGCGCAGATTGCGTCCATCACGATTTCCCGCGGCGCCGCGCTGGCAACTCGCAACGTTGCCGACTTCGGGGGCGTCGGCTTGGTGATCATAAACCCATGGCAGTAAGGCCTGCGAACTCAGTTGAGCGACGTTAAGTTCATCGCCCCGTACCTGCAATAAGCCGCTAAACGAGATATCCTCGTTCAGGTCAGTCCAGTGGGAACCCATTGGACTGATCTAACTTTGCGTCGATTGTCCGGTCGCCATGTTTGTTTTCCCCCTTAAGGCTTGAGAACGACTTTCACGCAGCCATCCTTCTTCTCGAGGAAAGTCTTGTAGAGTTCCGGCCCATCTTCCAGACCACCCGTATGCGTTATGATGAAGGATGGATCGATCTCGCCCTTCTGGACCCGCTCCATCAGGAGCGGCAAGTAGCGCTGGACAGGGGTCTGGGCCATTTTGAAGGTCAGGCCGCGGTTGATTGCCGATCCCATCGGGATCTTGTCGAGGAACCCGCCATAAACACCGACGATCGATACCGTGCCGAAGTTGCGGCAGCAATGGATCGCCTGGCGCAGCACATGGGGCCGATCGGTGCCCATGAAGGTTGCCACCTTGATCCGGTCCAGTCGGGCATCCCAGCTTGCGGAGGGATCGGACTCGGTGCCAACCGCATCGATACAGGCATCGGCGCCGCGACCGCGTGTCAGCTCCATGATGCGGTCATAGATATCTTCCTCGAGATAATCGAGCGTCATGGCGCCGGACTTTTGGGCAAGCGCCAGCCGCTCCGGCACGCTGTCGATTGCAATGACACGCTCGGCTCCGAGGATGAACGCGGACTTGATTGCCATCTGGCCCACCGGCCCGCAACCCCAGATCGCGATCGTATCACCCGGCTGAATGTCGCAGAAATCGGCCGCCATATAGCCGGTTGGAAAAATATCCGACAGGAACAGCACTTGCTCGTCGGTCAGGCCGTCCGGCACCTTGATCGGGCCGACATCGGCATAAGGCACCCGCAGGTATTCAGCCTGCCCGCCGCTGAACCCGCCAAGCAGATGGGTATAGCCGAACAGGCCGGCCGGCGAGTTGCCCCACATCTTGGTGACTTTCTCCGGGTTCGGGTTGGACCGCTCGCAGCCGGAAAAGAAGCCGCGCTTGCAAAAGAAGCATTCGCCGCAGGAAATGGTGAAGGGCACGACGACGCGGTCACCCACCTTCAGCTTGCTATTGTCCTTGCCGACCTCGACCACCTCGCCCATGGTCTCGTGACCCATGACGTCGCCGCTATGCATGTCGGGCATCACCCCGTTGTAGAGATGCAGATCCGATCCGCAGATCGCGCAGGCGGTCACCTTGATAATTGCGTCGCGGCCATCCTCGATGACCGGATCGGGAACGCTTTCGCAGCGAATGTCGTGCTTGCCGTGCCAGGTCAAAGCTTTCATGTCATGTTATCCTCTTCTAGGAGTAATATCTCTTGTCCCGCGCCTGTCAGGGCTGGCCACTTCCGCCGGCCGAGCCGTAGACTTGTCCCGTCGCATAGGATGCCGACGGATCTGCCAACTGCACATAGATCGACGCCAGTTCGGCCGGCTGTCCCGGACGGCCCATCGGCGTCTTGCCGCCGAACTGTTCCAGCTTCTCCATTGTCGCCCCGCCAGCAACCTGCAGCGGCGTCCAGATCGGCCCCGGCGCCACGCCGTTGACGCGGATGCCCTTGGGGCCGAGCTGCTTTGCCATCGACTTGGTGAAGCTCATGCCGGCAGCCTTGGTCATCGCGTAGTCGACCAGATCCTCGGATGGATCATAGGCCTGCTCAGACGTCGTGATGATGATGTTCGATCCCGGCTTGAGATGCTTGAGCGCGGCCTTCGTCAGCCAGAACATGGCGTAGACGTTGGTCTTCATGGTCGCATCGAACGCTTCGCTCGTTATGTCGGAGAGCGCGCCGGCCTGTTGCTGTCGTCCCGCATTGCTGACGAGGACGTCGAGGCCGCCGAGCGCGGCCGCAGCATCTTCGACAAGCTTCGTACAGAATGCCTCCTCACGAAGATCGCCGGGCAGTGCAACGGCCTTGCGTCCTTCCTTCTCGATCAGGGCGATGACCTCTTTCGCATCGGGTTCTTCGTCGGGAAGGTAATTGATCGCAACATCGGCGCCCTCGCGGGCGTAAGCGATCGCGGCCGCCCGGCCCATTCCTGAATCGCCGCCTGTGATCAGGGCCTTGCGACCGGCCAGACGACCCGAGCCCCTGTAGGCGGTTTCGCCATGGTCGGGCTTCGGGTTCATCTTGCCCGCCAGGCCCGGAAACGGCTGCTTCTGTTTTTCGAACGGAGGCTTCGCATACTTGAACGTCGGATCCTGCAACATAACTGGCTCCTTTGATCGATTGGCGTTTGATTGGGCGAATGCTGGAAAGACGGATGACGCCAAAGCCGCTGAGGCGGCTGCGAGCACCGAGCGGCGTCTAATCTTCGTGGTCATGTGAGATCCTTGGACAGAAAGACGCGTTGATCGGGCGAGACGATAATCGTTGCATTCGTCCCGTGTCGTGACGGTCGGAGAAGTCGGATTGTCATCATCGTCTCCGGTCGATCTGTCTTGCTGAACTTCGGTTCAGCGCCAATGTTCCAAGGAACGAGCATTTGAAGGAACCAACCGGTGCTGATCGTGTTGGCCGAGTAAAGGAGATCCCGATGCCCCACCTCGACACAGACGACCTGCGCATAACGTTTAATGAGACGGGCGCTCGGTACGGAAAACCGGTACTTCTGCTTCACGGCTGGCCTGATGACGCAACGACCTGGGAAGCGGTCGTGGATCTCCTGAAGGACCGCCATCTTCGTTTTGTCATCCCGTATCTGCGCGGCTTTGGGCCGACAACGTTTCGCACCGAAAAAGTGCCGAGAACGGCGAATGGTGGGATCCTCGCCATGGATGCGATCGCCTTGGTGGATGGACTTGGCATCGAAAAATTCGCGGTCGTCGGCCATGACTGGGGATCGCATATTGCCGAATGCCTGGCGATCGGGTGGCAAGATAGGGTCGATCGCATCGCCCTGCTTTCGTCCACGCCGCGCATGGGCGGACTGCGGACGCCAGCGTTCAGCCAAGCTCAGCTTTATTGGTACCAATGGTTCATGGCGACCAAGCGCGGTGCTGCGGCCATCGACAATGATCGGAAGGGATACGCCCGTCTGCAGTGGCAGAACTGGGGGCCGGACGGATGGTTCGACGACGCGACGTTCGATCGTGTGGCGAAATCCTTCGAAAACCCGGACTGGCTCGACGTCACGCTGCACAGTTATCGTGTCCGCTGGGAGGAGGCAGAGCCTGATGCGCGCAGCCTATGGCTCGAGGAAAAGGTAAAGGCGACGAAATCACTGTCGCTTCCAGCCATTTTCATTCATGGGACTGAGGACGGCGTCACTCCGCTGTCGACGTCTGAGACCGTGCACGAGAAGTTCACAGGAGCGTTCGAACGGATCCTGCTGCAAAATGTCGGCCATTTCCCTCAGCGGGAGGATCCGGAGGCAGTGGCGCGAGATCTTGCAGTGTTTCTCGCAGCCTGAGGGCAGCCGGTCCGGAACTTCGTCGGTTCCGAGAGCTTTAGCTGAAGCCCCCTGGATGTCCAGGCGGCCCGATACCTGCGATACCGGAGGTTGCCCGATGCAACAAACGCCAGCCGATCTCGAACCCCGCAAAGGAAGCCCGAGCCCGCGCATGGATGAGGACGAGTTCAAGCGGCGCTTTCGCAACCAGTTTCAAGATCCTGCCTTCGAGCCTCTGAAGGCGGAACTCGAGAAGGTCACGGAGGCAGCCTGGGACGCATACGAGCACTCGCGCAAGAGCCCTCGCACGCAAAAGGCCGGGCCGGAATTTGCAGATCCTTCCTACGAGCTTGCGACAGACTGGCTGGCGGCCCGCGACGCTATTCGGAAAGCGCAGCACCGCCATGACGATGCGAATGGCCCCCGCCGTTTCCTGCTGATAAACGGGTCGTCGCGCAGCGAACATACGTGTCCTGGCGAGATATCGAAAAGCTTCCGCATGGTCGAGATCGCCAAGAAGGTCTTGGAGCAAAATCCGCAAAGCAGTGTCGAGGTGCTCGATCTGAGCCGGATCGCATCGGAATACGGTCGCCAGATCCATCCCTGCAAGGCCTGCTTCTCGACATCGGCCGCACTCTGTCACTGGCCGTGTTCCTGTTATCCCAATTACTCGCTCGGACAGATCCACGACTGGATGAACGACATCTATCCGATGTGGGTCGAAGCCCATGGCATCATGATCGTCACACCGGTGAACTGGTACCAGACCTCCTCGCCTCTGAAGCTGATGATCGACCGGCTGGTGTGTGCGGACGGGGGAAACCCGGATCCGACCACGACGCATGGGAAGCACGCGAAAGAAGCCAAGGAGATCGAGATGAAGGGGTGGGACTATCCCAGGCATCTCGAAGGGCGCCTCTTTTCTGTGATTGTCCATGGCGACACCGAAGGCGTCGAAAATGTCCGACGCAGCGTCTCGGACTGGCTGAAGTCGATGGAACTGGAGCCGGCCGGGACACTGGCGGAAGTCGATCGCTATATCGGCTATTGGGAACCCTACGCGACCAGCCATCCGGCCTTCGATAAGGATCAGGCGATGCAGGAGGAAGTCCGCAATGCCGCCCGGACGTTGCAAGAGGCCGTTCTTGCGAAGCAGCACGGCAGGCAGATTGCAGCCGGATCGCGCCTGAAGCAGGCGAGAGAGAAGTAGGATTTGAACACCTATGTCGTCACGCTCTTCATTCTCGGCGCCGTCATCCTCCTGACCGCATGGCTGCCGATGGCGTTGCGGCGTCTGCCACTGTCGCTGCCGATCTGCTGTGTAGCGATCGGCGCCCTGTTGGCATGGTCGCCTCTCACGCCCCTTCCGAGAATGAACCCGCTCGATAATGGCGCAATCACCGAGCATCTGACGGAGGTCGTCGTCATCGTGGCCTTGATGGGCGCGGGCCTGAAGATTGATCGACCGATCGGCCTCCGTCGCTGGGCAACAACCTGGCGGCTGCTTGGAGTAGCCATGCCGATCTCCATCGCTGCGATCTCGTTTCTTGGTTGGCAGTTCCTCGGCCTGAACGCGGCGTCGGCGCTGCTTCTGGGTGCCGCTGTCGCGCCGACCGATCCCGTGCTCGCTGCCGATATCCAGGTCGGGCCTCCCAAGACCGGCGAGGAGGACGACATTCGCTTTGCTTTGACATCGGAAGCCGGCCTCAACGATGGCCTCAGTTTTCCCTTCGTGCTGGCGGCGGTCGCACTTGTCTCGGCCGGCGACAGCCCATTCGGGTGGACCGCCCACTGGCTTTTGTTCGACGTCTTATGGAAGCTTGGATCGGGCATCGCCATGGGCTGGATTGTCGGCAGGGTCCTCGGGTACTTCACCTTCAAATTGCCAAAGGCGGGCCGTATCGCCAGGACAGGCGACGGCCTGGCCGCACTTGGATTTACCTGCATTGCCTATGGCGCAACCGAGATCGTGCACGGCTACGGCTTTGTGGCCGTCTTCGTGGCAGCGTTGACCCTGCGCAACGTCGAGCGCAATAGCGACTTTCACGGCGAACTCCACGACTTCGGTGAGCAAATCGAGCGGATGCTGACCATGGTCCTCCTGGTGTGCTTCGGCTCCGTTCTCGCAGAGGGCACGCTCCTTGCCCATGTCGACTGGCGCATCCTCACCGTTGCCGTCGTCGCGCTTGCCATCGTCAGGCCCTTGGCAGCCTGGACGAGCCTTATCGGCTGTGAACGCCCTCAGGCCGAAAAGCTTGTCGTGTCAGTGTTCGGCATTCGCGGCATCGGGTCCATCTATTATGTCGCCTACGCGACCGGGCATGCGTCCTTCGACAAAGCTGAGGTGGTCTGGACGACGGTGTTCGTCATCATCTTGATCTCCATTGTGGCGCACGGCATTGCCGTCACACCGGTCATGAATTGGATCGACCGGCGCCGCGGCGTCGACAGCGATAGACCGATTGCAACGACTGAAGTGGGCGGATCCGGCTGAGGTTCTCCCCGACGCCTTAAGACCGGGACGGACCTGTCACGCTCGCCAGCGCGACCTGATGTTCGCTCGAACGCTTCTCGTTTGTTGTTGCGCCGAAATAGGTGTCTCTCAAGGCAGTGCCGAACCTGTGAGAAGCCAGAAGACTTGTCGATTGATTCAATCGGGTGTTGGCGGCGGCAACAAGAGCCCAATTGATGGATATCACTTCGACTGTCTGAATCGTCGTAGTTGCTCCTCACATTCCCGCGCAAGGCTATCGCTCTGATCTTTCCCTCGTTCGACATCCAAGCCCGGAACAATTTGGCGCGAAGGAAATTGATTGGCGGACAGAACGATTTCGGAAAGTCCGTCACCCCGTCGTGATTGCGTTGCCACCTAAACGATCTGTCAAATTTTCTTTGATATAGCGCACAATCGTTTACCTCAGGGTAGGACAGCATGAGCATTCATCGAAAACTGTTTGCCGCGTCCGCTTTGGCGATCTTGGCCGTATTGGTTGCCATCAATCCGTTCGGCAGGAACCTCGTCGACGTCCGCCCTGTGCCGTCCATAGTCGAGAGCGTCCGTTAACGTTCACGTGTGCGCGCGTTCCCATCGCATCGTAACAGTTCGTTAATCGGGATGACCTAGCCTTCCGAGCTTCTTCGATCTCGGGATGCCGAAATGGCTGCCAATGATAATCGACCTGCTTGCCTGCCCCTGAATGCGAAAGATGTCGAAGACATTTTAGCGAAAGCGCAAAGCATAAAGGAAATGCTGGAGATCGCGATCGCTGTCGCAAAGCAGCATGTTCAGGGACAGCGTCGCTAACGGCTATATGCCGAGAGCATTCAATAGCCGGATGGACGAAAGGCGAGGCTTGGCCGTAACGTTCGCTTGATCCCGCTGGCTTACGTCAGGCTTTTGTCCAACGACAGAAGAATGATGCGGGCGACGCAGGCAGTTAACAGGCTGCAACATGTCCTGCTCCTGGCCGCCAACCCCTCCTTCCGGACCAACCAGCCTCACTCCGGAGGGGCGAACTTGAACAGCGTGAACGACGTGTCGGTCCAGCCCTCGTTGAACCAGGGCGAAGCCTGGATGTGAGGGGCCGTGATGTAGATCGCACCATCCGGGCCCTGCGCGAACGTATCTGGCCAACGCAGCCGGCTGTCTTCCAGGAAGGGCGCGACCTTGCCGTCCGGACCGAGAAGCTTCGCGCCATTATTCTGCATCGTACTGAGATAGATGCGATTCTGATCGTCGATCCAAAGACCGTCAGTCGGCTCGGTATCCGCGAATTTCTCCGCTTTGACTGCGGCAGGATCGGTTGCTGCCTTCTGAAGTGCGTCCGTCGGAACCTTGTACATTGTCTTGCCCGTCAGCGCCTAGAAATAGAGCGTCCTTTCGTTCCTCGAAAGGGCAATCCCATCGGCGTTGAACTGTGGCTGGCGTCCATCCGGTCGGCGCAGCGGCTTGCCGTCGGTCTGGATGACCACCTCTTTTTCGAACCGATAGGCGAATGCGCCGTCAGAGGCGATGCGGACGTCATTAAGATTGTCATGACCGGTTCGTGCGCGCCCGACATTTGGAACCAGCATCCCTCGATCAAGTTATAGTGGCATGACCGAACCCGCTGAAGCGCTCGCCAAGTTGATAGCCCATTACGCCACGGACGCGATGGCCTCACGACAAGTACGCAGGTTGCCGGCGTTCGCCGTCCCTCGCGAAGGGAATGATCTTTTACTGTCCTTGCTAGAAAAGCTGGATCAAAAACAAGCGGCTGCTACGGCTGCTGCTCAAACCTGACAGTCAGGGTCACGCATAGCCCGTCCGGCAACCACTCGCGCTCGATCTCCGCTGCCAGGCTGCGTGCCACTGTTTGCTCCAGCCGGGTGCCGAAGCCGACGTGGCTGGAAGCCGGCGACTGACCCGGCCCATTCTTTTCCAGCCAACGAAGCTTTAATGTTTCGCCAGTGACTTCGACTTCAATCTCCAGCCGGCCGTCAGGGACCGACAGAGCCCCGTATTTTGCTGCATTGGAGGCAAGCTCGTGGAAAAGAAGGGCGAAGTTGGTGACGTCCTTAGCGGCAATCTCGAAGTCGCTGCCTTTCAGCGCCCAATGCCCCTCCCCCACCTCGGAAAACGGCTCGAGGATAGTGGACAGCAACTGGAAAAGCGTCATTGCCCGCTCTTGGAAGGCATTATTTCCCGTAAAGCTTGGAAGCGTCATCTCGTGAGCACGAGAAAGCGATACCAGCCTGTTCCGCATGTCGGCGGCGAGCGCCGCCGCAGACGTGGCGTTGCGAGCCGCGACCGTAATGATGCTGCTCGTGATCGCAAACAGGTTCTTGACCCTGTGATGCATCTCGCGAAGCAGCAGATCCTGGTGCTGCGCCGCCCGTCGCCGTTCGGAAATGTCCCGGGCGATCTTCGAGGCGCCAATGATCTTGCCCTCACGGTTCCTGATCGGTGAGATCGTCAGCGAGATGTCGATCATTGAACCGTCCTTATGACGCCGAACGGTCTCGAAATGCTCAATCCGCTCGCCGGCGCGGATGCGTTGGAGGATCCCTGGTTCCTCATCAAGCCGGTCATCCGGGATCAGCATCGTCACGGGTTGTCCAACCGCCTCGGACGCAGGGTAGCCGAACAGTCTTTCGGCAGCCTTGTTCCATGTCGTGATAATGCCTGTCAGGCTCTTGCTGATAATCGCATCCTCGGAAGATTCGACGATGGCGGCCAGGAAAGCTGCCGCATCATGACCGGGGCGCGCATTCCTTACGCTTTCCTCAAGCTCCAGGAAGCGTCCTTCAAAGTCTGGATGATGGGATTGGTCGTCGAGAGCTGGCATCCAGTCATTGCCTCATAGCCATGGTTTCGAGTTACGAAACAGAGAAACTTTAGCGTCTTATAACAATGATGGTAGCCCTGAGGCGATAACCAGTTGCAAAATTACGTGACGATCCTACGGTGCGCCTTCCACCAAGACAGGGCAGTCGCTTTGACACATACGCTTCCACGACTAACGACCGGAATTACGGGCCTGGACACCATCCTCGGAGGAGGACTGGTGGAAGGTGCTTCTTACATCGTTCAAGGCCATCCGGGCGCCGGCAAGACGATCTTTGCCAACCAGATGGCCTTCGCCAGCGTCACCAACGGCCGTAAAGTCCTTTACGTCACCCTTCTGGCCGAGACCCACGATCGCCTTTTCCAGGCGCTCGGCACGCTCGATTTTTTCGATCGCGCGTGCCTCGGGTCGAGTATTTCCTATGTCAGTGTCTTCCAGACCTTGCGCGAAGAGGGCTTGCCGGCTGTCGTCAAGCTCATCAGGCAGGAGATCAACCGCCAGGGCGCGACCCTTCTTGTTTTCGACGGGCTCCTGAACGCACGAGACCGAGCCGAGACCGACATTGACGTCAAGACATTCATTGCAGAGGTGCAAAGCCAGGCGGCCTTTGTCGGCTGTTCCGTCTTGTTTTTGACAAGCACCAGGGTCGCCGAAGACAGTCCAGAGCATACGATGGTCGACGGCGTCATCGACCTGCATAACGAGCTGGTCGGGGTCCGTTCGGTACGACGCCTGCAAATCCGCAAGTCGAGAGGCACTGCTGCGCTTGGTGGTCACCACCAATTCGAAATCACGTCGGCGGGCATCGTCGTCTATCCGCGGATCGAAGCGGTTCTGGCAACGAGCAGTGTCGTCGATGAAGGCTCTTCCGATCTCATCGCATCGGGAACGGAAGGGTTGGACGCTGTGATGGGCGGGGGACTACAGGATAGTTCGGTGACCCTTGTCTTTGGCCCCTCCGGCTGCGGCAAGACTTCGCTGGGCGTCAATTTTCTGGCACGGGCCAGCCAAAGCGAGCCGGCCCTGCATTTCGGGTTCTATGAAACGCCTGCGAGGTTGATGAGCAAGGCTCGCGCGCTCGGCGTCGATCTCGACGGTCCCGCAAGCTCGGGAGCGCTCAAAATCATCTGGAGCCCGATGACAGAAAACCTGCTCGACAAACTCGGCCATCGGCTCCTCGACGAGGTGCGTGTGCAAGGTACAAAGCGCCTGCTCATCGATGGATTGGGTGGCTTCGAGCGAGCTGCCGTTCACCCGCCCCGGCTCGTCGAATTTTTTGCCGCGCTTACAAACGAACTGCGTGCGCAGGGCGTTACGACAATTGCGACATGGGAACTGCGTGACCTTTTCGGGCCGACGGTGACGGCTCCAGGGTCCGAAATCTCCAGCCTACTGGATAATCTCGTGATGCTGCGCCATGTAGAGATCAGTTCGCGCTTCAAGCGCACCATTTCGGTGCTCAAGGTAAGGGACAGAGCCTACGAGCCGGCCATCCATGAGGTGGGGTTCGGCTCGAACGGGATGCTCATCCAGCGGCCGCTGGAGCCAGTTTCCGGCGCGGCGACGGGAGTGGCAGCCCCGGTCGAACGAGAGCATTAGAAGGGAAGCATAGACGGCATGCCACTCATCGTGATCGCAGAGGACGAATACCTCATCGCCGAAGTTCTGGTCATGATGCTGGAAGACGCCGGGTATGAGGTCGCGTCGGCTCCGCACGGCAAGGCCGCGCTGGCGCTTGTGCGGGAAAGGAGCCCTTCCCTTGTTGTGACGGACTTCATGATGCCACTGATGACGGGGCTCGAACTGGCGCAGACGATGAGATCGGACAAAGATCTCGCACGTATTCCTATCGTCCTTGTGAGCGGGGCTCAGGGTAGCATAGGTCGAGCTCATCCCGATGTCTTCGACGCCGTACTGGACAAACCGTACAACGAAAAAAAGCTGATTGAGACGGTCTCTCGCCTGATCCAATAGTTGTAGGGTTTGCGGGCGGTAAGAACCGCTCCTGATATTGGCCCTCCCTGAGCTCGTCAGGCTTCCGCGGTCGCAGCCAGCGATTGTCCATCCGGTGCAGGCGAAGGGACCCTGGATAGCTGGCCGAGGGCCCCGCAGCGGGCTTGACCATAAGCCTGCTTTTCCTACGCGCTTGCTGCAGTCGCCAGCGGTTTTTTAAAGTCAAAGACCACGTCTTTGGCGATTGATCTAAAACTGAACCTGCGTCCGGCTTGACCAGCTAATCGACCCGGCAATGACCCCGAGCCTTTGCAATCTTCTCCTGCAATTGCTCTTGTGAAAACGGCTTTGCAAGGCGCTCGACGGCTGGGCAGAGCCCTTCGGGTAGTTCGGCATAACCAGTGGCCAGAAGGAGCGCGATGTCGGGATACTTCTGCGAAACTGTCTCCACCAGTTCCGCCCCCGTCATATGCGGCATTGCATGATCCGTGATCAGGATATCTGGAAGCTGACCATTTTCGAGCAGCTTCAGGGCCTCTTCGGCCGACTGCGCCTGGAGTGCGAAATGACCGATATCCTCGAGCATCAGCACTGTGTTTACCAACACCAGTGCATCATCGTCCACGACCATGACCGTGAGTGGCTCGACGGCCTGAGAAGCGTCCACGCCTGGAGCCGGCTTTTTTATCTCCTCTACGGCAGCTTTCGAGGAAACAGGCATCCACAGTTCGGCGGTGGTGCCCTCGCCCTTGCGTGACTTCAGGATGAAGGCCCCACCCGATTGCGCCAGAAACCCGTGAACCATCGGCAGCCCCAGACCTGTACCCTTGCCGATGCCCTTCGTCGTGAAGAACGGGGTCATTGCCTGATCGAGTGTCCTGGCGTCCATCCCCTCGCCTTCGTCCGCCACCGTGAGACAGACGTATTCGCCGGCGGGCAAGCCACGGATCTCTCCTTCCTTGACGGCGCGGCGGCGAGCCTTGATCGTGATGGTACCGCCCTGCGGCATGGCATCGCGAGCATTGACGACGAGGTTGAGCAGCGCCGTCGCCAGATGGTTGGGATCCGACGTCACGAGTGGCAGGCTCAGCGGAAAGGTTGTAGCAACCTCGATCGAGCCGCCGATCGTCCTCTGAAGCAGATCGGCCATGCCCTTGACCAGGTCCTGGACGTCGACCGGCTCCAGCTTGAGCTCCTGCTTGCGCGAGAAGGCGAGAAGCCGCTGTGTCAGGGAGGCGCCGCGCTTGGCTCCCAATATCGCGTTGTCGATCAGCTGAACGACATCCTTGCCGTCCAGCGCGCGGCGGCGTGCAATCTCAAGGCTTCCGAGGATCGCCATGAGCAGGTTGTTGAAGTCATGGGCGATGCCGCCCGTCAATTGGCCGACTGCCTCCATCTTTTGTGCCTGGAAAAGTTCTTGCTGCGCCCGCTCAAGCGCCTCCTGCGCCTGTCGCTTCTCGGTGATGTCGCGGGTCACTTTCGCAAAACCGATCAGCCTGCCGTCGTCCCCGCGGATTGCGTCGATGATCACGTTGGCCCAGAACCGGCTGCCGTCCTTGCGAAGCCGCCAGCCCTCGCGCTCGAAACGGCCTTCGCGGACCGCAGTTTCCAGAGCCGTTCGAGGCAGGTCCGCCGCCTTGTCTTCGTCGGTGTAGAATTTCGAAAAATGCTGACCGATGATTTCATCGGGATCATAGCCTTTGATGCGTTGCGCCCCGACGTTCCAGCTCGATACCTTGCCTTGCGGGTCGAGCATATAGATGGCGTAGTCGGTGACACCCTGGACGAGAAGCCGGAACTGCTCCTGGCTGTGCCTGAGAACTTCTTCGGCGAGCTTGCGCTCCGACAGGTCGCGGGTGATCTTGGCAAAGCCGAGGAGTGGCCCTGCCGGGTCACGGATCGCGTCGATGATCACATGAGCCCAGAACCGTTCGCCATCCTTTCGCACTCGCCAGCCCTCGGCCTCGAACCGGCCTTCCCGGGCAGCGGTATCGAGTGCCTTCTGCGGCTTGCCGGCTTCACGGTCTTCCGGCGTGTAGAAACGGGAGAAATGCTCTCCTAAAATTTCCTGCTCGCTATAGCCTTTGAAGCGATAGGCGCCTGCGTTCCAACTGCTGACATGTCCCCCGGTATCGAGCATGTAAATCGCGTAGTCGGTGATGGCATCGACGAGCAACCTGTAACGCCCCTCCAGCATGCTGGATTGAAGCGCTCCTAGATCAGCGGGCATGATTTTCCTTCCGGGTCCTGGCACAGTCCCGATAGCCCAGGCCACCGAGACGATCGAGATATTAGGGTTCGCTTCCGTCAGCCCAAGTCTTTGTACGGTAAGTGACGAAGACCAGCGGCCCAATTCGTCTTCCTGTGATCATGCTGACACTACTGCTGACCTCGGGATCGCGAAGGCGATGTCGTACTCCTCGAGACTTCGGCAACCGCCGCATTCATATCGCTCGTTTCAATTTCTTTCCCTTGGTGGATGCTTGGACTTGAAGTGGAAGTCCAACAGGCAAGAGCAAGCGCCTCTTGTGACCTGTTCGGAACGACTTCGTGACTCTGACCGCTCACTCAAGAGCCAACTTCCCTCAGGCTTGACGAGACGGCCTGGAAACGCGTGCGAGTGCCTCCCGCAGATCCTCGACGCGGAACGGTTTCCTGAGCAAGGTCACCGTCGACTGGCCCGGAAGATCAGGCGCCTTATCCCGTCCTGTGGCAAAGACGATCGCGACCTGCGGCCATCGCTCGCGCACCCCAGCACCCAGCTCTTCGCCCGACATGCCCGGAAGGCCGAGATCCGTCAGCAGGATGTCCACGTTCTCCTTCTCCAGGACCGCCAGAGCCTCCGCGCCGGAGCCCGCTTCCAGAACCTCAAACTGCAGTTCCTCCAGCATATCGACGGTGTTCATGCGTATCAGAGGATCGTCCTCAACAGCGAGGACCCGCAGACGCGACGCCGCTTCGGGCGACGCGGACACAAGTTGGACCGGAGCGGGATTCACGCTCGCAGTTGAACGCTGCATTTTGTTATTCAGTACGTGACGCAGCTTTCTGGCGAGCGCATCGCGCGTGTAAGGCTTGGACAGCAGTTCCACGCCGGCGTCGAGCTTTCCACCGTGGACGATCGAGTTCTCGGTGTATCCGCTGGTAAAGAGTACGGCGAGGTGCGGCTGGCGCACCTTCGCCTGTCTTGCCACATCCGCGCTCTTTAGCGCGCCAGGCATCACCACGTCGGTAAAGAGAAGATCGATGTGGATGCCGCTTTCGATGATCGTCAGCGCTGCAGCGGCGTCTTTAGCCTTCAGGACGCGGTAACCGAGATCGACCAACATCTCGACGACGGTATCGCGAACCTGTTCGTCGTCTTCGGCGACGAGGATGGTCTCCGATCCGCCGGTCACCGGCCCGGTGTCAGACCCTGCGAGTTGATCCTCCTGCTGATGGACCCGCGGGAAATAGAGCTTGATCGTCGTTCCATGTCCGACTTCGCTATAGATCTTGATGTGGCCTGCGGACTGCTTGACGAACCCGTAGACCATGGACAGTCCGAGACCGGTTCCCCTTCCAACCGGCTTTGTGGAAAAGAACGGCTCGAATACCTGGTCGATAATTTCTGCCGGCATGCCGGAGCCGGTATCGGTAACGGCAAGCATCACGTACTGGCCAGCCTTAACGTCGCTCTGGAGACGTGCGTAGTTGTCGTCCAGGAACGCATTGCCGACCTCGATGGTTAACTTCCCCTGCCCTTCCATGGCATCGCGGGCATTGATCGCAAGATTGAGGATGGCGTTTTCGACCTGGGTCGGATCGACCGAAACATTCCAAAGCCCACCGCCACGAATGGTCTCGATTTCGATCCCCTCGCCCAGCGTGCGCCTCAACATGTCTTCGATGCCTGAGACAAAATGACCAATATTGACAACCCTAGGCTCGAGCGCCTGTTTTCGGCCGAAGGCCAGGAGCTGGCTGGCGAGCTTTGCGCCCCGCTCGACGCCTGCCAGAGCGTTTGCAATCCGCCGCCTTGCGTGCTCGTGACCGGCCAGGTCCTTTGACAAGAGCTGGAGATTGCCCGCGATCACCTGCAGGAGGTTGTTGAAATCATGGGCAACGCCGCCTGTGAGCTGACCGATCGCCTCCATCTTCTGAGCCTGGCGAAGAGCCTGCTCGGTTTCGGCGCGCCGCGCAATCTCCTCAGCCACCTGTTCCTCAAGATGCGCATTGAGGAGACTGAGCTTTTCTTCTGCCGCCCGTCGCTGATCAATCTCCGTCTGGGCTGTGCGGAACAGCCTGGCATTGTCAAAGGCAATCGCAGCCTGGCCAGCGATGCCGCCCATCAATGTTTCATGATGTGCGGTGAACTTGCCCGTATCCGGATGGCCGAAGAACAGTCCTCCAATCACCTCGCCGCTGCCAAGGGTAATTGGCACGGCAAGATAGCTCCTGACCGGCAAGTGTCCCTTCGGCATGCCATGGTAGGGCGCGCTTTGCCCGTACCGGGGATCGGCCGTGATGTCGTCCGATCGCACGATGCCCTGACCCATGAAGGTCGGCGCAAAGACCTTCGTGTTGCGCGGCATCGGGAACTTGGAGAACGCCTCGCGGGGCACGCCGGACAGCGTATAGAGCATGTAGCTCTCGCCGGTATTATCTACGACGTTATAGAAGAAGGCACCGAACTGGGCGCCTGTCAGCTCGACACCAGCATCCGTGACCGTCTGCACGAGGCGCTCGAGATCCAGCTCGCCGGCAAGGGCTTCACCGGTTCGGTTGAGGGCCTCGAGCCGCCTCGTCTGCTGTCTGAGCGCCTCCTGGGCGTTGCGCCGCTCGATGATGAGCGCAGCCGATCCCGCGACGAGATCAAGCAGATCGCGGTCCGATGACGGGGCTTCCAGCGCATGGGGGTAGTAGAGCGCGAAGGTGCCGAGGACGTCTCCATCGGTCGACAGGATCGGCGCCGACCAGCATGCGCGCAGACCATGCGACAAGGCGAGATCGCGATAGTCGGCCCATAAAGGATCGTTGGCGATATCGTTGACGTAAACGGCCTCTTTCCGATACGCCGCGGCGCCGCATGAACCGACATTCGGGCCGATCTCGATGCCATCGACAGCCTCGTTGAAATCTGCCGGTAGATGTGGCGCCGCGCAGTGGCAAAGCCGGCGTCGATCAGGATCCGTAAGCAGGATTGAGGCGATGACACCATGGGAAGAAAGCCCTTCCACCATGGTGACAAGGCTTTCCAGCAACCCCTGTAACGGGACGTCCTGCATTGCCGCTTCCAGCAGCCGTGCCTGCGCTGCCTGCAATCCCTCCGTCCGTTTCCGCTCGGTAATGTCGATGACGGATCCGACGAACCCTAGGAAAGATCCGTCCTCGCCAAAGCGGGGGGCGCCGGCGTCAAGCGCCCAGCGATATTCGCCATCGCCGCGCCGCAACCTGTATTCGAACCGGAAGGGCTCGCGACGCCGGTTCGCCTCCAGGAAAATCCGCTCGGCTTGCGCCACGTCATCGGGATGGGTCGCTCGTAGCCAGCCGAACCCAAGCCCATCTGCCTCCGTTTGACCGGTGAATTCGTACCATATGCGGTTCAAGTAAGTACATGCCGCCTCCTCGTCGGTCACCCACATCATGACGGGCGCATGATCGGCCATGTTTCGGAAGCGCGCCTCGCTTTCGCGAAGGGCTGCAGTGGTCTCCCGACGCAGTCTGGAAAGTTCGAGGTTCGACTGGACGGTTGCGACAAGTTCTCTGGCCGAAAACGGTTTGACGAGATAGTCGTCGGCCCCCGCATCGAGGCCCTCCACACGGGCTTCCTCACCTGCCCTTGCGGAGAAGGCGATGACCGGAAGATCACGAAGCACGGGGTCGTTCCTGATCTCCCTGATCAGGCCGAAGCCATCGAGCCGTGGCATCATGATGTCAGTCAGGACGAGATCCGGACGCTCCCGGCGTATGGCCCCCAGCGCGGCTAGTCCGTCCTCGACGGCATCGATCTGATATTGCGCCGATAGCAGGCGGCGCACATAGGAGCGCATGTCTGCGTTATCATCGGCCAGAACGATCCTGATCGAAGATTTTCCGGTGGCTGTTGCAGGTTCCGGTTCTGGTTCGTGGGCGGCGAGCCCAGAGCCGTTGCCCTCTTCCTCCGGAAGCCACCGCAGCGCCTCCTGCACGTAGGAGTCGGCACGCACCGCAGTCGGCGCGATCGGCCGCTCTTTGGGCGCGTCGGATGGCGTCAGACGTTGATCTCCGAGCGGAATGGTCACGATGAACTCGGTTCCCTTGCCGAGTTCGCTCTCGGCTCGAACGTCTCCGCCGTGAAATCGTGCCAGTTCCTGGACGAGAGCAAGCCCGATCCCCGATCCCTCGATCGACCGGCCATGAGCTCCCTCAACCCGGTGAAAACGCTCGAAAAGACGCGGAAGCTCCTCCTCGGGTATTCCGGTTCCCGTATCGCGCACGCGCAATATCGCATTGCCACCGGCTTCGGAAAGTTCGACGGCGACTTCGCCTGCAAAGGTGAACTTGAACGCATTTGAAAGGAGATTGAGAACGATCTTTTCCCACATCTCGCGATCGACACTTGCTGGCCGGGAGAGCGGCGCGCAGTCGACGCTGAAGGTCAGACCAGCCTTCTCGATCGCGGAGCGGAAGTTGCTTGCGAGCTCCCTTGTCAGAACGGCCAGATCAGTTGGCTCCAGATTTGCCTGGGTCCGGCCGGCTTCGATCCTTGAAAAATCCAGGAGGGTGTTTACGAGCTTCAGGAGACGCAGCCCGTTCCTGTGGATCACCTCGATCCGTTCGCGCTCGCGCGGGATCAGATTGTCGCGGTCGGCAAGCGCATCCTCGATCGGTCCGAGCATGAGTGTCAGCGGCGTGCGGAATTCATGACTGACATTCGAAAAGAAGGCCGTCTTGGCTCTGTCGATCTCAGCAAGAGCCTCGGCTTTGCGCCGTTCCTCCTCATAGGCACGAGCGTTGGCAAGGGCGGTACTCACATGCGCGGCGGCGCGCTCCAGGAATGAGACATATTCGGTATCGAGCTCGCGTCTCGGACTGATGCCGCAGATAAGAAACCCGAATGGAGCGTGGGCGCCGGCATTCACGCCGACCGGTATCATCAGAGCCCGCTCGACCGCTTCCGGCCAGGCGCGGCTTGCCGGCTTTTTCCGGAACAGGTCGTTGACGTTCTCGACGATAACGGGGACTTCGCTCGCAACCAGCGTGTCTATCGACCAGGGCGCGGCGCTATCGCCGGCGACAATAACCGACGGAGCGTAGGCTTCGACATCCAGGCCGGCCCTTGCAATCAGTTCAGCTTGCGAGCCGTCTGCCTTCAGCCGGTAAAACAGGCAGAAGGGCACGTCTTCCGGCCGTGTTCCCAGGACTTGCGCCGCAAGCGCCATAACGTCTTCTTCGGAACGAGCCGACGCAATACGCTCGGCAAGCTCGCGCAGGGTCTTTTCCCGGCGCTCCTCGATAACCCTGTAGGTGGTTTCGACAACGGCATTGAAGATACCTTCGACCGTCCCGTTTTCGCCGCGAATGGGACTGAAGGTAAAGTTAAAGTAACATTCCTCGGTGTAACCGTGACGGTTCATCGGCAGGAGCTGGTCTTCCTGCCACACGCCCTCGCCTGTCCGCTGGACCGCCTCGAAGAGCGGCCCGATCGCGTCCCATATTTCCGGCCACACCTCGCGACCCGGGCGTCCCATCGCCCACGGGTGTTTCTCGCCCGGAATGTCGCTCCAGGCATCGTTATAGAGGAGTGCAAGCTCTGGGCCCCAATAGATGGCGATCGGAAAATTAGTACCGAGACAGATGCTGATGGCTGATCTCAGGCTCTGGGGCCAGTCCTGGGGCAGGCCAAACGGCGTATGTTGCCAGTCGATCTGCCTCATCAGGGCGCCTGCAGCACCGCCACCGAAGAACATGTCGAAATCGAGACCCTGGTCTGAAGTGATATTGGTGTCATTGGCGTCAGTCACGGTCACCTCTAACGGCAGAACTTAATGCTTTCCTTACCAAGGCTGCGGAAAGACACAGCGCCCATAACTAGATGACCGTTCAAACGGGACAAGGGGATATGGCTAACCAAGACGTGCCCGTTGCAGTTCGGATACAGCGCAGTATTGAAGCTTGGCTACTCAACAAGATTCGTCGGCAGGACGCACCTGCGCAACTGCCTGATTACGCTTACCGTCCCCGCGTTCTCTCTTTGCTACATTGCCAGACAGTCCTTACCCCTGCCCAAGAGGCCCGATAAAGGCCGTTAACCATAGCAGGGAACCTCATTGCGAAGCTCAAGGCCGCAGTTGTCGCGCGGTTTAAGGCCGGTTTGAACCGAATCCTCGCAAGGGTATGATCGGTCTACTCCAAAGGGTTCTCGCATCCCCCGTCCCTTTTGTCGCCGGCGTCGCGTCCGGCGGCGTTCGAACGATAGAGCGCCATCAGCATCGCAGCGAGCGAGAACTCACCGCGCGCCGCCTTTCCGGTCAGGTCGCGCAGGTAACCGCCGGGCGAAGTGATATGGGCTGCCCGCTCCAGGATACAGGCCATGGCAACGGCTGCATTTTCCGGCCCCATGATCTCGCAGGCGCGCTGATAGGCCGACGGGCTGACCCCCAGCATGGAGCGCACGATGATGCCGGCCGCCATCATTTCTCGCCAGCTCCCGATGCTTCGCCCACCTCCTGGAGCGTAGTCGGAAATGGCCGGGCAGGCCTGCAGCACCAATTCAAGCGGGAAGACCTTCATCGGCTTGGCGGATGGCTTGATATTGGAACTTTGATTTCGCCCCTCCTCCTTCTCGCAGTCGGGTTCAAATTCATGGCTGGATTCGGTATCTGAATTCTGTAGGTGGCGGTCAAAACGGACAGCATTGCCATCCGGTTTTGCGGAATTTCCTTGTAGATCCAGCTGGTTGACGATTTCCTCACGCAGCATTTCCATGTTCTCAAGTAACGGCTCGAGATCGGCAAGGAGCGGTGTGCGCGGAATGCGGTCAAGAAGGGCGCGAAACCGGCTCTCGATCAGCGCCCAGTCCCCCTGAACCCCCTCCTGGACCGCCACTGAGATCAGCTTGCGGATGTCACGCCGGCAAAGCGACAGGTTCTCCCTGGCGATTTGCAACGTCCGCCGCTCGGTGGCGACCGACTGGGCGAGCTCAGCCAGTTCCTCGGCACGCGACAGAAGCGGCGCCAATGAGAAACCAAAGGCCTGTTCGAGCTTGCCTGTCCGGTTGCGTCTTGCGTAGCGCTTGCCGTTCGGACTGTCCTTGCGCACGATCAGACCGGCCTCGACAAGCGCTGCCAGATGACGGCGGAGTGTCGTGCCGGCGATCCCGTGGGCCCTGACGCTGAGCTGAAGATTGGAGGGAAAAACCACGAGCCCGCCCTCTTGCGTCAGTTCGTTAGATGGCAGGAAGGTCAACAATGCATCGAGCACGGTCAGGGCACGGTCGGGAATGCCGATCGTCGAACGCGCCTGGCAGACGTCGCGAAACACCTTCCATTTGTCTATCGATTTGCCCTCTTTGATCGAGGACGTCTCAAGCTGCCCTTTCACCAGGGCAAGCGTCATCGGCCGCCGCCCGAAAGGCGTCGTGATCCTGTGCGTCTGCATTTTCCTTCACCTTCTGTCAGGCAAAAGAAAACCGTCCACCAAAAACGGTGCCAAACTGTCTTGACTGTGATTCGAGGAAGTGCGATTCTCGGGCTGCTAGACTTCGAGAGAGGCTTCCACGACGGCGACGTTTAGGGGGCCTTTTTCTTTTGCGGTTCAGTCTCCTTTATTTTCCTCTTCCTCGGCCAGGAATTGCTCATAGAGCGCATCCAGTCGGCTGGAGAGGAATTCACCGAAACGGCCGGCATTCTTTGCCTTCATCGACATCGAAAATACCTTGCCGCTATTCTTGATTTCGGCCTGGACGGCCCGGTCGCGCGGTTGCCAGCTCGCCTTTCCGGCTGCCGTCTCGACCTTTCGGACCGGCCTCGCCGATCTGTTGAGTGCGCCATAAAGACGCGAGAATCGCTCATCCGAGGGCAGCTCTTCGAAACCGGCAGAGTTCACGACCTCTGAAACCCTTGCACCATTCGACGCTTTGCCGACGAGCAGCGACAGCTCGATCCAGCGCTCGCGTCCGACGCCTGGTGCTGCACCAAGTTTCCGGATCGTCGCTGCCGGAATGCGTTCGGTCACCGACATCATCTTTGAGATCGAAGCCGCGTTGGCGGCGAGCGCCGCCGCGATCACGTCGCGGTCGTAGCCGAGGTCTTCCAGGCGCCGTGCAAACAGAGCCCGCTCGATGAAGGTGAGATTGGCGCGAGCGGAGTTTTCCTGTCCCTGCGCGATCACGTGGGTGCGGTCGTCGATCTGCTTGACGACCGCCTTGATCTTCAACCCGAGATCACGGGTAGCTCTGAGACGCCGATGGCCGAAAACGACCTGATAACGACCGTCGACAGACGGGTGAGGACGAACGAGAATGGGGCTGTCCTGTCCGCGGGCGCGGATCGCTTCCTTGAGCTCCTCGAATTCCGTTTCGTCGCCGAGGATACGGTCCTGAACGAAGGAGGCATCGACCTGATCAGGATCGAGCTCGACGATGACCTGGCCTTCCAGATACTTGTTGGCCTGTTGCGCCAGATCGTCGAGCGAGCGGACCATGGACTTGCCGGCGCCTCGCATCGGATAGGACGGGCTCGTCGCCGGATCGCTCGGAAGGTCGGCCAATCCCGTCAGTAGGCCTTTTCGTGCCATCTCACGGCCTCCAATTGATGGTTAGAGAACTGAATTTCCGATGGAAAAGTCGATTTTTGTCGGCTGACAACTTCAACGCCCCCATGATTGGTGGATCAGAGCGGCGATTTCGCCATTGACCGCATCGAGCGAGTCGAGCGCGCGGTCATAGGTTGCGCGGTTCATCGTAGCGCGGTCGACCTCGTAAAGCGTCTGCTTGGTGATGCCCGCATCGGAGACTGCCGTCGACTTCAGCATCTCGTTCTTCAGCATGAACTCGTGAAACATGGTCCGCATGAAGGCGACCATCTGCGCCTGCGGCACGTCGCCTGGTTCATAACGCGTGATCAGGTAGCGATACCAGGACAGATTGACCTCTGCGCCGGCGTTGCGGATAGGCTTCAGGATGCCGCCCAGCATCAGGAGGAACTGGCCCATCGACATGACGTCGAGCATCTGCGGATGGATGGTGATCAAGACGCTTGTCGCTGCCGTCAGCGCCGTCAGCGTCAGATAACCAAGCTGCGGTGGGCAATCGATGACGACGACATCATAGCGATCGTCGACGTCCGCGAGCGCCCGCGACAGACGGGTGAAGAAGGTCTTGCCCTCGTTCGACGACTTGTCCGCCATTGCCAGCGGCGTGTCATATTCATATTCCTGCAGATCGAGGTTGGCCGGCACGATGTCCAGGCTTGGAAAGTTCGTGGCGCGAATGAGATCCGAAAGAGGCTTCCTGTCGCCGTCATAGCGAATGGCCTCGTAGAGCGAGGAGGCCTGATCGAACTCCGGCTGGAAGCCGTGCAGGGACGACAGCGAGGCCTGCGGGTCAAGGTCGACGGCAAGGACCCGGTGGCCGGTCAGCGCGAGGTATTGGCCAAGGTGCGCTGCGGTCGTCGTCTTGCCCGAACCGCCCTTGAAATTGACAACAGCGATGACCTGCAGCTTTTCGCCCGGCCGGCGATGGGGAACATACATGCGGCTTTCCGAACGCCCATGCGCATCGAGATGCTGTCGCAGCTCGAGCATCTGCTCGGCGCTATAGGAACGGCGGCCGGAGGAAGACGTCCTGGGGGAGGGGCCCTTGCCCTCCAGGTGCAACTTCTTCAGCGTGCTTTGGGAGACGCCGACATAGGAGGCGACTTCGGCAAGCGAAAAACTGCGTAGCGTCTTCTGGGCGTTCGGCGGAAATCGCTGCACGCTCAAAAGGTGTAGCTTCTGCGAAATCAGATCTCCCTGTTCGAGGATCTGATCCTCGAAACTGACAGGCTGGTTCGCGGAAGGCATCGAATTAGCGTTCATGGCGATCGATCTTCCAGATAACGATTTTAGGGCTGAAATCCCCTCATAACCGTTATTATCTCCGATTTCCCTCAGGCAGCAAGGCGTTTAAGGTTAACAGAGTCTTAACCGGGCTGCCGAAACAGCCGAAGGGGTCGCTCCGCTTCTGCGGAATTCATGTGATTTCATAGACATTTAGCCTGGAGGCGCAATCAGGCGCGTGGCAATTTTTCGCCCCCCTTATCCGCCGGGCCTTCGAGGCTAAAAATCAGCGTTTATCGCGGACCGTTTCCGAAAATAGTGCGACTCAGTACCCCCCGCATGCGGGGGTCTGACAAGACGCGTGCTTCATGCTCACCTTGGCGCTTCTGAATTGGCGCGGAGAACGACCATGTTTGTAAGGGCGATTGGACCTGCAGATAGAGCATCACACGCTTCTCTTCTCGACAGCATGTTCCGTCTGAGGGCGCGCGTCTTCGGCGGCCGGCTCGCATGGCGCGTCTTGGTCGAGGAGGGGAGGGAGCGCGACCGTTTCGATGCGCTCGATTCCCACTACATCATCGTTGTCGCAGACGATGGCGAGGCGATCGCCTCGGCGCGGCTGCTTGCCGCCTCGGGACCGACCATGCTGGCAGACGTCTTTTCGGTACTGCTTGCCGGCAATCCCTTCATGGCCCATCCCGACATGGTGGAAAGCTCGCGTTTCTGCGTTGACACGCAAGCGGAGGCTGCAAGGAGCGGATCGTCCGGCTTGAACGAGGCGACGCTCTTCCTGTTTGCCGGTATTCTCGAATGGTGCCTTGCAAACGGCAAGACAGAGATCGCAACGGTGACCGACGTCAGGTTCGAACGCATCCTGAAACGCGTGTCCTGGCCGCTGCGGCGCTTTGGCGAGCCCCGTCTCATCGGCGAGGTCAGGAGCGTGGCGGGATGCCTGCAGGTTTCGCGGGAGCTTTTCGAGGCGATCCGCCCGCCCGCCTACCGCTCGAACCTTTCGCACAGTTTTTGCAGTGCCGCCTGAGGGGGACGACATGAACGCCCTTTCGTTACCCCGGCTCGTGCGCAAGCTGGAGGAGGCGCTCGGCCCGCCGCTCATGACGGCGCTCGCCGACCCGTCGGTCATCGAGATCATGCTGAATTCGGATGGTCACCTGTTCATCGAACGCCTCGGGGCCGGCATCGTGCATGCCGGCAGGATGGCCGAAGGGCCGGCCGAGATCGTGATCGGCGCCGTCGCTCACGTCCTCAACACCCAGGTCGATCGCGCTCACCCCATCATCTCCGGGGAGCTGCCGATCGGCGGCCATCGGTTCGAAGGCCTGCTGCCGCCCATCGTTTCGGCGCCTGCCTTCTCGATCCGCCGGCACGCCGGACGACTGATCGCGCTCGAGGACTATGTGGGCTCCGGCATCATGAAGGAATGCCAGGCGGAGATCTTGCGCCGTGCCGTGCGCGCGCGCGGCTGAACGTCGTCGTCTCGGGCGGTGCCGGGTCCGGCAAGACGACGCTGTCGAACGCAATCCTGACTGAAATCGCCGCTCAATGCCCGCAGGAGCGGCTCGTCATGCTCGAAGATACACGCGAGCTGCGCTCTTCATCAGCCAATGTCCTGTCGTTGCGAACGAGCGAACAGGTCGACATGGCGCAGCTGCTCAAAAGCACCCTGCGGCTGCGGCCCGACCGCATCATCGTCGGCGAAGTGCGCGACGGCGCGGCGCTTACGCTTCTGAAAGCCTGGAATACCGGTCACCCGGGCGGCGTCACCACCCTTCACGCCAACAATGCGCGCTCGGCACTCCAGCGCCTCGAGCAGCTGACCGGCGAGGCCAGTCGCCAACCGATGCGGGAGGTAATCGGCCAAGCAGTTGATCTCATCGTCTCGATCGAGCGCACGAGCGCCGGACGACGCATTGAAGATCTCCTCCATGTGAAGGGGTTTTCGAACGGCAGCTATCATCTCCAATCCGAAACGGAGGAACCTCATGCAGCCTAGTTATCGTGTCGGGCTCGCCGGCCTCATCGTTCTGGCAGGCATCAGCCTTTGCGACCCGGTCCTTGCAAGCAGCGGCGGCGGTCTTCCATGGGAAGCCCCGCTCGAACAGATCCAGGAATCGATCACAGGCCCGGTTGCAGGCTTCATCGCGCTTGCCGCGGTTGCGGTTGCCGGCGGCATGCTGATCTTCGGCGGCGAACTCAACGATTTCGCCCGACGCCTCATGTACCTGGTTCTCGTCGCCGGCGTCCTGCTTGGCGCCACCCAGATCGTTGCCCTCTTCAACGCTACGGGCGCCTCGGTCGGCCTATCGATCTCGATCGATCAGAAAATAGCGAAGAGGGGAGGAGAGCGCTCATGACCGCCACGGGCCCCGCGCTTAACATCAATCGCATTCATCGCGCCCTGTCGCGGCCCAACCTGCTGATGGGTGCTGACCGCGAGCTCGTCCTCATGACCGGACTTGCGGCGATCATCCTGATCTTCGTCGTTCTGACGGTCTACTCGGCCATCATCGGCGTTGCGATCTGGGTTACGATTGTCGGCATGCTGCGTCGAATGGCGAAGGCCGATCCGTTGATGCGCAAGATCTATCTGCGCCATCTTCGCTACCGCGCCTATTACCGCGCAACCTCCACGCCGTGGCGAAGGAGCTGACGGGCCATGGTAGCGCTTCGCTCTTTCCGCCACGCAGAGCCATCCTTTGCCGATCTCGTTCCCTATGCCGGTCTTGTCGCAGACGGCGTCCTCCTGTTGAAGGATGGCTCATTGATGGCCGGCTGGTATTTCGCCGGCCCGGATTGCGAAAGTTCGACCGAGACCGAGCGCAACGAGATCGCGCGGCAGATCAACCAGGTGCTGGCACGGCTCGGCTCCGGGTGGGTGATCCAGGTCGAGGCCATTCGCCTGCCGACGGACGATTACGCACCCGCCGACCGCTCGCATTTTCCCGATCGGGTAACACGGGCGATCGATGAGGAGCGGCGGCGCCATTTCGAAGCCGAACGCGGTCATTTCGAAAGCCATCACGCCGTCATACTAACCTACAGGCCGCCGGAGCGCCGCCGTTCGACGCTGAGCCGATACCTCTATTCCGACGCTGACAGCCGCAAGCAGAGCCATGCCGATATTGCCCTTGCCAGTTTCCAGACGACCGCCCGGGAGATCGAGCAATATCTATCGATCACATTGTCGATCCGCAGGATGAAGACGCAAAGCGCATCGAAGGACAGCCGTGATGGCGCCCGCTATGACGAGCTCCTGCGGTTCATCAGGTTCTGCATCACCGGCGACAATCACCCGGTCCGCCTCCCGGACGTGCCGATGTACCTCGACTGCATCGTGACGGGAGAACTGCAGCACGGTCTGACGCCGAAGATCGACAATCGCTACATCGCGATCGTGGCGATCGACGGGCTGCCAGCGGAAAGTTCGCCGGGGATCCTCAACAATCTCGACCTGATGGGACTATCCTATCGCTGGTCCTCGCGCTTCATCTTCCTTGACGCCGGCGAGGCGAGGGATCGTCTGGAGCGCACCAGAAAGAAATGGCAGCAGAAGGTCAGGCCGTTCTTCGACCAGCTGTTCCAGACGCAGAGCCGGTCCATCGATCTGGACGCGCTGTCGATGGTGGCGCAGACGGAAGAGGCGATTGCCGAGGCTGCCTCCGAGCTTGTCGCCTACGGCTACTATACGCCGGTGATCGTGCTCTTCGACGATCATGTCGAGAGGCTCGAAAACAAGGCCGAGGGCGTTCGCCGCGCAATCCAAGCCGAAGGCTTCGGCGCCCGGATCGAAACGCTGAACGCCACCGACGCCTATCTCGGCAGTCTGCCCGGCAACTGGTATTGCAATGTTCGCGAGCCGCTGATCACGACACGCAATCTTTCCGACCTCGTGCCGTTGAATTCGGTCTGGACGGGCGATCAGAGCGCACCCTGTCCCTTTTACGACAAGGACGCCCCAGCCTTGATGCAGGTTGCCTCCGGCTCGACGCCGTTTCGCCTCAACCTGCACGTCGATGACGTCGGACACACCCTGATCTTCGGACCGACCGGGTCCGGAAAATCGACATTGCTCGCTCTGATCGGCGCCCAGTTCCTGCGCTACAGGCAGGCGCAGCTCTTCGTCTTCGACAAGGGCGGCTCGATGATGCCGCTCACCCTTGCGGCAGGCGGCGATCATTACGAGATCGGCAGCCCCGGGGACGTCAGGACGCCAGGTTTCTGCCCGTTGGAGACGCTTTCGAGCGAGTCCGATCGCGCCTGGGCCTGCGGCTGGATCGAAATGCTGGTCAGCCTGCAGGGTCTTGCCGTCACTCCGGACCATCGCAACGCCATTGCCCGTCAGGTCGGGCTGATGGCCCGCGCCCCCGGCCGGTCGCTGTCGGACTTCGTCAGCGGCGTGCAGATGCGCGACCTCAAGGAGGCGCTTTACCACTTCACCGTCGATGGCCCGCTCGGACAGCTTCTCGATGCCGAAAGCGACGGGCTGACGCTCGGGCATTTCCAGACCTTCGAGATCGAAGAGCTGATGGCAATGGGCGAACGCGCGCTGCTTCCCGTCCTGACCTATCTCTTCCGGCGCATCGAAACGCGGCTGACCGGAGCCCCGAGCCTGATCATTCTCGACGAGGCCTGGCTGATGCTCAGCCACCCGACCTTTCGCGAGAAGATCCGCGAGTGGCTGAAGGTGCTGCGCAAGGCCAATTGCGCTGTCGTGCTTGCGACCCAGTCGATCTCGGACGCAGAAAGATCGGGCATTGTCGACGTCCTGAAGGAAAGCTGCCAGACGAAAATCTGCCTGCCGAACGGTTCGGCCCGCGAGGAGGGAACGCGCCAATTCTACGAGCGGATCGGCTTCAACGAGCGCCAGCTGGAGATTGTCGCAACGGCAACCCCCAAACGCGACTATTACGTCGTCTCGCCCGAGGGCCGGCGCCTCTTCGACATGGCACCCGGCCCCTTGGCGCTCTCCTTCGTCGGCGCTTCCGGCAAGGACGATCTGAAGCGAATCCGCGCCTTGGCCAGGGAGTATGGCAGCGCCTGGCCGTCGATCTGGCTCAAGGAGAGGGGAATATCAGATGTCACGATCTAGAAACCGACTGGCCATCATCCTTTCAATCCTTCTTGCCGCCAGCAGGCCACTTTCGGTCGCGGCAGGGGCTGCGACCGGAGCTGCGACCGAATTCACGCAGCTTGCCAACAACGGAGAGCTCATCAAGCTGCTCGAAAGCTCAGGCGTTCAGGTCGACAACCAGTTGACGCAGATCACGCAGCTTGCCGAACAGATCGAAAACCAGCTGAGGATCTATCAGAACATGCTGCAGAACACAGCCCTTTTGCCTGCCCATGTCTGGGGCGAGGTCGAGAGCGATCTCAATCAGCTGCGAGGAATCGTTACTGACGGCCAGGGCGTTGCCTTCTCCATGGCCAATGCCGACGATGTCCTGCGGCAGCGTTTCCCGAGCTTTGCAAGCCTGAAGACGAGGATTGCAGATGAAGACAGCTTCTCGACCAGCTACCAGGCCTGGTCTGACACCAATCGGGACACGATCGCCGCGTCCCTTCGCGCCGCCAGCCTCACGGCCTCGCAGTTCGATAGCGAGGAAGCGACCATGGCAACGCTTCGCGCGCTGTCTGAAAGCGCAGACGGCCAGGTGAAGGCGCTTCAGGTCGGCCACGACATTGCCGCCCAGCAGGTTGCCCAGATGCAGAAGCTGCGCGGGCTCGTCTCCCAGCAAATCACGATGATGGGAACCTGGCTTCAGGCCAACCAGACCGACAGGGATCTAGCGCAGGCGCGTCGCGAGCTTTTCTTCCGCGGCACCGTTCCGCCCTTGAGTGGTGGTCGAACCATGGAGCCGCGCTGGTGAACCGCCCGTCTTCTTTCGGAACGTCTGCCATGACGCGGCCTGGCGTTGCCGCAATGGTGGTCTTGGTTCTTCTCGTCGTTCCGGCTCATGCCCAGGAAGGCGTCCTGATCACCACCTTGCAGGACGAGATCGCCAGGGCGGCGCAGGGTTGGGAGCAGACGGTCCTGAACGCGGCGCGATCGCTCTTCTGGATCCTCGCCTCGATCGAGATCGGCCTTGCGGCGATCTGGCTCGCGCTGCAGGCGCCGTCGCTGCAGGAATGGTTCGCAGAGCTCGTGCGGCGCATCATGTTCGTCGGCTTTTTCGCGCTCCTTCTCGATCAGGGGCCGGCTTTTGCCAGAGCCGTTGTCGACAGTCTCTTCCAGATCGGCGCGTCGGGCGGCGATGCTTCGCCGGCCGATATCTTTAATGCAGGGCTCGCTGTCGCAGCCAAGATGGCGGAAAAGATCCGCTTTGGCCTCTTCGAGGACAATGTGTGGGCGATGGCGGCCGCCTTCGCGATGATCGTCGTCGTCATCGCCTTTTCGCTCGTCGCGGCGATTTTCGTGGCGATCATGGCGGAGATGTATATCGGGCTACTGGCCGGCATGATCATGCTCGGGCTCGGCGGGTCATCCTTCACCAAGGATTTCGCCATCCGTTATCTGGTCTACGCCTTCAGCGTCGGCATGAAGCTGATGGCGCTGGTGATGATCGCCCGCATCGGATCGGAGGTGCTGATCGGGCTTGCCGGCAGTCCGGAGATCGGTGAGCAGTTCCAGACGCTGCTTGCCATAGCCGGCATTGCCGTCGTTGTCTTCGTCATCGCCATCTATGTGCCGAACATCATCCAGGGCGTCATCCAGGGCGTCTCGGTCGGAAGCGGAATGGAGGTGATGCATCACGGCGGCCAGGCTGCCTCCTTCGGCATGGGCGCCTTATTCCTGGCGATCGGCGGCGCTGTAAAGGGGGCAGAGGCGGCCCGGTCCGCACGGGGCCAAGGCGCATCGATGAGCGAAGCCGCCATGCGCGGCCTGACGGAAGGTATAGGCGCTGCCGGGTCTGCCACGGCTTCGGCCATGAAGGACAAGGCAATCGGAGCCCCTGGCTCACATGCAAGTTCCCTGCTTGGTCTGGCCAATGCCAAACTGGACCAGGCAAGGCCAGGGGCGGGCTGGCCGTCTTCGTCGTCGCCCCGGTCGGGCCAATCGAATTGAGGATTTCGCCATGACGTCAGGCTCTGCGGAAAATCCTTACCTCGCCGCGCGCAACGAGTGGAATGAGCGGTATGGATCATATGTGCGGGCGGCAGCCGCCTGGCGCATCGTCGCGATGCTTGCGCTTCTTCTTGCAATCGTCGGGGTAGGCTACGCCTTGTTCCTGAGCACGCAGGTCAAGCTTGTTCCCTATATTGTCGAGGTCGACAGATTGGGCACACCGGTTTCGGCGGGCTTTCCCGAACATATCGAATATGCCGACCCCCGGGTCGTGCGCGCCACGCTCGGTAGTTTCGTCACCAGCTTTCGTTCGGTCACACCCGACGCGGTCGTTCAAAAGCAATATATCGACCGGACCTATGCGCTGCTGCGCACCGCCGATCCGTCGACCGAGAAAGTCAATGCCTGGTTTCGCAGCAATTCCCCTTTCGAGAAGGCGAAGGCTGCCACCGTAGCCGTCGAGGTGAACAATATCGTCGCGCTGTCGAACCAGTCCTACCAGATCGACTGGACGGAGTTTGAACGCGACCGGCGCGGAAAGGAAACCGGCTCGCGGCGTTTTTCGCGCGATCGCCACGGTCACGATCACTGCCCCCCAGGATGAGGCAACGATCAGGCTCAATCCGATCGGGCTTTATCTCAAGGATCTCGACTGGACCGCACAGCTATAGAACGAGGACACGCCATGGGACACGTGACATATCGAGCGGTCGCCGGTTGCTGCGCGATGCTTGCATCGCTCGCCTCCACAACGATCGCGCCGGCCCAGTCGATGAGCAACAAAGAGACGAAGGCGACGCGCCTGTCTTCGCAATGGCGCGACGGCTCCGGCCTCTTCACCAGGGGGGCCGACGGAAAGGTCATCTTCCTTTACGGCCAAAGCCAGCCCTTTGTCGTCTGCTCGCCTCTGCAGGTGTGCGACATCGAGCTCGAGGCTGGAGAAGTGGTGCGCGACGTGCTAGTCGGCGACACGGTCAGATGGAAGGTCGAGCCGGCAACCTCGGGGCCAGTCGGTGGCCAGGCAATCCATCTGGTTGTCAAACCGGCAGAACCCGGCCTGTCGACATCGATGGTGGTGACGACGTCCAGGCGAACCTATCATGTTCAGCTGAAGTCCCATTCGAGCCGCTACATGGCCCGCGTCGGATTTTATTATTCGCAGGACGTCACCGAAAAACTCGCCGAGGCAAACGCGCGCCTTGACGTCAGGGGAACGCCCGGCACGGCAACGCCTGCCGACCAGCTAGACTTTTCCTATTCGGTAAGCGGCAGCGCTGCCTGGAAGCCGACACGCGTCTATTCGGACGGCCTGAAAACCTACATCCAGTTTCCGCGCTCCGTTGCCGGCGAGGATGCACCCGTCCTCTTCATCGTGTCGGGGGGCAGGAACCGTATCGTCAACTATCGCATGACGAGGAACATGATGGTGGTCGACTACAATGTCGATCGCGCCATTCTCGTCTCGGGTGTCGGGTGGCGACGCCAGAAGATCACGATCCGCCGGAGCAGCTGAGATGGGCCGCCATGTTCTTCTCGTGCTTTATTGCGCCTGCCTCTGCGGTTGCCAGACGTCGACCGTGGGAGGCACGGCCGACGCGCCACCTGCATCGGTGCCGGCCGATGTCGCCGCCTTGATCGCGAGCGACATGGCGAGCCGCCTGAGCGAACAGCTTCCCCGATCGTCCGGCCCGCTGAAGCTCGAAGACGAGACGACTGATTTTGCCATTGCGCTCGTAACATCTCTCAAGACATCGGGCTATCAGATCGCAAGCAGCACGCAGCCACAGGCAATCGCGCTTGCCTATCGTCTTGATCGATCGGGATCAGAGCTTCTCGCAAGTCTTTCAACGCCGCGGCTGCGGCTTGCCCGGCTCTATGTCGTCTCAGGGTCTCAGGCCATGCCGGCAAGCCCGCTCTCCGTCATAATGCTGCAATAGGAGGCCTTGCATGGCCCAGTCGCTGCAACTTGGAAGCCCGCACAGCGAGCAGGCGCAGACCATGCGTCGTCTCAACAGGTTGCCGATCCTGATCGCGATCGGCCTGCTGGTCCTGTTTTCTGCGGTGATCATTTTCGGTCTCTCCGGGCGCGGATTTCTCTTCAGGCAATCCGAGCCGGTCACGGGCGCCGGTCCTCCGGCATCGACCTATGGCGACCAGCTGAAGCGTGGCATTGAGGACGGCATCATCGGTGAGGCTCAGCCAGTCGGTCCGTTCGAGCCGAAGGCCTCCCCCGACCCGAAACCGGCGCGCGAAACCTTGTCCAGCCGGCCTCCCGAGCAGCCAAGCCTTGCCCACCCTGCGCAGGCGCTGCCGGAGGTCGATTTCGAAACCCGGCTCGCCAGAGAAGAGCGCGAACGGTATCTGCGTGAACTGCAGCGCCGCAGGATGGCGCGCCTGCAAGCTGCCGACGCCGCATTGGATTCGCCACTTCAGGTCGACATCAGTCAGGCCAAGGCCCGTGACGCGCCAGCCGATATTTCTGTCCCGCCAGGCGAAGGCGCGAAGACAGGGCCGCTCGATCTTTATCAGGCCGCGCTGCATGCCGGGTCCCTCGGACAGAACGTCGACCCGAACGGGCAGGTCTTGAAGGAGGATTTCTTCAACAAGGACATTAAGGAGCTCGGCTATCTGCCGAACAGGGTCGTACCGCAGATATCGCAATTCGAACTCAAACGCGGTTCGGTCATACCGGCAACCTTGATCTCGGGCATCAATTCCGACCTTCCCGGACGCATCAGCGCTCAGGTCAGCCAGAACGTCTACGACAGTAAGACCGGCTACCGGCTCTTGATCCCCCAAGGGGCCAAGCTTTTCGGGCGTTATGATTCGAAGGTCGCCTTTGGCCAGGCACGCGTGCTAGTCGTCTGGACCGATCTGATCTTTCCAAACGGCCAGACGCTGCAGATTGGCGGGATGGCCGGTTCGGATCCGGAGGGCTATGGCGGCTTTCGCGACCGCGTCAACAATCACACCATCCGCACGTTCACCGCGGCAGCTCTCATCGCTCTTATCGGCACCGGCATCGATGCCGCCATGCCGGAAAGCTCGACCAGAGCGACCCAGGACACAGCCTCGGACGCGGCAAGGCGTAATTTTGCCGAAAGCTTCGGACGCGTGGCGGAGCGGACGATCGACAGGAACCTCAACGTGCAGCCAACCCTCGAAATTCGCCCCGGCTACAGGTTCAATGTCCTGGTCGACCAGGACATCATCTTCCCCGGAGCCTATGTCGAGCGCGACGGAGGGGTGAGCAGATGACACGATGTCCAGCTCTGACCTCTAGTTCGTCTTCGAGATGAATAGCGTCCAGCCAAACCTCATAAACGAAAAGCACTGCGAGGCGATCGCAAACGGCTGGCGGCTTTCTACTCAGACCAACGCGAGAAGGTCGCTGATATCGGCTTCTGCCGACTGGCCGAATGATAAGGTGTCTGCCAGGCGTTCGCCGGGGAACGCAACATTCAGCTGAGGTTTCGGCGCGATACCCTTGGCCGGCCTCACGCTGCCTTGAAGACCGCGGCCAATGGTTCAGATCAATCCATGGCGCGCCGCCAGATAGACTGCGTTCACCGTATTGTTGGCACGCAGCTTCCGCCTCGCCTTGGCGAGGTAATAGCGAACGGTATGGTGGTTGATGCCCAGGATGTCAGCCGTCACCGGTATGGTTTTACCGAGTGCGGCCCAGTTGAGGCATTCCTTCTCCCGTCCCGACAACTGGACCCGTGGCCTGGCCATGACGCTTCGGCCCTTCAATTTGGCATGGACGAGTGTCGTGGCCGTAATCGCCTGTATGTCGTCGATCATTCCCTCCCCTTTGAACGCGGGCAGGTGCGAGGCGAGCGTCAGAATGGCGGTTCGACCGAAGCCGATGCGTATCGGGATGGAAAGGCCGGAGACGATCCCGTACCGACTGGCATGTGTATAAAATTCGCGCTCTTCCGTCGGGGGCTCGGGGCGCAGGGGCGGGGCTGACCAGTAGAAGGGCTTCAGGGCGCGCCTGGCTGCCGTGACGACCGGATCAATCCGCTGGTAGTCGTTGGCGAGATAGATCTCCTGCCATTCCTGCGGATAGTTGGAAAAGGCTTCCGTATCGCCGTAGCGCAGGTTGACATAGGCGAACTTCTCGAAGCCGCATTGCTGGGTAAATGTCAACAAGGCCAGCCGTATTGATTGTTCATCGGACGAAAGGCTCAAGACATCAATCAGATGATCCAGTCTCTTCTTCAAGACACATCGCTCCCTTAAACGGCCGCGACGTTCAAGCGAGGTCGGCGACCGAAGCTGAAATCCCAACAGACATATCCATGCGGCCCCGAAGTAAACACCTATGAGAAGCAAATTGGAACCCTTACTTATTCAGGGTTGATTGGCGAAACGAGGACATAGCCGCCAAGACGCACGGTCTGGATCAGGTCGCCCCCGTCGCCGGCCTCCGCGAGCTTGCGGCGAAGCCGGCAGACGTGGACATCGACGCTGCGTTCGAGCGGCCTGCCAAGACCGATATGGGTTGCCTCCAGCAGCACCCGGCGAGAGAGTACAGTCCCGGGGCTCCGGCAGAAGGCGACCAGGAGATCGAATTCGGCAGCGAGCAGGCTAACCCTCGATCCGTCGGGTGCCGTGACGGCGCGGCGATGGGTATCAACGCGCCAGCCTTCGAAGGTCAGCACGCGCAGTCTTTGCCGCTCGCCGCGCTCCAGTTTGCGCAAGAAGGCGCGAACCTCGGCCATCAGCTGGTGAGGATTGGCACTGCTTGGCAGGCAATGGTCTGCACCGGTATCGCGCCCGGCGAGCTGCCGATCATCTGGGGCAAGGAGGATAATCGGCATCGCGCTCGATTTGCGGATGTCTCGATAGAGCTCGACGCTCAGATCGCCAGTCGCAGTGGCGAGGATAAGAAAGCCGTGATCGGTGCTGACCTGATGCGCGGCAAGAGCGGTTTGCACCACCCTGCTTTGAAGGTTTGCAACCTCCAGCGCATCGACGATCGGCTTGGCGAGCGTGGCGTCATCGGTAATGACCAGAATGGCTGGTTCATGTGTTTCCATCGTTGGAGAAAAACACACAGGACCACCGCTTCAAGTCACAGATCTGGGAGGATGTTCCTCCCGGTGCGGGAAGGGGAGCCCGCACCCATCAGGAAACGAAATTTAATATCATTGCCTTTGCAGTCCCACGCTCTCCGTGCCATCCTGCAGCCATGAGTTGTCGAACTCGAGAGCATGTCGATTTCTCGTGGTTGCGTCGTGAAACCCACTGTGGTCATAAGTTCGCTTGATGCCGACTACTCGCTGTCGCTTCGACATATTCTGGCGGCAGAAGGCTTTGCCACCGACCTTGCCATGAGCCCCGCGGAAACGTCTGCGGCGATAAGGGACAGGATGCCCGTCGGGCTCATCGTCGATGGCAGGAGCGCGTTTGCAATCGACTTGTGCAGAGCGCTGAAGGAGGATGCGGCGACAGACCATGTCCGTATTGTCACGCTTGTTCCGGTCGAGGCCGAACACCGCTTTGAAGCCTTCTTGAAAGCGGGCGTCGACGAGGCCTTCATGCGACCGGTAGCGCCCGATCGCTATCTGCGTGCGCTAAACCGTCTTCTCGGCACCGAGGCGCGCCTGATGCCGCAGCAGGAGCGACCGGAGGTGCTTCACCATGATGGATTGAGCATCGATGCCCGCGCCCATCGCATCATCCATGACGCGCGTGACGTCCATGTGGGTCCCATCGAATTTGCCCTCTTGCACCGGATGATGAGCGAGCCGGGCCGCGTCTTCCGCCGTGAAGAGCTTGCTCGCCTTGCCTGGCCGCATGGGGTCTTCGTCGATCCGAAAACAGTCAATGTCCATATCGCCAGACTGCGCAAGGCGCTGGGCCCGGTCATGAAGACGGACATCGTCCGGACGGTTCGCGGCATTGGCTATGGCCTTGAAGCGGCAAGCATTAGAGAAGGGCTAGACTGATGAGCAATATCCGTCCGATCGCCATCATCAATGCAGCGCGCGTCATCAACGGTGATGGTGTCACCTCGCTCGAACGGGCAAGCGTGCTTCTTGCCGAGGGCCGTATCGAGGCTGTCGTCCAGACGGAGAGGCCGTCGCTGTCAGAAGACTACGCGCTGATCGATGCTGCAGGATGTACGGTTCTACCAGGCGTTATCAATGCCCACGCCCATGGCTGCGTCTGTGGCCCGACGATGCCGAGCGGATCGGCCTCCTTCGACCGTCAGCAAATCGACTATCAGAAAAACCGCCATCTTCTATCCGGGACGACGACCCTTCTCAACGTTTGCGGGCTCGCCCTTGCCGAGGACGTCGATGACATCGCGCAACATCCCCATCCGCTCGACGTCCATATCAGCACGGCCCATACGCCGGCGAGCCTTGCGGCGGCGCAGGCGGCCGATGGAAGCGGGCTTTCACCCCGTCACCTGGCCGCAAGGGTCGACCATCTGCTTGAGGGTGGTGCCAAGGCGCTCGGTGAAGCGGGCGGCGGCCAGACACTCGGCGGCGGCGCCCAGGACTACCGGTTCCTGCCGGAGGCGATCGAGAAAGCCAGTGGTCTCGTCGTCCATCCCAATCTTGCGCGAAAGCTCAAGGAGGCTGCACTCGGACGCTGGCTCGATCCAAACGCCAATCCCGACGGCGTGACACTGTCGTCGCTGTTGAAGGAGAACGGGCTTGAAGGGCATTTTACGATCGAGAGCATAACAAGCCTCGTGCGCAAGACCGTGATGACGCCCGTTGCGCTTGCTCGTCAGGGTCTTGGCGAAATCGCGGCGGAAGCTGCGCGCACCGGCATGCCGGCGATCTTTCACAATGCGGTGCCGACGGCAGCCCAGCTCATCGAACTTGCCGGAAGGTTTCCAACGGCAAGAATGGTCGCCGGCCACAGCAATCATCCGTCGTTCACGCGTGTCGAAGCGGTGGAAACGGCTGCCGCGCTTCGCGCCCTCGGAGTGGGCATCGACGTCTCGACACTCGACTGCATCTCGACCCGCTGGCGCAACGGCCCCGACAATCTTGACTGCCTCGTCGATGCAGGGCTCGTCGATACGATTTCGACCGACTTCGGCGGCGGCGATTGGGATACGATCCTGGAGGCGATCCACCGGATGATTTGCCGCAAGCTCCTGACGCCGGCCGACGCTATCGCCAAGGCGACGGGGAACGTCGCAATGATCTTTCCCGAGCTCGCCGGCGACCGTGGCCTGATCGCAAGCGGCAAGCGCGCCGATATCGTTATCAGCCAGTCCCACAATCTCGCCCGCGTCCGTCACGTCATTTGCCGGGGCAGGATCGTTGTCAAGAACGGCAGTATCGTTGTCGCCTCCATGCCAGAGACCGATCCAGAGACGGATCGCACGAGCCCGGACTTGCTCCCAGGCCCGCGATGACGAGCGGCGCTCGGCTCTTCCGGCACATGCAATTTCCAGATCGCCTCGCGCATGCCTTCCCGTGCAGATCTTTTTCTTGAAAAAAAAGGGACGCAGGCCGGAGGTTCAACTCATCAAAGAAAAAAGCCCGCCGAAGCGGGCAATTTAAGGGGTGCAACGGGAACTGGATCGCCCGATTTCTGCGGGGCCGCAGGATTGAACTGTCGCGCGATCCAGCCCTCCAACCAGGATGCGGAAGAAATGTTCCCGGCTATTTACCGCCGTTTTTCGACGCCGGCGTTCGGTCGAGATTGGTCGAAAGACCGGGCTAGGAAGGATGCCGGACGACACATGCAAGAAAGATGCGCCTTGTCGCCGACCAGCAAACGAACCGCAGTGGCAGGCCAGGCGTGGCTCTCGTACTGAGGTTGGTGTCTATCGGCGATCCGTGCTGGCAAATTGAGTCGAGAGCACATCACTCGCTTGCGACTGAGCCTGGGAATGCACGTCCTTCAACCTGTCGTAATGTTCCTCGGCCATGCGTGAAGCCGCTCGCGCTGTCTTCGCCCATCCCTGCTGCGGCATGACCCTCCGTCTCACAAAGGAGGCAAAACCGCCGTTCCAGCGCCATAAGCCGGTTTTGGTCGCAGTGGTCGTGTCCAACCTGACGCGGCCCACAATTTCCTTTCCGTCATAGCCGACGAAATCCGGCTTGCCTTCGCCCGGCCAGGTTTCGCGCCACGCGTATCGGGGTTGGTCGTTGGTCATTGGCCCTTAGATGCGATGAAGCGTAGGACAAGGAAGAACCGCACGAGCCCGCTCACCTTGCACGGCGTTCTCATTATGTTCTCGCAACGACCAGCGTCAAGTGCGGAAAGAATCGCCGATTGCAACGTATCGCCCGCTGATGGCCAGGATGACGCTTGTCCTCAGCAGGCCCGTCCGTTGGCCGGCACCGCTTTCGCCGCTTCTCCTGCAACCGCGCTTGCGGGCTCAAGTGCGGCCATCAGCGCGGCCGGACCGTCGCAGGGCAGTGCCGAAACCGCCTCGATGATGCGGCGCTGTTCTTGCTGCCGCAAGCGGCGACGCGTCACAATCTCGAACTTGTTGCAGATCGCCTTCCAGTCCATGGGCCGCGTCTTTTCGCCCCGTGGTGTATGAACGTCGGACACAAGCTCGAGCGTCCTGGTGCGAAGGATCACCCGCGCGAGCGTCTGCGCGGGAAAGGACCGGTCGAGGCCAGGGTCGATGCTGATCCTGACCTTGCCCGCCAGCATCTGCAGCTCTCTGCACCCCAACACGCCTTCATCGAGCGGCGCAAGCGCCTGTGGGCCGTCGACCGCAATCAGCGCCATGCAATAGGGCAGGCTGTATTGCACGTCGACCAGGGTCTGCGGATCGGTACGGTTGGCCAGTCTCATTGCCCAGGCGAAAGTCTGGACCTCGATCTCGACGATGTCATCAGCACCGATCATATCGTCGCCCGCGATTTCGCGAAAGGCGTCCAATGCCGGATGGATATAGCGGCAACAGCCGTAGGGTTTGAAATAGGTGTCGGCGATTTCCCAGCGCTGGCCGAGTGAACCGACGATCCGGCCGCCGTCATAATAGTTGGCATGATCGAGAAGGTCGACCGGCCCGGTGAAGCCGCTTTCGGCAAGTCGTGCGGCCGTCAAGCCAAGAACGCTCGCCCAGGCGATACCTTCCTTCACATCGTTGCCGGTCATCCGCGAATATCCCGAGCTGCCGTTGGCAAGCTGGTTTGGCGCAAGCACGCCGGCAATCGCCAGGGCGTGGGCAAGGCGGCCTGGCTCGAGCCGAAGCAGGCGCCCGGCCGTTGCGGCGGAAGCAAAGGCTGCCCATCGCCCCGACTGACGGGTCCGGATGCCCTCGGCCGTCTGTGCCGCTGCAATCCTGACGCCGACGTCATAGCCGCAGATGATCGCGCTCATCAGGTCGCAGCCTGTGGCGCCGAGCTCGCTGGCAAGCAGAAGTGCGGTCGGAATGACCGCTGCTCCGGGATGACCCCTGGCTGCGCGATGCCCGTCATCGATGTCGAGCGCGGTTGCCGCCATCACGTTGCACAATAGCGCGCCGCCCGGCGCACTTGTTGCGCCGAGCCATATGCGGGCATTACCGACTCCGAAGACGGGCCCAACCATATTGCATGCGGCAACAGCGCTTGCCGTTTTGGATCCGGCAATTGCCGCGCCGACAAGATCAAGGACGCAGCGCCGAACCATGCCGACGAGATCGGCGGAATGATCTCGTGGGCCGGCAAAGACGTGGTTGGCGAGCATTTGGGTCAGGGGAGACATGCGGCGATCCGATCGCGATCGGCGTTGATCCGGCAGTATTTCTCGTAACTCGCCTCGGCAACGAAGAGATCGAGGACGGCAAGACCAACGCAGGTAATGCAGGTCGGGCCATCGACAGGCTCGTACCACTCCTTGGGCTCGGACAAGGAGCGGATGCCGATCAAGGGGCCAATGCTCTCCAGGGAGAGGCCGTTTCGCGAAAAATGAAGAGCGATGCTTTGCGAGTTGCGGCGCGAGACCGTCGCAACGTCGTCGCAGACGACGAGGCCGGTCCGCAGACAGCGCTGCAGGTATGCGCTCGGGACTTCGTCGCCACCAAGATGAAGGGTGGTCGCATGTCTTTCCAGCTCCTCGTCGTCAAAGACAGGCTGGCGCGCGTTCGTGGCGGTAATGACGAGCGAGCAGCTGGCCATCATCCGGTTGTCTTCGACGCAGGCAAGCGGGATCCTTGTCTCTTCTGCCAAAGCGATTGCGAGCGCACGGGCATTTTCGATCCTGCGACTGCGGATGAAGATCTGCTCGATCCTGTCGCCACAGGAGCAGGAAAGCGATCGGATGACGCTGCGGGCGACCGGCCCCGATCCGATCAGGAAGACGCGGGCCATGCCGACCTTCGCAAGGCATCGATCGGCAACGATCGAGGCATAGGTTCCGGTGCGTGCCGCAGACAGGCCGGTTTCGTCCAGAATGGCGATGGGCCGCAACGTATATTTATCGAGAAGCAGGAAAGTGGAGGTCGACCTCGGCAGACCGAGACGTCGATTGAAGGCATTCGCTCCGATGATCTTTACCCCGCCATGCGTCGAGCTGACGCTGTAGAGGGATGACAATTTCCAGCCGAGCCGTTCGTCGGCAAATTCTTCCCTGAAGGCGGCAAAGTCGGGCGTCGACCAGAACTCCTCTTCGTCAAGGGAAAGCACCGCCTTTCCGCCGCGCGCTTGGCCAGAGCGGATTTCGGTCCAGGCGCGCGATACGGCCTGATGAATTTCCTCCATCGTCAGGGCCTGCTGGGCCGCCTCCAGATCGGCTGCCTTCAAATAGGTTATGTTGGCGGTTGCATCCATCGTCGTCTCCTCCTCTGCTCGACCCTGGTGCCAGGAGCGCGCAGTCTATGGATTCCAGCGACTTCTGCGGGTGAATATTCGGATACGTTTGGGCTTGCCGACCGCTTGTTTGGCAACAAGCGGGAAACAATCCGATGACGTTTGCGTCCGCAGACGTAAACAGGTGACACGATATGTCTGACGCCCGTCACGTGGACAGGAAAGCCGGCCAGTCGCTTCGACTGCCTTTAGGCCCGTGCGGGCAACGGCTTAGGCACCCCAATCATGGCACTTAAAAATGAGTTGGCCATGGGCGACCCTATGATCGGAAACCCGGTCGCCGTGAAGACCTGCCCGCCGACATCGATCACCGTCCAGCTTCCATCACCAAGAGGCAAGAAGCTCGCCCGTCCAGGCACTGGTGGGGGAACATGGTTGGACATTAGCCCCTTTGGATGAATTGATATCGAGGGTTCCTACGCTATCCTGACGCTTGCCCGAACTCGCTTCAGGGCTTGAGATCAACTTCAAGAGGCTCGCACAGTGAGCCAGTCCTTTGCTGGCTCGCCATTCGAGAACCGTGCAATTTGAAAGCCGTCTCATGACCCTCGATGAGATCGTGGCGCGGCTCGAGAAGAATTGCGCTTCGGAGAGAGCCATGATCTGGAACAGGATGACGGAGTTTGCTCCCATCGGCCTGGTTTTCGCAGACCGCCGACGCAGCAGGATCATTCGCACCCTTGGTGATGCGGCAGCCACTCTCCTTCGAGACTGGCCGTCCGACGACGGCGAGGAATATAAGACTGTTGTCAAGGCCTGCGCGGACGCAATCAGCGGCGATATCGAGCCGGCCGAATTCCGCAAACGTCTCATTCGCGCCGCCGGCGAGGCGGGCATTACAGCATTTTCGATCGTCCATTGATCCGCGCCCGGCGGGTTATTCCGCAAGAGGTTCCGATCGAGCCGCATCACCGCGGCCGGATCGGTTCTATGACCTGTCTTGCGTTGCGACCGACAATTCGCGCTTCGGACCGGCCTTGACCGTTGCAACCGGAATGACGTCGAGATCGATACGGTGCGCCTCCATGGGAATCCAAGATCGCACCTGCCGCAACCGGTCAGGGTCGATTCGGGCGCTGAAGACGCCGGGCGTGTCCTGCGCTCGCACCAGGATCTGTCCCCAGGGATCGCAGATCATCGAATTCCCGAACATGTGCCGTTCCTCGCCGGCGGGCGTCGCATAGGACCCGCATTGACCGCAGGCGACCATGAAGGCCTGGAACTCGATGGCGCGCGCGCGGCAAAGGACCTCCCAATGAAATTCCCGGTCTGTGTCGTGAAGGCTGCCGGCAGGATGAAGACGTCTGCTTTCTCGGCTGCCAGACGATCGAACAATCGCGAGAAACGCAGATCATAGCAGATGCAGCAGGCAATCCTGAATCCGCGGAGCTCGTAGATCAGCAGCTGGTTGCCCGGCGCAACCGTCTCGGATTCGGCGTAGCGCTTCCCATCCGGGGCGATGATGTCGAAGAGATGGACCTTCCTGTATGTTCCGATCTGGCTTCCATTGGCATCGAAGATGACGCTCGTATTGAAGATCCGGTCATGGCCCGGCACGCTTTCCAATATGCTGCCGGCATGGATCGCAACCCCATGTTCGGCCGCGAAGCGCTGGATCATCTGGTGGGCCCGCCCGCCGGGCACGAGATCGGCAGCCGCCGTCTTTTCGGCCGCCGTTCCCCCTGTCCAGTCGAAATGTTCCGGCAGCACGATCAGATCCGGTTTTTCCTTCTGGACGGCCTTCAGCATCAGGCGCCGAGCTTCAGCGAGATTATAGGCGCGGTCGGGGCGGGCATTGAGCTGGATCATCGAGATTTTCATGCAAGGTCCTCCTGCTCGAAGGAAAAGATGGAGCGGCCGGCGGCAAGGTGCTTGCGCAGCATTGCCGACCGTCCCTGGCGGGCAATCGCCAGGTCCGCAAGTTCGCGCATGCGCTCGACCTCGGCGGCGAAGACGCCTTCACTGTCGGCGAGAACCACATAACCTGGCAGGATTGCAGCCGTCCCGCAGGCGATTGGAACATTGATCGAGCCGCCGACCGAGACGGTCCGGTTTGTCGTGCGCGACGACACACCGCGGCACCAGACGGGCAGGCCGAGCGCGGCGATCTCCTCGATATCGGTACAGGGCCCGTCGATGACGATACCGCTGGCGCCTTTCGCCTTGGCGGCCGTCGCCACGCCGCCGCCGACGCAGGCAATCTCGTCGCGATCGACTCGCGAAATGACCAGCATGTCTCCCGGTCTCAGCATGTCGATTGCCCTGTAGATGATGGTGCCGTCGCGGCCTGGCGCCGCGACGGTCAAGGCCGGGCCGAAAGCCCGGCAGGGAAAGACGGGACGGACGTTGTCACCCACAAAGCCCAGATGCTCCACATGTCCGATCGTGGCGGTTTCGACGGCCGGAAGCATGTCGAGGAGATCAGGGGGTAGGCTTAGCAGGTGTTCATGGGCCCGGTAGAAGGGTGTCATGTCACGGTCTTTCCTGAAACGATGTCAGATGGGGCGTTCGCCCGACGTGGTCGTGCGGTGCATGATGCGGATCGACGCCGGATCGAAGGAATCGCGCCGATGCATCGTGCATCGGTTGTCCCACATCATGATGTCGCCCTCCTCCCACTGCTGAACGAAGACTTCCTGCTCATTGGTGGTGTGATCCCAAAGCTCGGTCAGCAGCGCCTCGCTCTCCTCGAGCGGCATGCCGACTATCCAGGCCTTGTCGGCGGTGCCGCCGAGATAGAGTGCCTTTCTGCCAGTTTCGCCATGGGTGCGGACAAGCGGATGGACCATGCCGCTCCACTCGCGGAAATCCTTGCTCGTCGGCTCGCTCTTTCCAAGCCTGAGCTTGCCGGTCTTGTCATAGACGTTCTGGAAGAAGATCTGCCGGCCGTCGACGAGCTTTCGCAAGGCAGCCGGCAACGTCTCGTAGGCCATGTAGGTGGAGAGAAAATAGGTGTCGCCCCCCGACGGCGGAACCTTGACGGCACGAAGAATTGCCCCGGCAGGTGGCCTTTCGTAAAACCAGGTATCGGTATGCCAGGTCGCCTCGCTGTTGCCCATGGCGCCGGTCGGCTTGCCGTCCTGCGTCGCATTGCTGATGACGAGGATTTCCGGATGGGTCGGATGGCCACCTTCCTGAAGCTGTTTCGGGTGAATGACGAACTCGCCGAAATGACGCGAGAAGGCAACCTGGTCGGCATCGGTGACGCGTGTGTTCTTGAAGCGCAGAACACCATATGTGAGCCAGTAGTGGCGCACTTCCTCGATATCGTGCGCATTGTAATCGTTGAAATCGAACCCCTCGATGTCGGCGCAGACATTGCTTTGCGCCTGTACCGCCTTCAGTCTTTCCTTCAGCATTTCCATTCTCCTTCTGTTGGCCTCTATCGAGGTCATCATGACGCTACGTCTGCTGAGTGCGGGGCTCCAACGTCATTGCCCGGTGATTGATGGCGAAGACCGATAGATGCCCTCAGACTGCCAGGAGGCGCACATCGGAAGGATTGACGGCGAGCGTCACCATGTGACCAGGTGCCAGAGCGTGTTCGGCGGCGATCGGGGGATGCTGCAGGACCAGCCGGTGCCCAAGGCCGATGACGACCTCCAGTTCCTGATGGGCGCCGAAGTCCGTCACCCGCCGCAACGTGGCTTCGAGCCGGTTCATGCCGGGCGGCACGTCGTCGACGCCGACCAGCCTCACATTCTGAGGTCTTATCGAGCAGAAGCTGACAGAGGCGGGACTGTCAGCGCCCGCGCCGGCGAGGATGACGGGACCACCTTCGATCGAGAGTTTGAAGCCCGCCGCAGACCGGGAATAGGCCGATACCGGCAGGATGTTCGACTGCCCGATGAATTCGGCAACGAAGCGTGAAGCCGGGTGGCGGTAGATGTCGCCCGGTACCCCCTGCTGCGCGATCGTTCCCCCCTCCATGACGACGATACGATCGGACATGGCCATGGCCTCCTCCTGGTCGTGCGTCACATAGACGAATGTCATGCCGAGCCTTTCGTGGATCTCCTTGAGTTCAGCGCGCATGGCCTCTCTCAGCTTGAGGTCGAGATTGGACAGGGGCTCGTCGAGCAACAGCACCGAGGGCTGGGGCGCGATCGCCCGGGCGAGCGCAACACGTTGCTGCTGGCCGCCGGAGAGCTCCTTGGGATAGCGGTCGGAAAAACCCTCGAGATGGACACTGCGAAGCGCGCTCTCGACAATGACCGTCATCTCGGGACGGGCGACGCCACGCATGCGCAGTCCGAAGCCGACATTTTCGGCGACGGTCATGTGGGGAAAGAGAGCGTAGTTCTGGAACACCAGGCCAAGATTGCGCTTTTCCGGCGGCACCTTCGTCTGGCTGCGTCCTCGGATGCGGATATCGCCGCGACTGGGCATGCTGAAGCCGGCGATCATGTTCAGGGTCGTTGTCTTGCCGCAGCCGGAGGGGCCGAGAATACTGACGAATTCGCCCTTGGGGATCTGGAGGTCGATATCCCGGACCACCAAAACCTGACCGAAGGACTTTCTCACCTGCTGCAGTTCGATATCGAATTCGCTCATTTGCTTCCTCCATGAAGCTGCGCCGAAAAGCCGCCAAGTTTTTCGAAAGCCAGGATCACCACGAGAATAAAGACCATCGAAGCGACGTTGACGGCCGCCATGATCGGATCGAGGCTGTATTCAAGGTGATTGATGACGGCGATCGGCAGCGTCGTGTCTCCGGGGCGCACCAGGAAGACCGACAGCGGAATGTTGTTGAACGAGATGATGAAGGCGAAGGTCACGCCCGACAACACACCCGGCTTGATCAGGGGCAGGACGACATAAAACAGCCGCTGGGCCCTGCTGGCGCCTAGGATTTGTGCCGCCCGATCGAGATTGTCGTCGAAGTTTACGAGCGCGCCAACCGCCATCCGCATCACGAAGGGCAGCGCGAGTACGACATGGGCTGCAATCAGGGCCGGCGTGCCGAGGAGGTTCTGCAGGCCGATGATCGACAGGAACAGGACGATTGCCACGCCCTTGACGATCTGTGGAACCGAAAGGGGCGACAGCAGCGCTGCCATGATGACGCTCGAGCCCGCAACCCGCTCATAGACGAGGGCGAGGGCTGCGAGGGTTCCAAGCGCCCCGCTGATGGCTGCGACGAGCACGGCGATCCTGACGCTCAACAGGAAAGGCTGCACCCAGCGCTCGTCGAAAAGGCCGCCATACCAGATCGGCGTCCAGTCCCATGGCCGAAAGGTCACGGCTGCGGTCGGGCTCAGCGACGCCGCGACGACGACAACGAGCGGAAGCGTGATGAAGGCCAGCACCAGTGCCAGCGTGACCCAGAAGCCAAATGCGATTGTCCTGGTCATTTCCCATTTCCTTCTCGTTGTGACCGGCGTTTTTTGAGGCGCGCCTCAAAGCCGAGCCCGGCAAGCGAGGCGGTGAGCATCATCGCCAGCAATGCGATCGCCATGACGCTGGCAAACGGCCAGTCGATGTAGAACAGGACCTGTTCGGAGATCATCGTCGCCAGGACCTTGAAACGCGCGCCGCCAAGCAGAGCCGGCGTCGCATAGGCGCTGGCCGCCATGGTGAAACTGATCAGCAGCGAGCTGACGATGCCGGGTACCGACAGCGGCAGGACGATATGGCGCATGACGGAGGCCCTGGAGGCGCCCAGCATCTGCGCTGCCCGTTCCAGGTTGACGTCGATGCCCTGGATGCTTGTCATCAGCGACAGGATGCCGAAAGGCAGCACGACATGGGTGAGCCCGACGACGACGGCAAACAGGCTTTTCGACAGGGGAAGAGGCGCCGCTATCAGGCCGACATGGATCAGGACATCATTGATGAAGCCGCGATCTTCCAGAATGATCAGCCAGCCATAGGTGCGCAGGACGACGCCGGCGAGTTCGGGCGTCAGCGCCAGGGCAAAAACGAGCGTGCGCCAGCGTGATCGCGAACGGGCGAGGAAATAGGCCACGGGATAACCGAGAAGCGTAACGGCGATGGCAACCAGGGCGGACATGACGGCTGTGCGGGCAAATCCGGCGAGAGACAGGCCATCAACGAAGAAGCGCTCGTAGTTTCCAAATGTTGGCGTCAGCGAACGGCTGTCGAGAAAGCTCATGCCGATCATCACGCCCATTGGAAGGGCAAAGAAGACCGTCAGCAGGAGACAGGAGGGCGCCAGCAGCATCGGTGCCGTGGCTCGTACGGAAAGACGCCCGGGTGAGGGCGGGGCGGTTGCGACAAGCATTGTCATGACACCTCCTCACCGGGCCTGCGAGACGACGTCCCGCTCCCATCGTTGCCCCCATTCGGCAAGCCTGTCGCCCAGCACCGTCAGATCCGGCAGCCGCAGCGATCTCATGGCCTCGGGGGTTGTGACCTGGCGGCTACGCAGTGCCTCGGGGACCTCGATATCCATGCGGGCGCTGCCGACCTTGTAGCCGGCCACCCAGGCTTCCTGGCTGGTCTTTTCGAGAAAGAAATCGATGAAGGACCTCGCCGCTGCCTTGTGTTCGGAGCCGGCGGGAATGTTCAATGTTGCCAGAAGCGGGATCGTCCCTTCCTTCGGTCGGACATAGTCGACCGGCAGGCCCTCGTCCACCAGCAGCTGGGCGCGGCCGTTCCAGAACGGCATTGCCCAGACGGTTGCGTCCTTGATGTAGCTTTCGAGAATGGCGGAAGACTGCTCGAAGCCGATCGACTGCCGGGAAAGCTTGGCCATTGCCGCAAAACCGGGATCGATATTGTCGATGAGGCCACCGCCCTCGGTGACGGACATCATCTCCAGGAGATAGACGGCCATGATGTTCTGGAAGGTCGGCAGAACCACCTTTTTTTTGAGATCGGGCGCAAGGAGATCCGCCCAGGACGTCGGCGCAGCGGCCAATTTGTCGGTCCTGTAGAGGAGCGACATGTACTGGACTTCATGCACGGCGCCGCAGGGGCCGGCGGCGTTCTGGAGGCTTCGCGTGAGCGACCCGAGATTGGGGATCTCGGAGACGTCCAGCTTGTCCAGCAAACCGTCGCGGCAGCCCTGCAGCGACTGGGAGGCCGTCATGACGACGACATCGAAACCCGGATGTCCATCGCTCGCCTTGATCTTGGCGTAGTCCTGGGAAGCCGAGCCGACAGCATCGTAGACGACATCGATACCCGTCTTGCGTTCGAAGGGCTCGATGATGGCCTGCCGGATGATCGCTTCGTAGGGGCCGCCATAACTGTTGACGACAAGTGTCTCGGCATTGGCAAGCTCAGGCAGGCAGATCGCCAGGGCTGCATAGAAAATGGCTAAGGGCTGGATGGTCGGCACGTCTGTTCTCCCGGTTGGATATGTTCCCGGAAAAAGAGTGACGATACGGACTCCACAGGTCTAATCGGAACCGCCAGGAATTAACGGCTGATCTCCATCGATAGCAGAGGCTCGAAGCAGCAGGACCGAGCGCCCCACGCGGCGAAGAAGAATGAGCCGACGACATCACATGAGCATCCCTGCGTGCTCCCGCCTCGAAAGGACTATGGCCCTCGGCGTCGCGCAACGCAGGCGGCGGTGATGGGCCAGTCGAGCTTTCCACGCCGGACTGACATCTTGCCCGACATCAGAGGTTGCAATTTTCAAGAAAAACATCCTATGCTGTCACAAGGGGTCCGGGTGCAGCGCCAGCGAGGGGCGCGACGATGGAAATCTGGTTCGACAGGTTGACGGAAGGGCTTTCTCTTGCCCGCGACGAAGACAGTGCCACCTCGGTCCTGGCGAGGCTGACCGCCGAGGCGGGCTTTACCTTATATTCCTATCTTGTCCTTCGTGCCGATCATGCGACGGCAATTTCCAACTATCCTTCCGAATGGCAGCGGCGATATCTCGAGCGATGTTACGCCCATGTCGATCCGGCGATCCGCGTCGCCAGAGCAGGGATGAAAGCCTTCCGGTGGTCGAGCAGGACCTTCGACGGCGCGAAAGAGCAGCGCCGGTTCATGGCCGAGGCGGTCGAGTTCGGGATCCGCTCCGGCCTCACCATCCCGGTGCGTACCGGCTATGGCGGTCTTGCATTGTTTACACTGGCTTCAGGCGAAGGCGACGCCGGCCAGCTACCTGGCCTCGATCCCGTCATCGCCGCCGCAACGATCGCGCAGCTCCACGTCCGCCTCAGCATGCTCAAGCTTCACCCTACCACCAGGCCCGATATCAGGCTGAAGCTCGAAGAGCTTTGCTGTCTGCGCTGGTCGGCGGAGGGCAAGTCGATGGAAGCGATCGCCGTCATCGAGAACATGGCCTACGCCAATGTCGTCTTCCATCTTCGAAACGCCAAGGCAGCACTCGGGGCGACCACGTTGCCGCAGGCAACGGCGCTCGCCAAGGAATTCGGTTTGATCTGAGGCACGAGCCCTAAGACGAGCCCTAGCGTTTCTCGTCAAGCCTCGACAGGTCCACACGCATGACCGCGCCACGAATGTCGCCCTCACGCATAGGATCATCTGTCGGCGACAGGGCAGGGGCCGGTTGGCGGCTGGCCTCCTCGTCGAGAGCGAGTGTTTTTGCCGGTGCCTGCTCGGCTGCTTTGGCGCCCTCGAAAACCTTCGAACCCTCGAAATATCCGGATTTCCACGAAAGCACCGCGTCCTCGAAGATCAACCGGGACGCTTCCCCGCCTTGCGGATTGCCATACCATGCCGCAACGACGCGCATCACATGGCTGAAAAGGCCCGAGCCGCGCTTCAGGTTCTGGCACGGGTCGAAAAGATCCGCATCGATGTCTTCGGCCTGCCTCTCGCCCAGTCCGGCCGGCATCTGCGTTACACCGACCCTGACGACGGCGTGACCGGCATACTGGCGCACCAGGGACATCGCCTGGCCGGTATCGGCCGGCTTTGGCAGTACCAGCAGCCGGTCTCCGGCCATCACCGTGACGGCGAGCGGATCCGCAGATCCTGCTGCCGCCAGAAAATGCTCGACGACGGCAGGTGTCAAGGTGGGGTCGGCACATTGCGCAATCAGGCTTGCGTCCATGATGACAGTCCCTGAATCATGTGTTGAAGGAAAAGATGGCCGGCTTGCCGAAGAGCCTTGCCCAGGCAAAGATGGTGGCGCGCTGGACTGCAACGATCGACGTACCCGACGTCCACCAGCCGTTTCCGATCGCCACCACCAGATCGGGGTCGGACCACATGGACTGCAGGATCGGCCAGATCAGCAGCTGTTCGTAGCAGATCAGGATTGTCACGCGTTGACCGGCGACCGTCTGCTCGGCCTTCCCAAGCATATGTGCACGGGCGCCGCCGCTTTCTCCCATCCAGCCTCGCCAGGGTGCCCACATTGCGATCGGCACCGGCATGCGCTGGCGGTAGACAACGCGGCTTTCGGCCTTGCCGATGCTGACGACGACATTGTCGTAGCCTGATGCGTCGGCGAGGGAGGCACCGGCAAGGACGGTGACGTTCCAATCGGCAAGCGCGTTTTGCCACAGGTGATCGACGGCCGGCGTCCAGAAGCCCAGCGCGCCTTCCGGCAGGACGACGACGCTGCTGCCGCCAGCCTGCGCCTTGCCAACCGTCGCGATGAGATGCCGCTGCAACGGCAGAGAGAGGTCGCGGCCAAGGGCAGATCCCAATTGCAGGTCGATGCCCTGCCAGCCAAACGGTACCGGCCTGTCCTTCCAGGTCGAGGCCGACCAGAGCCAGGCACCGGCAAGCACGATCGCGCCGAGCGGGCGAAAACGCGTCGCAAGAACCGCAAGACCGGCAGCGCCGGCCACCAGTCCCGCAAGGCCCCAGCCTGCAAAGAGAACTCCGGCCGCGGTCAAGGGGCTCGCCCAGCCGCTGATCCCGAAGGGCGGGACCATCATGAGGGTGGTGGCGAAAAGGTAGCGGCAGGCTCTCCTCCATCCTGACGCCTGCGTCCAGGAGAGCATGTGGACGCCGACAAAGACGATCGAGGCTGCAAGCCACAGGAAAAGCCCCGGCCAGAGGTCGGTTGCGTAATATGTTGCCACGCCTTGCGGCAGGCCGCGCGACGCCGAAAGGAAATATAAGCAGGATACGGCCCCGGCCTGCCGGCGGTCGCGGCAGAGTGACCAGATTGCCGGAAACGCCATGGTCGCAGGAAGCATGTCGACGGCACCGCACCAGCCGATCCAGCCCGCCGCGACAGAGGTGACGACGAGTAGGGGAAAGCGCAGCGGTTCCACGCGCGGGCGCAAGGGGCCCTTTCGGTTAGGGCGCATAGGTTGCGACCTCCCTTGCCAGTCCCAGAATGCCTGAGGCCGGGACCGGCCCGAAATAGCGGGAATCAAAGGAGGCTTCGAAGGGCGAGTAGAGGAAGACGTGGCCGGCCGGCACCGGGCCTCCCGGCCAGGCCGTCAGGGGCCTGCTGCGTCCATCGGCCGCCATCGGCCGGGATTGTTCGAGCAGGGCGCCGTCGATGACGACGCCGCTGCTGACCTTGATTGTCTGGCCGGCGGTTGCGACGACAGACTTGATGAGCGGCGCGTAGCCTCCAGGGCACGGGCCTGGCCGCAGGTAACCGCGCCTTTTTGCCTCGCGCATGTCCGCGCGCTGCGGCGGGCAGATGAAGACGCGCGCGCCGGTGAGCGCTTGCCTGTCGAGCGGGGCGATACGCCAAAGGCCGATCGGCTCGCTCGGGGTCAGATTGAGCCGCAGCCCGAACTGATGGAGAAGGGCGAGACCCGCGGCCAATCCGACGAACACGGAAATTGCGTGGATGCCACGTGCCCATGCGACAGGGAAAATGTAACCACCAATCGACCTTACCTCCTGGATCATCGTGAACCTGCCTCGGCACCTCGCAGGACCTCCTCCCCTAAAACGCTGAGGTGGCGATCGGTGCGCGGACTGTCGTCACCGGACAACGCGTCAGGTCGGGCAGATTTCATCATTCCGGCTACCATCGGTTAAGCCTCCTTCTCCGACATGAGTTCGTTCGGGTTGACGGGCTTTCTCGGCGCGATCCTGACTGCGGCAGCCGCAAGGGGACGACATTTTCGGTCAGTCTGGCGCGCCCTTTGATGTGTCCCTTCGCTACGGTCCGGATCATGGCCAAAGCGGTCGACTGGGCCAACTCGCATTTCTGTTAGTAGATGGCCGGGCCGATCTGAAGGATCGTCGCAGGGTCGAAACTGCCCGACAGGAGCATCTCGAATGAGGAGGCCATCCTGCACGATCCGCGCCCCGGTTGCCGGCCTGCGGAACGATGTGAAACAAGCCGCGACCGGCAAAGACGAGGGCATCGGCCGTCTTGCGGCGGCAATCGGCGGCAAGGTCGTCTGCGATGGCACATAGGATCATCCTGCCGGTTCTTGCCCTTGGGCTGATGCTGAGCGCAACGCTCCTGACGATGGGCATGGATGTGACGCTTGTCGATTTGGGCAAGACCAGCGCCGGCCGGCGCGCTCTGGCAGGCATCGGCCTGGCTCTGCCCTTTGTCTCTGCCGCGGCGACAGGTCTTGCCCTGCTCTTTGCCTGCGCCGGGTCGGCGGCAATCCGGCTCGCCGGCGCGGGTGTCGTTACAGGGGCCATGTCGAGCCTCGCTATCGCAGCGTTTGAACAAGCCGCGCGACACGCCACAGCCATGCCATCAGCCAGGTCAGTCCCACCCTATATCGATCCCGCGACGATGATCGGCGCTTGTGCGCTTCTGCTGTCGGCTGCTTTCAGCTTGCGGGTCGTGGTTGCAGGCAACGCAGCCTTTGTCCGCCCGACCCCGAGGCGGACGCATGGCAAACGTGCAGTTCACGGCGAGGCCGAGTGGATGTCATTGTCTCAAGCGCAAGCGCTCTTTACCCCGACCGGTGGCATCGTCATCGGCGAGTGTTACCGCGTGGATCGGACCGACGTTGCTGGCCGGCCATTTCAGGCAAGCGACAAGGAGAGCTGGGGTCCCGGCGGCAGGCAGCCCCTTCTCTGTTTCGATTGCTCGTTCGGTTCGACCCATGGAATCGTCTTTGCCGGATCCGGCGGCTTCAAGACGACGTCGGTGACAATCCCTACCGCCCTCAAATGGGGCGGCACGCTCGTCCTGCTCGATCCTTCCAATGAGGTAGCCCCGATGGTAGCAACGCACCGGCAGGCGGCAGGTCGCCGGATCAAGATCCTCGATCCGCATCAGCCCGCTGTCGGCTTCAACGCGCTCGACTGGATAGGCCGCTTCGGCGCGTCGAAGGAGGAGGATATAGCAGCGATCGCCTCCTGGATCATGAGCGATAGCGGACGGAGCGGCGGCCTTCGCGACGATTTCTTCCGCGCATCGGGGCAGCAGCTGCTGACCGCAATGATTGCCGATGTCTGCCTGTCGGGGCAGACCGACGGGGACCGGCAGACGCTGCGGCAGGTGCGCGCCAATCTTGCCGAACCCGAACCGCAACTGCGCCGGCGCCTGGAGGGGATCTACGAGAGGTCGGGTTCCGAATTCGTGCGAAGCAACGTCGCCGTCTTCGTCAACATGACGCCGGAAACCTTTTCCGGCGTCTATGCCAATGCCGTCAAGGAAACGCATTGGCTTTCCTATGAAAATTACGCGGCCCTGGTGTCGGGCTCGAGCTTTTCGACCGATGAGCTCGCCTCCGGGACAACCGACGTCTTCATCAATATCGACCTGAAGACGCTCGAGACGCATGCCGGACTCGCGCGCCTGATCATTGGCTCCTTCCTGAACGCGATCTACAATCGCGACGGCGTCGTGAGCGAACCTTCGCTTTTCCTCCTCGATGAGGCGGCCCGTCTCGGCTATATGCGCGTCCTGGAAACGGCAAGGGACGCCGGCCGCAAATATGGCATCACGCTGGCGATGATCTACCAGTCGATCGGCCAGATGCGGGAAACTTATGGCGGTCGGGATGCTGCCAGCAAATGGTTCGAGAGCGCGAGCTGGATTTCGTTTGCCGCGATCAACGATCCGGAGACTGCCGAGTATATTTCGCGCGGCTGCGGCATGACGACCGTCGAGGTCGACCAGGAAAGCCGCAGCGTGCAGGCGAGGGGATCGTCGCGCACGCGCTCGAAACAGCTGGCGCCACGCCCGCTGATCCTGCCCCATGAGGTGCTGCAGATGCGCGCCGACGAGCAGATCGTCTTCACGGCGGGTAACCGGCCACTTCGCTGCGGGCGAGCGATCTGGTTCAGAAGAGCCGACATGCGCGCCTGCGTGAACGAAAACCGCTTCCATAGAAACACGCGATAGGTCGGTGGCCGTTACCTCCGAGAGACTGCCGACGCGATCGCCGCTTCGACATCCTGATGGCGCAGGCAGCCCCGCCTTTCGGCGGGGCGCTCGGTCTCAGTCCTGGCTGACGCGGCGCGACCAGATCAGCTGGTATCCCTCTTCCCCCTCGATCTCCGAGAGCGTTGCGTAGATCGGGGCTGAGAAGCTTGGATCGTCGAGCTTGACCGAGAGATAGTCGCGGCCCTGTTCGGAGGTTTTCTTCCAGGCGGCGCCGAGTTCGACGGGACCGGCCAAGACGCGGTAGTGCGGGCCCTTGTCTGTGGGATTGTCGATCCGGGCGATACGGGCCTTGACGTTGAGGGCGAGGGTGCGGATCGAGCCGGAGAAGCCATTTTCGATGCTGGTGAAGGTACCGATGCTTGCCATTTTCCTGTTCCTTTCGCTGTTTCGGGCCGCGCCCATCGCGGCCTCGATGGCTGTCGAAAAGACCGGGAACGAGCGGACCGCACCCATAGGGCCGAAATGCAATGGAGGACGGCAAGTCGCAATTTTGTGAGTGGGCGCGGAATGACGGCGTTAGCCGGCAGGGGTCAGAAAATTGCGACTGCCGTTGCGGCAGGACGATCGAGGCGAAGCCGCTTCCCGGTCAGACAGGGGCATCGAGCCCGCGCATGGGGCGACAAAAAACAGCGCGGAACGGGCATTGGCAAAGCCTGCGCCTGCGCCGAAACGGAAGGGCGCGGCACGGCGGCCGCACCTGGCACGCTCGACTGCAGAGAGGTTGCCTCGGCGGGCCATTCCCGTAACAAGCCTGCATTGCTCGTTCCCGGCTGATCGGTGCAGCGGGGTTGCGTCCGACACTGTAGAGCAAACAACACCGACGGCCGGTTCGGAGCGCCACGGTTACCCTGTCGATCTCGTGCGGCGGAGATCGAAACGAAAACTTGGAAAGACAATGGATGACGCGATCGGATTCATGGCGATTGGCAATCGCATTGTCAGGCCGCAATGCAGTGGATGCTTGACGCAGGACGGCAGCAGCGGCTGCTGAAGTATGGAGTGTCTGGGACGAAACTGTACCTCTGCCCCGGCATTGCCGCGGGCAGAGGTAGGGCGTTCTGCCCTTCAGGCTCGCATCACTTGTTCATCGCATCCTTGAGGGCCTTGGCCGGCTGGAAGCTCAGCTTCTTTGCGGCCGCAACCTTGATCGTGGCGCCGGTCGAAGGATTGCGCGCCTCGCGTTCCGGCGTCGCCTTCACCTTGAACTTTCCAAAACCAGGCAGTGATGTCTCGTTTCCGGCAAGGGCCGCCTCTGTGATCGAAGCCAGGACGGCTTCGACGATCGCTTTGCCCTGGACCTTTGTCAGGCCGTGGGCACCGGCGATCTTGTCTGCGATTTCATTTGTCGTCGTCATGTCGGTCTCCGCGTCATCTGTGGGACAAAATCTCTGCCATCGGCAAATCGCTTTGTCATGGGGCCGGGGCTGATCCCGAGGCCGGCGGCAGGATTTTCCACAGCTTCCAGCCCGTGCGTCGTCGCCAGCTGTCCGTGTCGCATGGCCGGAAAATATGGGTGATGATGCCCGCCAGGCCGAAGCCAAGGAGCGAGCGCTTCCCAAGAGGAGGTTTTTCCGTTGCGAAAGATGCGATCAGGAAAATCCGCGTGTTTTCAGCTATGCACATGCGCCACGGGACAGCATATGGCGCCAGCGTTTGACGTATCCCGCGACGATAAGATGGTGGATGCCTGCCAAGATAAGCGGCTGAGACAGGAAATCGGGGTCGAAAGTGATGATGGGCGTTTCCCGGGTGTAGTGCCTTAGCGTGAAGGTGAACATTTTCCTCCCAGCTGCGGCGGACAGCAGAGGTCTCGCAAGCAAGGCCCGGCCGGTATCGATCAATCAATTCTCCGAGCGTCACTCCGCATCCTCCCGATCCTGCGCCATCAAAGCCACGATACCAATCCAGGTTGGTTGTCCGACGGCGGTTTCTGGCGGGCGATCCTTACTCAGGCAGCCTTTCCCAACCTTAACGATGAGATCGTCATTGCTGGCGACCATTGGTCCGTCACGTTCCGGCGCAGCCAGCGAAGCTGACTGGCCATATCGGACTGAAGTCCGGGGCGGGGAACGAACCGGTGGCTCTGGTGTTGATCACTTGTCACGTCAAGGAACCAAAATGCCCGCGTCCGACAAAAACGACCTGGATCTAAGGACGACACCGCATCGACTTTATGGCAAGCGCGCGATCTGGTGGTCGTTGCTTGCAGTCCTGATATTCGTGCTGATCGTGGCCTGCGCCTATTACGAGCTGCGACCGATGATCAATGGACAGCCGACGACGCCGGCACCCGTGGAGAACCCGACGGCAAACCGGTGAGCTGCCTCCTCATTGCGTGGTCGGTGTTGCAAAGCTTGGATGCGACATTTCGCATCGGCCTTCGCGTGCCTGCAGCGGGCCACCGGCTCACAAAGGAATTTCGAGTGTCGCCACCAGCCCGTGCGGATTGAAGGTCAACCCGGCCTTCCCGCCGAGGTGGGCCGCGGTGCCGTGGATCAGCTCCGTTCCATAGCCCTTTCGTTCCGGGTTGTGGCAGGGGGGGCCGTTTTTTTCGCGCCACTCCACGACGTGCTTGCCGTCCCTTTCCTCTTTGTTCCAGCCTATCAGCACCGCACCGTCCGGGACGGAGAGTGCGCCATATTTGATGGCATTGGTCGTCAATTCGTGGATCATCATGCCGACGGGAAGAACCCGCGAGGCCCGAAGCTCGGCGGCAGGACCTGTCGTGATGCGGAAACGATCCAGCCCCGCGGCAGAAATCGTTATGTTGACGCTGTTGTCGTCCGGATGAACGAGCCGGCGTGCATCGAGGACGAAGCTGCGCTTGCCGATAAGGGGGAAGTCATGGGTGACCTGATAGCCCAGGACGCCCGCGCTCTTTGGAATGATCATTTCAAACACCACCTTGAGGTCGGGGATGTCCCATTGTCCGCTGCCGAGCGAAAACAGCGTCTTTTCGATGATATCGTCGCGTTCGACCTTGAAGGCTCTGAGGAAGGCATTGTTGGCGGTGACGATGCGAAAGCGCTCGTCTAGCACCAGCAGGGGGACCGTAAGCGTATCGACAATGCCCTGTGCCTGTACGTGACTGGTTTTCAAAAGGCGGTAGGGGTCTTCGAGCATCATGGGAGGGTCCCCGCAATCGATAGGGCAGCGTCAGCCTTGTTGTCGGCCGACAGATGTTACTCGCGAAGTTCGACATGTAAACTCAGATGCGCCTGTACCGAGCGCGGGGGAGTCTTGCGCGCGCCTCGAAAGAGCGATTCCTTTGCACTTGCATGCCCCCAGTCAACGAGCGCAGAGATGCGTCGCGAACTTGGGCATCGCAGATCAGGCCTGATCGGCGGCTCCCGCTCGGGCGTTTGCCGCTTCAGTTCCTTTGCAGCCCGCAGGCATTGACCGGCTCGCTTGTCAGGCTAGACAGCAGTTCCGTCATGATTGTCTTTGGCGAACCCGGGTCGCTGCGCCGAGGTGCTCAGCAAGTGCGTTGCCGTTAGCGGGTCGACCGCCTTGGAAAAGAGATAACCCTGGCCGAGCAGGCATCCGAGCGATCGCAGATGATCGGCCTGGGCCTGTGTTTCGATGCCCTCGGCGACCACCCGGATGCCGAGCTTCGTCGCAATCGACATGACCCCCTCGACGATGACGGTGCCCGCGTCGGCCGGTACCAGCCGGTCGACGAACGACTTGTCGATCTTGATAATGTCTACCGGCACAGTCAATAGATGGGTCAGGCAAAACCGGTTCCGAAATCGTCGAGCGCGACGCGAAACCCCATCGATCTCAGAACCTTGATCTCGTCGGCCACCACATGGTCGCGCTCGCCGAGATAAACCGACTCGGTCACCTCCAGGATGACGTGACGAAGCGGCACGCCGGCAGCGGCAAAGGCTGCGGTCAGCCTGGAGTGGAGATCGTCGGACCGGAAGTCGGCCGCAGACAGGTTGATCCCGACATGCTGCAAAGGCAATCCCATGTCGAGCCATCGTCGCATATCCGCCGAGACCAGGGACAGCATGCGATCAGTCAGCTGTGCGGCGACATGAGCGTCGAGCGTTGCTTCATGAAAATGAGCCGCCGACAGTCGCTCGCCCTTGCGGGTACGCATGCGTGCGAGCGCTTCGAAGCCAACGATTTCTCGCGTATCGAGGCGCAGGATTGGTTGATAATGAGCTTCGATCCTGTTTTCCGACAGCGCGACGCCGACATCCCGGATGGCCCGAAAACGGCGGGTGAGGGCCGTCCCCATGCCAGCAAAATAGCCGGTATACTGGCCACGGCAGCGCTCCTTGCCGTGATAGAGCGCAATGTCGGCATCGCGCTGCACCTGACTTGCGGAAACGGCGTTTGCCGCCAAGGCGCCGCCGATCGTTGCTGCGGGAAAGACGACATGGCCATCGCACTCAGCCGGGCGCTTGATCTCCCGGATCAACGCTTCGGCCTTCGCGGCGAGAGCCGGCATATCGTCTGCATCAACGATTGCCGCAAATTCGTCGCCGCCCAGCCGGAAGCTGTTTTCCATCGAGACGGCAATCGCCAGTCTGCGCGCCACGGTCTGGAGAAGGGCGTCGCCGGCTGCGTGCCCGAACGTGTCGTTGACAAGCTTGAGATTGTCGAGGTCGGCGAGAAGCAGGCCCCATGGCCGCACGCCGTTTGCGCCTTCGGACAATTTCCTTTCCGCCAGAACCTTGTTGAAACGGGCCCGGTTGGCGAGAGCCGTCAGCGCATCGGTATAGGTCAACCTTTCGCGTTCGCAAACACGCTCGTCCCGTTCGATGGCGATTGCACAGAGGTGGACACATGCATTGACGATCTCGCGTTCGCCGTCCGTGGGCTCCCGACCCTCCCGGAAATAAAAGGCGAAGGTCGCGACGACCTTGCCTGCCGCCACGATCGGTGTCGACCAGCAGGCCTTGAAGCCGATCGGCACAACGAACTGCTTGTAATGTTGCCATCGAACGTCGAGCTCGATGTCGGTCACGGTGACCGGGACCCCGTAATAGGCGGCAGCGCCGCAAGACCCGACCATCGGACCGATCGGAACGCCCACAAGCCTGCTGGTGTAGCTGGCCGGTAAAGAGGGTGCGGCGATCGGATAGAGTTTTGCATCCCTGACGGACAGGACGGAGCAGGCAATTCCTGGACAGCGCGCCTCTACCCGCCGGCACAGGTCCTCGATCGTGGCCTGCAATTCTTCGCCCCTGGCGATCATCTCGAGAATGGAATTTTGAAATTGAAGCATATGACCTACCCGCGTCCGATCGCAAGGTTCCCAGATCCGGGTTCATTTGTCGTTTTCGTAATTGCTAAATTTCTAATTTAACCGCGTTGAACTCCGCTCAGGGCAACCCGCACATCGGCCACAAAACCTTTTCGTACGCTGGCGTACCTCGGCTCGACAGTGGCGCAGGGGACGTTAGATCCGAACGGCTGATGCTGCATCATCAGTGGGAGAAGGGGCTTATTCCATCCTGTTGCGGCCCCTTCTCTATTCGACCTCCGCCTGTTGCGCGCCGCGGCGGCGCCGTCACTGCACGCGTTGCCTGCAACGGCCCGGCTGGGACTCGCCAATCGATCCGACGCTTTTTCTGGGCAAGACAAGTGGCGGGTTTCCAACGGCTATTCCCGCATACGGAAGTTATCTGAAGGATTACTTCTCTCACGCGACGGGAGCCACGGTCTGGCTTCTCGAATGGTACGTCCGCAACGCGCTTCGGTAAGACACGAGCAGTATAACGCGCGTCTGCCAAAAAGCGCTTGATGAGCTCTTCCCGGAACCCCTTTTCGGCGACTACTCCTTACATAATGCCGTTGATTGGCGATTTACGCCATAGAGGCCCGCTCACGGCCATTCACCGGGTGAAAGGTTACTCGGCCGCTTTTGCCTGACGTTCGCCTCTGGCGGCCTCGCATTGCAGCACTAAAACACGCGTGCAAATGATCCTTTTTTCCTGTAGTCCTTATCTGTACAATGGACTGCAAACGGACCATCCAAGTGGTGAAAACATCGAACGACGAACGGCCCCCAAGCCGGCTCATCGGCTACGCCCGCGTCTCGAGCGAGGATCAGCTCTACGACGCACAGATGGAGGAACTGCGCGCCACAGGCTGTCATCGAATCTACGAGGAACACGGCTCCGGCGCATCGCAAGCGCGGCCAGTACTGGCTAGGCTGCTTGGCGAACTCACCGCCGGGGACGTGCTGGTAATTGTTCGTCTTGATCGCCTGGCGCGCTCGATAGGCCATCTGATGACGGTGCTCGAGGATCTGGAGAGCCGCGGTGTCTATTTCCGATCGATCCGCGATCCGATCGATACCGCAACGCCTCAGGGCAGGTTTGCTCTCCAGGTGCTAGGCGCAGTGGCGCAGCTTGAACGCGCGCTGGCCTCCGAACGGACCAAGGCCGGCATAAAGGCGGCAAAGTCGCGCGGCAGGCGTCCTGGAAATCCCGGCCTGCGAGAGCGGCGCCCGGAAGCGATCAGGGTCGTCTCGCAGGCGAGACAAAGACTTTACCTCGACGAACTGATGGCATCCGCGCAAACATGGCTGCCGGTCGTGCGGCAACTTCGGCCCCAGCACAGCTGGGACAATGTCGTACAGGTGCTCAATCGCCGCGGCCAGGACTGGAGCGTGGAACGCCTGCGTCGCGCCGTGCATCGCATGGTTGGCGAAAAACTGGCGGAACAGGAACTCCTGGCGCGGGCTCCTCGCCGGCCCCCAGAGGACCGTTTGATGAAGCTGGTCGCTGCGATTTCGATTGCTGACCCGGATCTCTCGCTTCGAAAGATCGCAGCGCAGCTCGATCAGATGGGGGAGCGCCCAGCTCGCGGTGGCAAGAAATGGCAGCCGTCCTCGGTTCGCCATCTGCTCGACGAAGCCCATCGCTTCGGCCTCATGCCGCGCTGAAGGCACCTCATCAATCGACCTCTTGCACTCGCTTCTCAGGGAACGAGCGTAGGGCGGGCTGTCATCATTTCTGATGTCCCGCAGGCTTGGAACCTGAAGCACACCTGACAGTTAGAACCCTCATGTCGCAGGAGGATCGTCGATGCATGTTCGCGAAATGATCGAAAGCCACCCCAATGTCCATGGCCGATCGGCAGACGCTCTGCTCAGGTGCATTCAAGAATGCTACGCCTGTGCTCAGGCTTGCACGAGTTGCGCGGATGCCTGCCTTTCGGAACCATCCCCGCCCGGACTTGCCCAATGCATACGCCTTAACCTCGATTGCGGCGATATCTGCGCGACGACCGGCATGATCGCATCTCGGATGACCGGCTCCAATATGGAGGTCGTCCACAAGCTCATCGATACCTGCGCCGAGGCATGTCACGCCTGCGAGAGCGAATGCAACGAACATAGCGAAATGCATCCACACTGCCGTATCTGCGCACAGGCATGCAGGCGCCGCTGCTACGAAGCCTGTTTATCCGCCCTGCCGCTTGCGCATTGAGTTTCGGTCCAGCTGCGATAGAAAGACGAAAAATTAGGCGTTCAGCTGCGAGCCCAATGGGCGCAGGCGAGGCGGAACGAGCTTTCCGATCAGTGAAAGCCCGCGAAGCGCCCGTTCGCCTTCAAGAAGCGCTGCCCTCCTCGGAGCTTGGAGGATCCTTGCCCTGTCAGCCCGGCGCTCGTTCTCAGTTCGACGCCAATGTCCCTGCCTCATTCCCGTTGGAAACTGCCGTCGAGGCCACGACCTGCCGCGTCGGCGGCACACAGGCTGTGCGCGGCCCGTCATAGGGCTGGTAGCTGTTGTCCTCGGCGCGATAGGACTTGTAGCGGGCGGCACACCATGCCGCCGCGGCGCTATCTGCACCATTCGATACCGCCCCGGTCGTGGCAACCGTGCTTGAAGAAGCAGCAAAGGGCGACATACAGGTCTTCATCTGTCCGCTATAGGCCCGGTACCTGTTGGTGGCGGCATCAAACGAACGATAATGGCCGGCGCACCAGCTGAGATGCTCCGCCGATAGCGTCGGCGCCGTTACCTCGGGTTCTTCGGGTAGTATCGCCTTCGCGCGAGACGCCACCGCGACCTTCGGCGCGTCGGTGACATAGCTGGAATAGACGGCGGGGATGCGCTCATAATTCTGGTGGGCAATGTCGACACGAACCGGTGTGGTCGTCCACAGATCGGGTTGCGAGAGGCTTTCGAACGTGTGAGCCTCGGAATTGGCCAGCACAACGGAGGCGAGCGAGCCGGCTGCAATGCATATGCCGATAGAGCTCGCAATGCCGAACGCGGCGGAAGCGATGGCCTTCATGATCCATATCCTGCTTGTTTGGAAGGAGATGGACGCGGCGCAAGCCGCGTCCTGGCGCCAGATCAGTTGATGACCTGAATGACCTTGCGGGAAGACGGTTCGACGATGACGCGTTCGTCGTTCACGATCGCATATGCGTATTTCGGGTTTTCGGGCACTGGCGTCACGACAACCGTTTCGGGCAGCGCCTGGCCGACAACAACCTTCTCCTTGACGACGACACGCGTGGACGGGGCCGGCGCTTCCTGGACATAGGTGACGACCTTCTGCGGCGGCGGGTCGATCGCAGTACCGACGATTGCACCGGCCACACCGCCGACAGCTGCGCCGACCGGACCGCCGACGATCGCGCCGGTGACGGCGCCGCCTGCTGCGCCATTGACGGTAGACGACTGGGCGAAGGCTGCGCCCGACATGAGGGCAGCCGACACGGCCGCACCGATCATGATCTTATGAAACATCTTATCCTCCTTTGACTGATACCGGTCTGGCGACCGTGGTCAAAGAACGGGCCAATGCTCACCCTGTTCCACGTATCGGACTTTGGTCCGGGGTGAAAATCGCTGCTCGGCCTATCAACCCAAATATCTGCCTTGCCTGCTCTTGCAGTCACTAGCACTGACGGCCCGCTTCTTCGCCGGCTTTGCGGCCGAACGCAAAGCGGCATACCGAGAAAAGACTGACAAGCCAGAGGCTTGGTCAGGGAGAGGTCTATTTCTGACGACCAGACAAGACGGCGCTGCAAGCGGGCACCTGAGTAAACGCTGCGCAACCCGTCTGCGTCCCATCAAGGGTTGAGCCATGGCAACGACTCGCCTGCGCCATCCCGCCCCTCCGCTGGTTATGGCTTGCAGACCGGCCCAACCTGCGACAGGTCCGGTTGAATAGGGAGTGTTTGGTTGCTAGGCTGCTTCAAGCAACGAGCAGCCAAGGGTACCGTCATGCCGACTGGCACAGTAAAGTTTTTCAATGCCGACAAGGGGTTTGGCTTCATTACCCCGGAAACGGGCGGACCGGATATCTTCGCCCATGTGACCGCCTTGCTATCGGGAAACCTCCTCAAGGAAGGCCAGAATGTCTCCTATGAGGTTGGGCAGGATCGCAGGACCGGCAAGTCCAAGGCCGAAAACGTCAGATTGCTGTAACGCATCCCTCAAGGACGTTGTCGGAGCGCCCTTTCGTTGGCACTCCGCTTACACAATCGCCGCCGAGCAGCCAACGCTCAAGAGCGGCTTGTCAATGCTTGGTCGCGCCGCTCGTCGTTCGCGTTGTTTTTTTCCGGCGGCTTTGTCGTCGGGGCGCTCTGGGCGCCTGCTTTCGATTTTCCCGCCTGTTTGGCCTTGCCGGATACGTTCGGAACCGCTGCCTTCTTCGTTGCTGTCTTCCTGACCGCCTGACCGCTTCTCGCAGCGCTTGCGGCAATCTCCTCAAACGCCTGCAGCCAATGTTTCATGTCCTCCCCGTGCGGCCGCCCCTCCTGCTCCCAGATTTCATAGGCCCGTTGTCTGATACGATCTTCATTCGCTGCCATGCGTCTTCTCCTCGGCAAACTCTTATCAAACGACGTAAATGGCGCGATCAGACCTGACGACAACGGTACGGTCGTGTTTTTGGTTATGGCGCGAGCGTCTTCGAAGCCCAATGCAACCTTCGCACTGCCAGATCCGCCTTTGTCTCTCTGGCCCACCGCCAGACGCCTGTTTCCTTCACCTCAGGAGGAGCGCGAACGTCATGTGTTCTCGGGCGGAATGCCTCTTCTCGAGAGGAAGGCGCAGTTTGGAACCCTAAGCCCCGGTCCGCATTATCAGCCAACTTCAACGGGGATATTTTCATGGATCACGAGACACTCTTGGCAACGACCTTCGCCTTCGCCTCCTTTGCTCTCGTCTGGTGGCAGATGAAATTCTGAAACGACTTTCCCAAGAACCGGCTAAAGACGGCGCGCTCGCCAACCCAGGCCCTGAGGGGCATGTCGTCTATTGTCCTCGACCCAGTTGCCGCTTGCCCGCCGTTTGTGCCTAAAAAGCGTCGTCCGCCTCGCCTGCGGCTTCATGATCAGTCATTGGGTTGATGCGCTCCATCCGGCCTCCGGCGGGCAACAACCGCGCTCATCAGGTCTGGGCTTGAGATGCAAGTGCAGTCGTATAATGCGATTGCCGATCTTATCGCGCAAAAAGCTCGCAAGACGAAAAGTAGGAGAGCCTGTCTGTGGCCTAACCCGCGTCCCGTTCCTGCCGGTATTGTGCATAGAGGCGCTCGAGCCTCTCCTGCACGAATTCGTCGAAACCGGGCGCCGCCTTGTTGTCGAAGACGAAAGTCGCGGTTGTCGGCGTGCGTTTGAACTTCACCGGAAGATCAGCGATCTGTGAGGCCGAGGTCGCCGTCAGGGCAGCTTGCCTTGCCGTTGCGAAGGCAAATGCTCGCTGAAACCGGTCATCGCTCGACAATCGGCCAATGTTGTCCGCGGACAACATCTCGATAAGCGCATCGATGTCGACCTTTCCCAGATGCTCACCAAACTCCATCCATCGGCGGCGACCGATCCCCGGCGCAGAGCCGATTGCGGTGATCAGAGCAATCGGGACCTGGCGTGTGACAGCGCGCATTTTGGCCAGCGCCGCCCTGTCGATACTGAGAGCTGCGGTGATGACGGCGCCGCCAAAGTTCTTCTCCTCCAGCCGATGGGCGAAAAGGGCGCGCTCGATATAGGACAGATCGGCGCGGGCATTGTTTTCCTGGCCCTGGCTGACGACGAGCTGCTCGTCCGTCAAGGCGCGCACGACTGCCTTGATCTTGATCTTGAGCGCCTTGGCCGCTGCCAGGCGCCGGTGACCGAAGGCGACCTGATAGCGGCCCTTGGCCTGCGGGTGCGGCCGCACCAGGATCGGAACCTGCTGTCCGTGTTCCCGGATCTGCTCCGTCAGCTGCCCAAGCTCCGCCGCGTCGATATCGAGACGGTCGGCGACAAATGAGGCATCAATCAAGGCCGTATCGATTTCGACGATGGTGCGACCCTCGGCAAGCTGGCGCTCCAGATCGTTGGCCCGCTCGACCTTTTCGGTGATGCTGCCGAGCGTCTTGGTAATCCCGCCGACAAGGCCCGCGCTCCTCGTCTGCGGGATGAAGCCGGCGATCGGCCGGCTGTCGCGCGCCGGGGATACGGACGGATCGGGCCGGGCTTCGTTCGCGTTCGAGATTTCGATGAGGTTCTTGCGCGCCATTGAGCTATCTCCTGCCCCAGGTAGAACGGATATGCGCCTCGACCTCGCTGTTGACGAGGTTCATCGATTCCAGGGCGCGGTCGTAGGTTCCTCGGATAAACTGTGCCCGATCAACCTCATAAAGCGTTTGCTTGGTGACGCCGGCGTCCGAGATCGCGGTGGATTTCAACATCGCGTTCTGCAGCATGCGGTTGCCGAAGATCGCCCGCATGAAACCGGTCATCTGGCTCTGCGGTCCGTCATTGGGTTCGAAGCGCGTTACAAGGTAACGCATCCAGTCATAGCTTGTGCGCCCGCCTGCCCGCTCGACGACGGACATCAGTTCGCTTGTCATCGTCAGGAACTGCGACATCGACATCACGTCAAGCATCTGCGGGTGCACGGTGATCAGCACGGAGGTCGCAGCACAGAGCGCCGACATCGTGAGAAAGCCGAGCTGCGGCGGGCAATCGATGACGACGATATCGTAAAGACTTTCGATATCGGTCAGCGCCTGACCGATCCGGGCAAAGAACAGGGATTCGGCAGTACCACCCGCCATCGCCTTCGGTGTCTCATGTTCGAATTCCATGAGTTCGAGATTGCCGGGAATGATGTGAAGGTTCGGCGTGTAGGTCGAGCGCACCACTTCCGAGATCGATACCGGGCTCTCGTAGCGGATGGCGCCGTAAATCGTTTCTCCCTCGCCGACGTCGAGTTCCGGTTGGTGGCCGAAGAGCGCCGATAGCGAAGCCTGCGGGTCGAGATCGATGGCAAGCACGCGGTAGCCGCGCAGTGCCAGATATTGCGCGAGATGCGCGGAGGTCGTCGTCTTGCCGGATCCGCCCTTGAAATTCATGACGGAGACGACCTGGAGTTTTTCAGCGCCACGTCGCACCGGAACATATTTCGGCGTACCGTTACGTTCGTCGAGTGCCTGACGGATGCGGTTCATGTCTTCGGCCCCATACTGACGCCGACCGTTGGCAAGGGGGTCCGGTCCGTGGCCGTCCTTGGCGATCTGGCGAAGATAACCCTCGCCGATGCCGATGAACCCGGCGGCTTCCGTCGGGGAAAACAGCCGCATCGTCTTTCGAGACAGCGGCGGGAAAATTTTTGCCTGGTGCTGCTGGAGCTGATAGGCGAGCTCCTGAGCATCCGCTGCCAAAAGCGATGGAAGGTGCTCTTGATCGTCTTTCAGAACTGGATTCGCTAGCATCGTGGTTTCCAATCGAACTGCGCAATTTTCGATAATAAGAGGCCAACTGCGCAGTTATATTATCGCCCGATTCGTTACAGATTTACAAACCCTTAACCACGAGCCTATCCACAGGTCCTGGGACAAACACTTCGCCTGGCTATTGCCGCTGCATTGACCCCGCAGCTGCAGCCCACAGCGCGGGCGTCGTCCAGCCAATGCCGGGATTAGAACAGCGTCGGACGACTTGTCGGCGTTGGATCGACGGCATGTGGATGCGCAGCGGCGATCATCCTCACCAACAAGGCGGCGGAGATCTTCGTTTAGCCCGGCACAATGTTGTCCGCGGACAACGTTGCGAGTGTCATTCCCTCAGCCTAGGTCAAAGCAGCGGAGAGGATCGACTAAGCCTCCTTAGCCGATGCGGCGGAGGTCAAGCCGGGAAAATGGGTTCCGCAACGGTCGATGCCGTCCGGTTCGTGCATCCTTGCACATCCCATCGCCACGCGTCGGCGCAATGCGTCAAAAGTCAGGCCAGCGCCATGCCGCTTGATCAGAGCCTGTCGGTTAAAAGCGCCGTGACGATTGCAGATGTGGCAGGCGACCGTGATGGAAGGCTGCCGGACGACGCGCAGCGTCAGCTCATCGGTGGCACGTGTCGATGTTTTTTTTCGGTCCATCCATTGTCCGTATTTGGCTGCGTTCGTTGACTTATTATCCTCACGACAATGTGGACAACACATCCTGTCGAAATCCGGTTCGAGAACATGCGCGTTGACTCACATTCGATTTGGGAACAAATAAAGAACATATCTGCTTTCTGCACTCATGCAAACCTTGATGAAGACCGGACATGGCTCGCCCTAATGCAAACTCTGTGATTTCTGAGCTTCGGGCGCGCATTCAGCACCTTGATGGAATGGCTGCCCGTCCCAAAAACGTCCTTCCCTTCGGCGTCAGCGAGATCGACGAAACGCTACCAGGCGGCGGACTCGCCTATGGTGCAATCCATGAATTTGCCGGCGGTGGGGCCGGCGCCGTCAATGGGGCGGCAGCTGCGCTTTTTGCCGCCGGCATCGCTGCCCGCACGCACGGCATCGTCGTCTGGTGTCTGGCGCGAGCGGACCTTTTTGCTCCTGCGCTGGCGCAGACCGGTCTGCATCCGGACCGGGTCATCTATGTCGAGGCAATCCGCGAGGACTATGTGCTTGAAGCCTGCGAGGAGGCCCTGCGCTTCGGCGGGCTCGGCGCCGTCGTCGCCGAGACGGCGCGCCTGCCTATGGTCGCGTCGCGGCGCCTTCAACTGGCCGCCGAAGCCTCCGGTGCGCTCGGCCTCGTCATCCGGCGCTGGCGCCGTCCGGCCGAGGCCGGCGAGTTCGGGCGCCCGACGGCTGCCGTCTCGCGCTGGCGCATATCGGTCCTGCCGTCGGAGCCGCTTCCGGTTCCCGGCATCGGCAGGACGCGCTGGCATGTCGAGCTGATCCGGATCAAGGCCGGCGAAAGTGCAGAATTCATCCTCGAGGCATGTGATGGTCAGGGTCGTCTCCGTATTTCTTCCGACGCTGCCGACGGATCGCATCAGACGCGCCGATCCGTCCATTCCGGCTGAGGCGCCGCTCGTCGTCGTCGCGCGCAGCGGTTCGAAGCGGTGGCTGTCGGCCGTCGATGCCAACGCCGCAAGGCTAGGCCTGCGAAGCGGCATGCCGGCGGCCAAGGCCCAGGCGCTGGTGCAGGGTCTCGTCATGGTCGATGCCGATCCTTGCGCTGATCGAGCTGCTCTGGAGCGCATCACCCGGTGGGCGCTCTCTCAATATTCGCCAATCGTTGCGGTCGACCCGCCTGACGGCATCGTCATGGATACCGAAGGGGCCGACCATCTGCAGGGCGGGGAAGGGCCGATGCTGTCACGCCTCGTCAACAGCTTCCGCGCCAAGGGCCTGCCGGCGCGCGCCGTCGTTGCCGACAGCTGGGGAGCGGCCCACGCATTGGCGCGCACGATCGCGCAAGAGACACGGGTGGTCGCCAAAGGCCAGACGGTCGACGCCGTCATCGATCTGCCGATCTCATCGCTTCGTCTCGACACGGAGATCATCACCGGCCTGGGCGTCCTTGGGTTTCGAACCGTCGGCGAGCTTGCGGCAACGCCAAGGGCACCGCTGACGCAGCGCTTCGGGCCCGAAATCGTCCGCAGGCTCGACCAGATGTTTGGCCGGTTGGCAGAACCTATCGATCCGCTTCGCGCGCCCGAATGGGTCGAAGTCTCCAGGTCCTTCGCAGAACCGATCGGTGCGCCGGAGACGATCGCCAAATATGTCGCCGGTCTGGTGCGCAGGCTCTGTCATGGTCTTCAGGAAAAGGGTCTTGGTGTACGCCGCGCCGATCTCATCGTCCACCGGGTCGACAATAGCGTCCAGGCGCTGCGAGCCGGTACCGCCAAGCCAGTGCGCGACGTTGCCTGGCTGACGAAGCTTCTTCACGACCGGATCGAGCGCATCGAGCCGGGCTTCGGCATCGAAAAGCTCTCGCTTGCCGCGACGCTCGTCGAGCCGCTGGAAGACCGGCAGATCGCCTCCAGCCTGATCGACGATGACAAGGTCGACATCGCCGCCTTCGTCGATATTCTCGGCAATCGCGGAAAATTTCGGGTCTACCGGCTGGCACCGGTAGCAAGCGATGTTGCCGAACGATCGCTGAAAGCCATCTCGGCGGTCGCAGAAGAGCAGGGGCAGAACTGGCCGCTGATCTGGCCGCGTCCGGTCCGGTTGCTCGATCGCCCGGAAATGATCGAGGTCATGGCCCTCATGCCGGATCGTCCTCCCGTCTGGTTTACCTGGCGTGGCAAGCGCTACCGTGTCAAACAGGCCGACGGGCCTGAGCGCATCTTCGGAGAATGGTGGCAGCGATCGTCCGAATGGCTCGCCGTGCGCGACTATTTCACAGTCGCCGACGAAAATGGCGAACGCTACTGGATCTATCGCGCCGGCGACGGTGTCGACCCCGAGACCGGATCGCATCGCTGGTTCCTGCACGGGACTTTCTCATGACCTATGTCGAGCTTCAGGTCACGACACATTTTTCCTTCCTGCGAGGGGCCTCCTCGCCCGACGAATTGTTTGCGCGGGCCAAGGCGATGGGCATGGCGGCGCTTGGCATAACCGACCGAAATTCGCTGGCAGGGATCGTTCGGGCGCTGGAGGCATCGCGCGCCACAGGACTTCGCCTCGTCGTCGGCTGCCGTCTCGATCTGAGCGACGGCATGTCGATCCTGGCCTATCCGACCGACCGCGCTGCCTATCAGCGACTGACGCGATTGCTGACGCTTGGAAAGAGCAGGGGCGGGAAAGCCAAGTGCATCCTGAGCCTCGACGACGTCGCCCTTTATGCAGAAGGGCTGATCGGCATTCTGGTGCCGGATCTCGCCGACGAGACCTGCGCCGTCCGGCTGAGAAAGATGGCCGAGATATTCCAGGACCGGGCCTATGTGTCTCTCAGTCTCCGCCGCCGTCCGAACGACCAGCTGCGCCTGCACGAGATTTCCGCCATGGCGGCCCGCTACAAGGTCCGCACCGTCGTCACCAATGACGTGCTGTTCCATGAACCGTCCCGCCGTCAGCTGCAGGACGTGGTAACCTGCATCCGCAATCGCACGACGATCGACGATGTCGGCTTCGAGCGCGAGCGCCATGCCGACCGTTACCTGAAGCCGCCGGAGGAAATGCAGCGACTATTCGGGCGTTACCCTCAAGCACTTGCTCGCACCGCGGAGATCGTCGCGCGCTGCACCTTCTCGATGGAGGAACTGACCTATCAATATCCGCAGGAGGCAATCGTTGCCGGCATGGATGCCCAGCAATCGCTCGAGCATTACGTCTGGCAACATATTCCAACGCGCTATCCCGAAGGATTGCCGCAAAAGGTGCTGCGGTCGATCCGCCACGAGCTCGATCTCATCAGGGAGATGCACTACGCGCCGTATTTCCTGACGATCTTTTCGATCGTGCGCTACGCCCGCAGCCAGAATATCCTCTGCCAGGGGAGGGGGTCGGCCGCCAACAGCGCCATCTGCTATATCCTCGGCATCACCAGCGTCGATCCCGACACAAACGATCTGTTGTTCGAGCGCTTCGTCAGCAAGGAGCGCGACGAGCCACCCGACATAGACGTCGACTTCGAGCACGAGCGGCGCGAGGAGGTCATCCAGTGGATCTACAAGACCTACGGGCATCACAAGGCGGCACTCTGCGCCACGGTCACGCGCTACCGCACGAAGGGCGCCATCCGCGACGTCGGCAAGGCGCTCGGCCTGCCCGAAGACCTGATCAAGGCGCTGTCGTCGGGCGTCTGGGCCTGGAGCGAGGTGGTCGGCGAAAAGCAGGTCAGGGAGCTCAACCTCAACCCGGAGGATCGCCGCCTAGCCTTGACCCTCCAGCTTGCACAGCAGCTGATGGGCGCGCCGCGCCATCTCGGCCAGCATCCTGGTGGCTTCGTGCTCACCCATGACCGGCTCGACGATCTCGTCCCGATCGAACCGGCCTCGATGGTCGACCGGCAGGTAATCGAATGGGACAAGGACGATGTCGAGGCGTTGAAATTCATGAAGGTCGATGTTCTGGCGCTCGGCATGCTGACCTGCATGGCCAAGAGCTTCGCCTTCCTGCGCGAGGCAAAGAACATCGACCTTGGTCTTGCCGACATCCCTCATGAAGATCCGGCGACCTATGCCATGATCCAGAAGGCGGACACGCTTGGAACGTTCCAGATCGAGAGCCGGGCGCAGATGTCGATGCTGCCGCGCCTCAAGCCGGAAACCTTCTACGATCTCGTCATCCAGGTGGCGATCGTCCGCCCGGGCCCGATCCAGGGCGACATGGTCCACCCCTATCTGAGACGGCGGGAGGGCAAGGAAAAGCCGGATTACCCGACATCGGAACTCGAAACGGTCCTGCGCAAGACGCTTGGCGTGCCGCTCTTCCAGGAAAGCGCCATGAAGGTCGCCATGGTCTGTGCCGGCTTTACCGGCGGTGAGGCCGACCAGCTCAGAAAAAGCATGGCGACCTTCAAGTTCACCGGCGGCGTCAGCCGCTTCAAGAACAAGCTGATATCGGGCATGATCGGCAACGGCTATACGCCCGAATTTGCCGAAAAGACCTTTGGCCAGCTCGAAGGCTTCGGATCCTATGGCTTTCCGGAAAGCCATGCCGCCAGTTTTGCATTGATCGCATATGCCTCGAACTGGATGAAATGCCATCACCCCGACGTCTTCTGCGCCGCACTGCTGAACAGCCAGCCGATGGGCTTTTACGCGCCGGCGCAGATCGTGCGCGATGCGCGCCAGCACGGCGTTACCGTGCTGCCCGTCTGCGTCAACCGCTCGCGATGGGATTGCACGCTGGAACCGATTGATGGGCGAAACGATCGGTTTGCAGTTCGGCTCGGCATGCGCATGGTCCGCGGCCTGGCGACGGCGGATGCGGCCCGGATTGTGGCCGCGCGCGCCGACCAGCCTTTCGAGAGCGTCGACGACATGTGGCGGCGCGCCGGCATCCCGGCTGCCTCGCTAGTCGAGCTCGCCGAGGCAGACGCCTTCGGGCCGTCGCTCGGACTGGAACGCCGTGACGCGCTCTGGGCGATCAAGGCGCTGAGAGACGAACCGTTGCCCCTGTTTGCCGCTGCAGGAATTCGCGAGACGAGGACCGTTGCCGAGCAACAGGAGCCGGATGTCGAACTGCGGCAGATGACACAGGGCCATAATGTGGTTCTGGACTACGGACATACCGGACTGACGCTTCGCGCTCATCCCGTCACATTCCTTCGCCAGGACCTCGCGAAGCGTCGCATCGTCACCTGCGCAGAGGCAATGTCGGGGCGGGACGGCCGCTGGCTGATGGCGGCGGGACTGGTGCTGGTGCGCCAGCGGCCCGGATCGGCAAAGGGCGTCATCTTCCTGACGATCGAAGATGAGACGGGCGTTGCCAATGTCGTCATCTGGCCGACGCTCTTCGAACGCTCGCGGCCGATTGCGCTCGGCGCCTCGATGATGGCGATCAACGGACGCATCCAGCGGGAGGGCGACGTCGTCCATCTCGTCGCCCAGGAGCTTTTTGACCTCTCCGCCTGTTTGAAAGGCCTTGCCGATCAGGATCTCGAATTCCGACCGGCGACGGGCAGGGGAGACGAATTTGCGCATGGTTCGCCCGGACGACCCGATACGCGCGAACCGCCGGCAACTGCAATCAAGGCCCGCGACATCTTCATCCCGGATCTGCATATCGACAGCCTGAAGGTCAAAAGCCGAAACTTCCACTGAGATCGGGATTTGTCGCCCGGTTGCCCGCAAGAGCAGGAACATGCGCCGGCCACGCGCTATTGACGCCATCACGATCCGGGACATGTCCCCAATCTCGTCCCAACGGAGCTACAACCATGACCGATCCCCACAGCGACCTGATCGACCACCTTCATCTGCGCGTGGCCGACCTTGAGGCCAGTCGTCGTTTCTATCGTGCGGCGCTTGCTGCCCTCGGCCGGACGTTCACCTCGCACAGCGACAGGCATTTTGCCTGCGATCCATTGTGGGTGGACACGGCCGACGGACAGGTCTCCAGGGTCCATTTTGCATTTCGGGCTGGCGACCAGCAGGAGGTGGACCGCTTTTACGCAGCAGCCCTCGATGCGGGTGGAACAGACAATGGCGCGCCCGGCTTTCGCGACTACCATCCCGGCTATTATGCGGCCTTCGTGCTCGATCCGGACGGCAACAATATCGAAGCCGTCTTCCATCGGCGCTAGATCCTTTTCGGCACCGGGCCTCTCGTTCTCTAAAGCCGAATCTCCTCGGCTGCCCTTTGCTGGAACAAAGAGACCGGCTTGATGTTTTCGGGCAAGGAGGTGCAAATGCCGAAATTCTTCTTTCAGGTCATCGACCGTACGAGCCCGGAACCGACCGAACTTGCCCATGAGTTTCCAAGCCTCGAAGAAGCCAAGAAGGAGGCACGGCTGGCGCTTGCCGAAATGGCGTGCGAGGGCCTGCCGGAAGCGCCGCTCAACATGATCTCGGTCGAGCTTTTCGACGAAAACAGGGTTCCGATCGCCGAATTCCGGCTGCTGCTCGAGGAAATTCCCAAGATGGCGCAGGCGAGATCGGCTGACGGGGCCTGATCTGGCAGTGCCATTCGGCCGCCATTGTGACGGACAAGCCCGCTCCGCACAGGACCCGTTATCGGACAGGAGTTCCCGTGAATACAGCAAATCTTCAATTGGAAGGCATGGTGATGGCTCTTGCAGCGCTGTGCCAGGCGCTCGCCGAAAAGCAACTGCTCAGCCACGAGGCAATAGACGCGGCCCTGGCGCAGGCAAAAGACGCTGTCGAAGGCGATGACAGTCACCATCTGTCGGAGGCCAACCAGAACGCGATCCTGTTTCCGATCCACCTTCTGCGTCTTGCCAACCAGACGCACGAACGGGGCGAACGCTTCACCTTTGCCGACTATGCAGCACAGATCGGCAGGCTGACGTGATGTTTGACGGCTTCGCGCTGGATTTCGTGCAAACGCGATACGGGACGATCCGCGTCAGGCACGGGGGATCGGGTGATACGGTGCTGTTGCTGCTCCATGGTCATCCGCGCACCCACATGACATGGGGCGGCGTGGCGGACCTGCTTGCTTCCTCCGTCAGGCTCGTCTGCCCGGACCTGCCGGGTTTTGGGCGCTCCTACCTGCCTGCCGATGCACCCGACAGCCGTTTCTCGTCAAAGAAAGCCAAGGCCGAAGCGCTTGTCGACATGATGAACAGGCTTGGCCACGAACGCTTCGTGGTCGCCGGCCATGACCGCGGCAGCCTGACGGCCTTCCGGATGGCACTCGATCATCATGACGCCGTCAGCAAGCTCATCATCATCGACGGGCTGCCGGTGCTCGAACATCTGGAGCGTGCCGACTGGTGCTTTGCCAGGGATTGGTATCACTGGTTCTTCTTTGCGCAGCCGGACAAGCCGGAACGCGCCATCAACGCTGATCCACTTGCATGGTACGATCAGGTCGCTCCCGATCGCATGGGACCCGCCGCCTACCAAGATCTGGTCGCCGCCCTCAGCGACCCGGCGGTCGTCCATGGCATGATCGAGGATTATCGAGCCGGTATTCGCATCGACCACGTGCATGAGCGCCAGGACCGCGACAGTAAACGTCTGGTGGAAGCACCGACCTTATGTCTGTGGTCGCTCCGGGACGACCTTGAACAGATCTACGGAAATCCGGTTGCCATCTGGCGCCGTTGGGCACGCCACGTGCATGGGTTTGGAATCGACAGCGGCCATCATGTCGCCGAGGAAAATCCGGCAGCTTTGGCCCGCGCGATTGCCGATTTCATCGCCTGAGATCGCCGCGACGCGACGTCACGTGGCCGGTCTCAACCGGATCCCGGCCTGACGGTGTTGTCGTATCAGACAATGCTCCACTTCCCGCCGTCTTGGCCTCGCGCTTGCCTGTCCTCACCCGTCGCCTGTCTCCTTTCGCCTCGATCTTCGGACCTGCATAAGCTTCCTCAGGCCCGGATGGTTCGCGCAATCGGCACGTCCGGGTGACTGGCCGACAGCCGCGCATCGAGATCGGGGCAGCCATGCAGACAGGCGTTATGGACAGTCGTGACTTCCGCGCCATGTCCTTTTTAACCGCAGGGAGACGATATGCACGAGCAACGCATTGTCGTCCTGATCGTCGATGACGAAATCATGGTCCGCATGGCATTGTCGACAGAGCTTCAGGACGCAGGTTTTACGACGATCGAGGCGATGAATGGCGCAGACGCTCTCAGGCACCTGAACGAAGACAACGATATCGATGTCGTGGTCTCCGACATCAGGATGCCGGGAGCGATCGACGGCTTTGCTCTTTCCAGAGAAGTTGTCCGGACGTGGCCAGACAAGAAAGTCGTGCTGATGTCGGGAGATCGCCCCTTACGGCCCGGCGATTTGCCAGGGGCCGTTCGTTACATCGCAAAGCCCTATGAGATCCGCCAGCTTGTCGCTCTGATCCGGACGCTCGTCTATGGCCACTCTGATTGAAGAAGCTCTATCCTCATAGCGAAGAGGAAGGAACCAGGCCGATCGGCCTTGGCTGCTGACCAGGCTCTGGCGCAAAACCCGAAGACGACCCCTGCAGAAGATCCCTGACTTCGTTTTCCTCCCACCCGGCAGAAACGGCGGAGGCGACCAGCGCGGCGCTCTTTTCTGTCTCGCTCGCCCCGCAGGTCTCCTCGAGACGCCGGCGGGCAACATCAAGACATTGCTTCAGGTTTGTCCTGCGCGAAGCTGCGTCGGGGCAAAAGGTCGGCGATGCAACATAGGTCGTGAATGTCATGGTCAATTCTCCTGATCAGTTAATCGATGAACGCGGATTGGCGCGCACCGTTCCACGCATTTCCCTCAAGGCGCCGGCAAAGGGGAGGCGTGGGCCGTGCCAGCGGCCATGTCGATCCTATCCACCGAGCCGACGGCTGGCGAAGGCTCTCCATGACGCCCGGAACTTCGGCGGATTGCCGGCGTTAAGCGGCCAACAAATGGAGAAAGACATGAGCCAATCCAAATCACCCGCCGTCCAAGCTTATGAACTCGACAAGGCCAACAGGCAGGAGCGGGAGGCCAAGGGCGAGCTCGACCAGGCGCTGGAGGACACGTTTCCGGCCTCCGATCCGGTATCGCACTCGATCACGTCGGTGGCCGGAGCGCCGCAAAAAAGCGACGGGGCCGAGCGTGAAACCTTTGTCGAGGGCGCGCGCGGCTTCATCAAGAAGAATCCGATCGCAGCTGTCGCCATGACTGCCGCGGTGGCATGGATCCTCGGCGCCACGCGGTAAAGACCAAGCGCTGCTTCCGGCTGTTAACCGTCAGTTCACCATAAAAGGAGAGGAACGGCGGACGGCTGTATCGATTTGCGACAACAGGCGTTCCCTTCCCGACTGAACAGAAAGGTGCGGGAAATGGCAAAGGTCCTGATCGTCGAAGATGAAACACTGATCCGTTTTTCACTTGCCGACGCGTTGATCGAGGCGGGTCATGTGGTGATCGACTGTGGGAATGTGCTCGAGGCCGTGGCAGCGCTCGCCAGGCATGACGATATCGCCGCGGTCGTGACCGATGTCGACATGCCGGGGGGCTTAAGCGGCCTCGATCTCGCCGCTCTCGTCAGAAAAACCAGGCCTTCGGTCCCGCTCATCGTGACCTCTGGACGCGTGATCGACCTCTCGGCCGTCGATGGCGCCACCTTTCTTGCAAAGCCCTATGATTTTGCAGCGCTTGCTCGAAGGCTAAGCGAACGTCTTGAAAAAGTCGGCGGCAAGACAGGCTTGCGCCCCGCTCTTTCGTCGACGCGCTACCGCGCTCTTTGACGCGGCGCCGGCCCTGGCGCTGCCTATCATTCCGGAACTTGGTGCTTACCGGCCCGCATCATCTGAGGCGGCGCCAGGGAACAAGTAAAGCGCTTGAAGGTTCATCTCCGCAACCATCAAACATCGTTCATGGACCGGACGCGCGGAGACAGACCGAGTGATGACGACAGCATCCCCTTCGACCGCTTCCCTTCACGTTTCGCGGATCTACTATGTCAACCCGCTTTTGTTGTCTGGCCGGGACCGCTGGCTGGAGGTCTTCGATCACGCGGCCTTCCTCGGCTTCGACACCGTCCTGACGGCCCCGCCCTTTCGAAGGACGGCAGAGAGCCTGTTTTCAACCGTTGATTATGAGACCCTCGACCCGGCGCTCGCCATTGAGGGAGCGGCGGAAGAGGCGCTTGCCGGGCTGGCCAAAGAGGCTGAAAGCCGCGGGATCAGCTTCATGCTCGACCTTGCGATCGGCGCAGGCGTCGCAAACGACGATGCCCGCCTGCTATCCCTTGATCCGAGACGATCGCCTCTTATGCCGCTCATGGGGCCGCCCCCATCCGGCGATGTCGAGGCTTGGCAGGCGCGGCTTTTACGTCTGACTGCTGCTGGGATCAGCGGCTACCGGGCTATCGGCCTCGATAGGCTCGCGGCCGGTCAATGGCAGCAGCTGATCGCAGGAGCCAAGGCCGCAAATGCGGCAACGCGTTTTCTTGCCTATACGCCGGGTACCGACTTTGCCTTGAGAAAGGGCTTGCGCGAGTGCGGGTTCAACGCCACCTTCACCTCGCTTGCCTGGTGGGACTTGCGCGAAAGCTGGTTTATCGAGGAGTACCGGCTACAGCATGGGCTCGCACCGCAGATCGCCTTTCCCGAGGCCCCCTTTGCCAGGCGGCTTGCGCATGGCACCGAGAGCAGGGAGATCCGCGAGCGTCGCTCGCGCCGGGCGCTGCGCCTGGCGGCGGAAATCGGCGATGGCCTTCTTGTGCCGATGGGATTTGAATTCGGTGCCGGGCTGCCGCTCGATCCGACGCATGGGCACGGCGAGGGGCTGCGCAGGATAAGAGCCGAAGGCGCCTTCGATCTGACGAGCGCACTGCGTGAACTGATGGCGGTCCGTAGCAGCCAGTCGATGCAGCTCGTCAATTGCGATACCACGAGCCAGGTCAGCATCCTGTCGCAGGCCGATGCGGCTGATCTTCGCACCGCCGCTACGGTGAGACTGATCGCCGTCAACAGGGACCTTCGTCGATCCGCATTGCTTCCCGAAACGATCCTCAATCGCGCCGTCTCTCCATTCGTGCCGGTGGACCCTGGCGCTTCCGGCCAGCGCCTGGAACCGGGCGAGGTGCGCCTCATACAGACGCGGGCGTGCGCCTCCGTCACGGTAGAGCAGGGAGATCTGTCGCTTGCCGAGGCCACGAGGTCGGCGCGCATCGCCATCGAAAAGATTGCCCCGCAGGTTGATGAGGGCCGCTTCCCGGTCAAGCGCATCGTCGGCGATACCGTGGTCGTCGAAGCCGACATCTTCGCCGATGGGCACGACCTTCTGGCGGCAGCCCTTCTCCACCGTCCGCGCGGCGAGGTCGAATGGCGCCAGGAACGCATGACGCTTGCCGAAAACGATCGATGGCAGGCAAGCTTCGTGCTCGATCGGGTTGGCCGCTTCGAGTTCTGCGTCGAGGCATGGAAAAATCCCTTCGCGATCTTTCGCTACGAACTGGTCAAGAAACATGAGGCCAGGCTCGACCTGCGTCTGGAATTGATCGAAGGCGAGGCATTGATCCGCGCTGGCGCAGCCGATCCCGCCGCCGAGATGGTTGCCGAGGAGCGGGCGGAACTCGACGCACTTGTTGCCGAGCTGGAGCGCCGGGACGGCATGTCCAAGCTCGAGATCCTGCTGGCGCCGCGCACCGCCGAACTCATGGCCCGCGCCGACCGGCGACCGTTTGGAACGCGCAGCGCCGCCTATGGCGTCGAATCGGAGCGGCGCGAGGCTGGATTTGCGAGCTGGTACCAGATCTTCCCGCGTTCACAGAGCGGAGACCCCAATCGTCACGGCACGTTCGAGGATGTGATCCAACGTCTGCCGGCCATTCGCGACATGGGGTTCGACGTCCTCTATTTCCCGCCCATCCATCCGATCGGCCGCACCAACCGCAAGGGCCGCAACAATTCGCTGAGCGCGGCACCGAGCGATCCGGGCAGTCCCTATGCAATCGGCTCGGAGGCCGGTGGCCATGACGCCATTCATCCCGAGCTCGGCGAATTCGACGATTTCGAGCATCTGGTCGAGGAGGCGCGAAAGGCAGGTCTGGAAATCGCGCTCGATCTGGCGATCCAGGCCTCTCCCGATCATCCCTGGCTGAAAGAACATCCCGGCTGGTTCGACTGGCGGCCGGACGGCACCATCCGCTATGCCGAAAACCCGCCGAAGAAATACGAGGACATCGTCAATGTCGACTTTTATGCCAAGGACGCGATACCCGATCTATGGGTCGAACTGCGCGATATGGTCGAGATGTGGGTAGAAGAGGGCGTGCGGCTGTTTCGTGTCGACAATCCTCACACCAAGCCTTTTCCATTCTGGGAGTGGCTGATCGGCGACATTCGCGCGCGCCATCCCGACGTCGTTTTCCTGTCGGAGGCCTTCACGCGGCCCAAGGTCATGTACCGGCTCGCCAAGATCGGCTTTTCGCAATCCTACACGTATTTTACCTGGCGCAACGAGCGCTGGGAGCTCGAACAGTATATGAGCGAACTCACCACGAGCGAGGCGCGCGAATTCTTCCGGCCGCATTTCTTCGTCAACACCCATGACATAAACCCGGATTTCCTGCAGAACGCGCCGCGCCCGGCCTATCTCATCCGCGCAGCGCTCGCAGCCACCCTGTCTGGCCTCTGGGGCGTCTATAACGGATTCGAGCTCTGCGAGGGACGGCCTGACGCCAAGCGCAAGGAATATGCCGACAGCGAAAAATACGAGATCCGCGCCTGGGACTATGACCGCCCGGGCAATATCAAGGCGGAAATCGCCATGCTCAACCGCATCCGCCGGGACAACGCCGCCCTGCATTCCCATCTCGGGCTGACGCTTCTTCCCTCGTCGAACAGGAACGTCATGTTCTTCGAAAAAGCCGACAGCGGGCGTCACAACGTCTTGCTGATCGCCGTCAATCTCAATCCGCACGGGATCGAGGAAAGCAACGTCGAGTTTCCGCTCTGGCGGTTCGGCCTCGGCGACGGCGCGACGCTCGCCTTGGAAGACCTCGTCAGCGGCCAGAATTTCAAGCGCAGCGGAAAGTGGCAGACGATCAGGCTGGACCCGGCCTCTTTGCCATTCGCCATATGGCGGGTCAGGGCAGGAGAGGCCTGAAATGGACACAGCCTTCATCGAAGACAAGAAGACGATCGCCGAGGACCTGCTCTGGTACAAGGACGCGATCATCTACCAATTGCATATCAAGTCCTTCTACGACGCCAATGGCGACGGCATCGGCGATTTCGAAGGCCTCTACCAGAAGCTCGACCATATCGCTGCCCTTGGCGTCACCGCGATCTGGCTTCTGCCCTTCTTTCCCTCGCCGCGCCGCGACGACGGCTATGACATTGCCGACTATCGCAGCGTCAGCCCGGATTACGGAACCATCGAGGATTTCCGCAGGTTCGTCGCAGCCGCCCACGAGCGCAATATCAAGGTGATCATCGAGCTTGTCATCAACCACACATCCGACCAGCATCCCTGGTTCCAGCGCGCCCGCCAGGCCCCGGCCGGCAGCCCCGAGCGCGATTTCTACGTCTGGTCCGACAATGACCAGAAGTTCCCGGAGACCCGCATCATCTTCCTCGACACCGAAAAATCGAACTGGACCTTCGACGCCGTCGCCGGCGCCTATTACTGGCACCGCTTCTATTCTCACCAGCCCGATCTCAACTTCGACAATCCGAAGGTGATGGAGGAGCTCATCGACATCATGCGCTTCTGGCTGGAAACCGGCATTGACGGCTTCAGGCTCGATGCGATCCCCTATCTCGTCGAACGTGAGGGCACCAACAACGAAAACCTGCCGGAGACGCATGCGATCCTCAAGCAGATCCGTGCTGCCCTCGATGCCACCCATCCGGGCGTCATGCTGCTTGCCGAGGCCAATCAATGGCCGGAGGATACGCGCGAATATTTCGGTGACGGCGACGAATGCCACATGGCCTTCCACTTCCCGCTGATGCCGCGCATGTACATGGCGATTGCCAAGGAGGACCGCTTCCCGATCACCGACATCATGCGTCAGACCCCCGATATTCCCGACACCTGCCAATGGGCGATCTTCCTGAGAAATCATGACGAGCTGACGCTCGAAATGGTGACTGATGCCGAGCGTGACTATCTCTGGGAGACCTACGCCTCCGACAAGCGGGCGCGGATCAATCTCGGCATCCGCCGACGCCTGGCGCCACTGATGGAGCGCGACCGGCGGCGCATCGAACTGATGAACGGCCTGCTCCTGTCGATGCCCGGCACGCCTGTCGTCTATTACGGCGACGAGATCGGCATGGGCGACAACATCTATCTCGGCGATCGGGACGGGGTGCGCACGCCGATGCAATGGTCGCCCGACCGCAACGGCGGCTTTTCGCGGGCAGACCCGGCCCGCCTCGTCCTGCCGCCGGTCGCCGATCCGCTCTACGGTTTCGAGGCGCTCAACGTCGAGGCCCAGGTCGCCGATGCCCATTCGCTGTTGAACTGGACGCGGCGCATGCTGGCGCTGCGCGGCCGGCACAGCGCTTTCGGGCGCGGTTCGCTGCGTTTCCTGACGCCGAGCAACCGCCGCATCCTTGCTTACCTGCGCGAGCACGGCGACGAGGTCATATTGTGCGTTGCCAACCTGTCGCGCCTTCCCCAGGCCGTCGAACTCGATCTGTCGGCCTTCGAAGGCCGCATTCCGATCGAACTCACCGGCATGTCGCCCTTTCCGCCGATCGGACAGCTCACCTATCTCCTGACCCTGCCGCCCTATGGCTTCTTCTGGTTCCAGCTCAACAAGGAAGCCGACGGTCCGGCCTGGCGCACTGCGCCGCCCGAGCAGCTGGCCGACTTCGTGACGGTCGTCGTGCGGCGCAGCCTCACCGAACTCGTCGAACAGCCCCAGCATGCTTCCATGCTCAGCCGCGACGTCCTGCCGGCCTATCTGTCGAAGCGGCGCTGGTTCGGCGCCAAGGATCAGCCGCTTCAGGAAGCCCGCCTGGTATCGGCGACACCCATACCCTTTGCCGAGGGGGTCGTTCTTGGCGAGCTCGAGGCGGTCCTTCCCGACCATGTCGAAAGCTACCAGCTGCCGCTTGCCGCCGAGTGGGACGACACGCCGCCGAACGTGCTCGGCCAGCAGCTGTCGCTTGCGCGCATCAGGCAGGGGCGACGCGTCGGCTTCCTCACTGATGGTTTTGCCGTCGAGACGATGGCGCGCGGCATCCTGCGCGGCTTGCGCGACCGCTCGGTCGTCAGCGGCCGCACGGGCCAGATCGAGTTCATCGGCACCGACCAGCTCGACGGCCTGGCTCTATCCGACGATATGCCGATCCACTGGCTCTCGGCAGAGCAATCCAACAGCTCGCTGATCGTCGGCGACGCGGCGATGATCAAACTGATAAGGCACATATTCATCGGCATTCATCCCGAAGTCGAAATGACCCGCTATCTGACGCAGCACGGCTATCAGCATACTGCGCCATTGCTTGGCGAGGTGGTGCGCACCGATGGCGAAGGCCGGCGTTCGACCCTGATCATCGTCCAGGGCGCTATTCGCAACCAGGGGGATGCCTGGAACTGGATGCTGTCCAATCTCAGGCGCGTCGCCGATGAGATCGTCATGACGGAAGCCCCCGTCGAGGCAGCTGACGAGGAGCTGCGACCGCTGCTCAGTTTCGTTTCCATGGTCGGGGAGCGGCTGGGCGAACTGCATGTCCTGCTTGCCCAGCCATCAACAGACGAGGCCTTTTCGCCACGTCGGGCAGGTGCGGCAGATGTCGAAACCATTCGCAAATCCGTTACCGGCGAAATCGCCTATGCCTTCTCCAAGCTTGCCGATCTTGGCGCGGAGGTGGACGAGGGCATGGGGGCGAGGGTGACATCGCTTCTTGAACAACAGGAGGCAATCGTCGCGCAGGCAGGCACGCTTGCCGAGCAAGCCATAGGAACCTTGCTCACCCGCGCGCACGGCGATTTCCATCTCGGCCAGATCCTGGTGACGGAAGGCGACGCCGTCATCATCGATTTCGAAGGAGAACCTGCCCGCAATCTTGCCGAACGGCGGGCCAAGACCAGTCCGCTGCGCGATGCGGCCGGGCTCTTGCGTTCGCTCGATTACCTGACGGCGACCGCCATGCTCGAAAATGACGCGATCTCCGATCATCACGACACCCGCCGGCGCGAAGTCATCACCCGCTTCGGCGCGACAGCCGAAGAGGTCTTTCTCAAGGCCTATAGCGAGGCACTGTCGCTGTCTGCGGACCTGCCCAACTCGGCCGGCGACATCAGGAAGGTCCTCGACATTTTCCTGCTTGAGAAGGCGGCCTACGAGATCGCCTACGAAGCGCGCAATCGTCCCAAATGGCTGCCGATCCCGTTGAACGGTTTTGCCAATATCCTGACCCGCCTCTCGGAGAGCCGCTCATGACGACAGACTTCGCCGACATCTTCTTCGGTGTGGAGCCGGATGCGGTCCAGGCCCTCGCCGAGGGACGCCATGGCGATCCGTTTTCCATCCTCGGCCCGCATCGGTGCGCGGACGGTCGATATAGTGTCCGGCTGTTCCTGCCCGGCGCGTCCTCCGTCGAGCTCGTTGCGCGCGAGACCGGTTTGCATCTCGCGTCTGCCGAGCTCGTCCATCCGGCCGGCCTGTTTGGCGCAATCATCCCGGAGCCTTCTTCCTACGGTCTGCGGGTGCGCTGGCCCGACGCGCTCCAGCTGACCGACGACCCCTACAGGTTCGGTCCCTTGCTCGGCGACCTCGATCTTCATCTCGTCGGCGAAGGCACGCATTACAACCTGACGCGCGCGCTCGGCGCCATTCCGATGACGATCGACGATATTGCAGGCGTGCGTTTTGCCGTATGGGCGCCAAATGCGCGGCGTGTCTCCGTGGTCGGCGACTTCAACAGCTGGGATGGTCGGCGCAATCCGATGCGATTGCGGCCCCAGGCCGGTGTCTGGGAGATCTTCATCCCGCATCTGACCGTCGGCGAGCGCTACAAGTTCGAAATCCTCGATCAGCACGGCAATCTCCTGCCCCAGAAGGCCGATCCGGTGGCGAGGGCGGCCGAGCCGGCTCCTTCGACTGCCTCCGTGGTTGCCTCCACCGATCCCTTCGACTGGTCAGACGCGGCCTGGATGGAGGGGCGGCGCGCCGTCGACAAACGGGCCGAGGCGATCAGCGTCTACGAGGTGCATGCCGGCTCGTGGCTGCGCGACATGAGCGATGGCGCGCGCATGCTGAACTGGGTCGAGCTGTCGCAGCGGCTCATTCCCTATGTGCGAGACATGGGCTTCACTCATATAGAGCTCCTGCCGATCATGGAGCATCCCTTCGGCGGGTCCTGGGGCTATCAGCCACTTGGCCTGTTTGCGCCGACCGGCCGCCACGGCACGCCGGAGGATTTCGCCTATTTCGTCGACCGCTGCCATGGCGCAGGGATCGGCGTCATTCTCGACTGGGTCCCGGCGCATTTTCCGACCGACGCCTGGGGACTGGCACGGTTCGACGGAACCGCACTCTACGAGCATGAAGATCCGCGCGAAGGTTTCCACCAGGACTGGAACACGCTGATCTACAATCTCGGCCGCAACGAGGTCAAAGGCTTCCTGATCGCCAGCGCCCTGGAATGGCTCGAGCACTATCACATCGACGGACTGCGCGTGGATGCGGTCGCCTCCATGCTCTACCGCGACTATAGCCGGTCCGAGGGCCAATGGATTCCCAATCGTTACGGCGGGCGCGAAAACCTCGAGGCGATCGAGTTCTTCAAGCATCTGAACAGCATCGTGCACGAACGATTTCCGCATGCGCTGACGATAGCGGAGGAATCGACGGCCTTTCCCAACATTACCCGCTCGCCGGAGGAAGGCGGGCTCGGCTTCGACATGAAATGGAACATGGGCTGGATGCATGACACGCTCCATTACATGTCGGACGATCCCGTCTATCGCCAATATCACCATGGCTCGATGACATTCGGGATGATCTATGCCTATAGCGAGCATTTCATCCTGCCCTTTTCCCACGACGAGGTCGTTCACGGCAAAGGATCGTTGCTCGCCAAGATGCCGGGCGACGAATGGCAGAAAATGGCCAATCTGCGCGCGCTCTTCGGTTTCATGTGGGGCCATCCCGGCAAGAAGCTCCTCTTCATGGGATGCGAGATCGGCCAGAGATCGGAATGGAGCCACGACGCATCGGTAGAATGGGATCTGATCGATGATCCCGCCCATGCCGGCCTGCAACGGCTGGTGCGCGACCTCAACCGCATCTACGGCCATTTCGCCTGCCTGCACTATGGCGACAGCGAGCCCTCCGGTTTCGAGTGGGCCGTCGCCGACGACGCGCATAATTCGGTTCTTGCCATGCTGCGCTATGACCGCGAGCGCCGCCAGGCAGCCCTCGTCGTGTCGAACTTCACGCCGGTTCCCCGCCCGGATTACCGGCTCGGCGTCTCCTTTGCCGGCCATTGGCGAAAGATCCTCGATACGGACGCATCGATCTATGCAGGCACCGGCACGGGCAGCGGCGACCGCCACAGCGAAGAGATCGGCGCACACGGGCGCAACCAGTCGGTCCGTCTCGATCTGCCGGGACTGTCGACAATGATTTTTCTGCATGAGAAGACCCCCGCCGGCCAGGCACCTGGTTGACCTGGGCCAGGGACACCGTCGTTGCGGCTGCGAGCCGCCTGAGGCATGAGGTTTGCTGCATTGCCGCTTCAGCCTTGATGGGAAAGCCGATGCTGGATCTCTTCGGCTTTCGGAACCAGAAGCTGTGACAATAGTTCACTGGTTACTGTTGCCGAAGCTCGTGAGGCAATGTGGGAGAGGCATATGGCGCCAAGTCAGACACAGATTTCGAACCGCATGTTGACCGCGCTCGAGCCGCAGGACTTCGCGCTTCTGGCCCCGCACCTGGAGCGGGTCGATCTGCCGGCGCATTTCTGCATCGCGGAGCCGCGCAAGAAGCTCGATTACGTCTACTTTCTTGAAACAGGTATCGGTGCGGTGATGACGGTCTCCGCCAACGGCCAGACCGCCGAAGCAGGAATGTTCGGCTGGGAGGGCTTCGTGCCGACGGCCACTATCGTCGGTGACGACCAAGTTCCCTACCGGGTCGAGATCAACGTCGCCGGCTCCGGTTACCGGGTGCCGATCGAGGCAATGCGTCAGGCGACCATGCAGAGTACCTCTTTCCAGGTGCCGCTCATCAAGTACATGCATGTCTTTGCCACGCAGGTCGCCTATACCGCACTCGCCAATATCCGCTATCTGCTCGATCAGCGCCTCGCGCGCTGGATCCTGATGTGTCACGATCGCCTTCGCAGCGACGAGATGGCGATCACCCATGACTATATTGCCTTGATGCTCGGAGCCCGCAGACCCGGCGTCACCACCTCTCTTCACGTCCTGGAAGGACATCGTCTGATCCGTTCGGTGCGCGGATCGATCGTCGTTCTCAACCGCGCCGGCCTCGAAAAATTCGCAGCCGGCTCCTACGGGGTTCCGGAGGAGGAATTCGAACGGCTCATCGGAGGCCGCTAAAGCAAGCAGACGCCGGCATGAGCGCGCAGGAAGCAACAGACAGTATTTGATGGTGACGCATGCGATATTATTTCAACATTCGTGACGGCAAGGACCTGATCCTGGATCCCGATGGGAGTGATTGCGCCAGTCTGGCGATCGCCATCGAGGAGGCCAAGGCCCATGCGCGGGAACTCATGGCGGAACGCCTGAGGTCAGGCAAGGAGCTCGACGGGCAGGCTTTCGAGATCGTCGATGTCGCCGGCGCGCTGGCTGCCGTCGTTCGTTTCAAGGATGCCCTGCCTTCATGAGCCGCTATGCTGCCGGACGCGCAGCCGATCGGAGGCAACTTGCATCATCCTGAACCGGCTGCAATCGCGCACTGGCAAAGCAGCGTCGACCTCCTAGTTTCAGGCCGATGATGGACCAGCTCGCGCAACAGACCACGAATTCCGACTTCGACGGTTGGCGATTTGCCGCCGGCCTTGGCCGCGGCTTTGCCGGGGCATTGATCTTCGCCTTGCCGATGTTCATGACGATGGAAATGTGGGAGCTCGGCTTTTCCATGGATCGCGGCCGGCTGCTGCTCTTGCTGATCGTCAACATCCCGCTTCTGGTCCTCTTGTCGAACGAGATAGGCTTCGAAGCCACCTACACATGGGGCGACGCCTTGCGCGATGCGGCAATCGCCTATGCGATCGGCATTGTCTCTTCTGCAACCATCCTTGCTGCAGTCGGCGTCCTGCAATTTGAACAACCCTTCATCGAGATCGTCGGAAAGATCGCCGTGCAAGCCGTCCCGGCCAGCATCGGCGCGCTGCTTGCCCGCAGCCAGCTTAACGGCGACAGCGACGAGGACGACGAGGATCCGGTGCAAAAGGGTCCGCGAGACTACGCGCGCGAGATGTTCCTGATGGCGATCGGGGCGCTGTTTCTCGGGCTGAATGTCGCCCCCACAGAGGAGATGATCCTGCTCTCCTACAAGATGACGCCATCGCATGTCCTTGCAGTCCTGGTCATGTCTCTGATCGTGATGCATGGCTTCGTCTATGCAGTCTCTTTCAAGGGTGGGCACGAGATCGGCGAGGATGTGGCCGCCTGGCATATGGTCATCCGTTTCACGTTGCCCGGATATGTCATCGCACTTCTCGTCAGCGCCTACGCGCTGTGGACCTTCGAGCAGTTCGGAGATTCCTCCGCATGGCCGGTGCTTGCGAGCGTCATCGTCCTCGGCCTGCCCTGTTCCATTGGCGCGGCTGCCGCGCGGCTGATATTGTGAGGGTGCGAGTGAGCGATAGACCGAAGAAGGCCAGAAACAGATCCCATCCCGTCGAATGGGTCGTCGGGTTGACGAGCACGGTGCTCGTCGTCGCCCTGATTACGTCTGTCGCCTATCAGGCAGCCAGCTATTCAAGCCTGCCGCCCCGCCTGACCGTCACAAGGATCGATACTCCCACGGCAGACCACCAGGTGCGCTTCGAGATCAGGAACGATGCCGACAGGACGGCCGCCTCGGTCCTCGTCCATGGCGAGGCCAGAAGGCCCGACGGTGGCGCCGAAGTTGCCGAAACGACCTTCGATTACGTGCCAGGCCGCTCGCGCACCACGGGCGCCCTGATCTTTTCGACCGACGTCACTGACGCCGACGTGACGATCCGGCCCGCCGGCTACATGGATCCCTGAAAGGACGCGACAATGGCAGCAGAAAAGGCGCCACGTTCCTAAGGCTACCGCTCGTGCGACAGCGCCAGCCGCGCCGTGAAAACCGTACCGTCGACACGCGCAATGGTAAAAGATCCACCCATTTCAGCAACCAGGGCCTTGATCAGCCGGCTGCCCATGCCCGATCTTGCAGCCGCCGGATCGTAGCCGATCCCGTCATCGGAAAGTTCAAAAAGCACCGTGTCGTCCGGTTGCCGCAGGAGGCGGATCCGGATCAATGCCTGGTTCCTGTCGGCGAAAGCGTATTTCATGCTGTTTGTCAGCAACTCGTTCAGCAGAAGCGTGAATGGCGTCGCCTTTTCGGCATCGATCTTGATATCGTCGAGTTCGAAGACGAGATCGACAGCTTGCTCGTGCAGCCCGACCAGCGTGCGCGAAAGGTTCGGGACGAGCTGGCGGGCGTTGACGCTGTCGAACTGATCGAAGCCGTACATCTGCTCGTGCACAGCCGCCATGGCGAGGATCCTGTCGTTCAACCTCTGGACGGTTTCAGGCGTCAACCCTTGCAGTCGTACAAGCCCCATCACGGTCTGCAGATTGTTCTTCACGCGGTGGTGGATTTCGCGCATCAGGACCTGGTTGGTTCGCAACGCTTCGCCAAGTTCGGCCGCATGGCGGGCATCCGTGCGCGCGAGACTGAGAATTTTCAGTCCCGCAGCAACAGTGGCAGCCGAGACGAGCGCCGTAAGAAGGAGCGCGATTGCGACATCGTTCCAAAACGGTCTCAGGATCAGGCCGATATCGGCCGAAGCGATCGCGACAAAGGGCGTACGCTCGACGATGCGATAGGCCACCAGGCGCTTGACATGGTCGACCGGTGAAGTCGATAGGTAGGTGCCTGACGTCGCCTTCCGCATGTAGTCTGTAAAGAGTACATAGTTGCCGAGATCGACCATGTCCGGCGGCTCGGGGTGACGCGCGATCAGCTTGCCGTCACGCCGGAAGAAACTGACGGTGGAGCCGGGGCCAAGCGGCGAGGCGTCCCAGATGGAACGCAGCATGCCGATATCGAAGGCAAGCACCGCCACGCCCAGGAACCTGTGGTCACGCTCAATGCGGGCGGCCGAAAGAAATATGCGTCGTCCGGTATTGCCCATCTGCGTCATCGCCGACGTATAGGCGTCCGCCCCGTTGGCGAGCCGGCGGAAATAGGTCTGATCGAGGATATCGGCAGGCGACCCCTCTCGGTCGGTCGAATAGATGAGCGTGCCGTCGGCGGCGATCACATAGGCGGTCGCGTTCGTCGGAAGTGCTGCGGTCGCCTGGTTCAGCCGCCTCGACAGGTCGCCATCGTCGGGGTCGATCGCCGAGCCGAAGGCATTGTCCATGCGATCGAGGGTCTGACGCGCCAAAGAGTTGATCCAGACTGCGTTTGCCGCGACGATCTTTGCAGTCGCAACGACCTGTTCCTCGCCGCGCCGGACCGCGGAGGAATAGCTCGAATGCAGCCAAACCGCCAAAACGACGCAAAAGGCGGCAAACAGGCAGACAATTGCGGCGATGGCAGCCCTACCGACAATCGTAAAGCCTCTGGTCAGGCCCATGCGACCCTCATGATCCGACACCGTCGGACTGTCGGATAGCAGGCTATCGGTGTCAAGGATCAGTACGGTAGGAGTCCTTCGAGCATGCTCGACGCTCAGGGGGCAGCAAAGGCAGGGCGAGCTCCCCCACCGCGTCCCGACATTCGGCGCTTACTGGCAGGCGCTGTGGCTTGCGGAACAAATCGACCGCACGAACCATTTGCGTCTCCAGCACAAGGGAGAAACGGATGATCAACGATCTCTGGTACAAGAACGCGGTCGTCTATTGCCTGTCAGTCGAGACATTCATGGATGGAAACGGCGATGGCGTCGGTGACTTCCAGGGACTTGCCAGGCGACTCGACTACCTCGCCGGTCTCGGTATCACCGCGATCTGGCTGATGCCGTTCCAGACGTCTCCCGGCAGGGACGACGGTTATGACGTTTCAGATTATTACAATGTCGATCCCCGCTACGGCACGCTCGGCGACTTCGTCGAATTTACTCATGGGGCCAAGCAGCGCGGCATTCGCGTTCTGATCGATCTTGTCGTCAATCACACCTCCGACCAACACCCCTGGTTTCAGGAGGCGCGAAAGGACGAGCAGTCGATCTACCGCGACTGGTATGTCTGGTCGAAAGAAAAGCCCGACGACGCCGATCAGGGAATGGTCTTTCCCGGCGTTCAGAAAACCACCTGGACGCGCGACACGGTCGCCGGCCAGTATTACTTTCACCGCTTCTACGATTTCCAGCCGGACCTCAATACCTCAAATCCCCACGTGCAGGCCGAGATCCTGAAGATCATGGGCTTCTGGATCCAGCTCGGTGTCTCCGGGTTCCGGATGGACGCCGTTCCTTTCGTGATCGCCGAAAAGGGCGCCGGCCTGAAGAAGCCGCGCGAACAGTTCAACATGCTGCGCACCTTGCGCGAATTCCTGCAATGGCGCCAGGGCGACGCCATCATCCTTGCAGAGGCCAACGTGCTGCCGAAGACGGATCTCGACTATTTCGGCGAGGACGGCGACCGGATGCACATGATGTTCAACTTCCAGGTCAATCAGACATTGTTTTACGCGCTTGCAGGCAGCGACTGCGCGCCGCTTGCAAAGGCGCTCGAGGCGACCCGCATGCGCCCGCAATCGGCACAATGGGGCCAGTTCTTGAGGAACCATGACGAGCTCGATCTCGGCCGCTTGAGCGAGACCCAGCGCAACCGGGTCTTTGCCGCCTTCGGACCCGAAAAGACCATGCAGCTTTACGATCGCGGCATCAGACGGCGGTTCGCGCCGATGCTCGACGGCAACCAAAACCGTCTGCGCATGGCCTACTCGCTGATGTTTTCGCTGCCGGGCACGCCGGTGCTGCGCTACGGCGACGAGATCGGCATGGGCGATGACCTGTCCCTGCCCGAACGCAATTGCGCCCGCACACCGATGCAATGGTCGACCGAGCCGCATGCCGGCTTCACCAAGAGTGAAAAGCCGATCCTGCCGGTCATCTCGGGCGGCCCCTACGGGTATGAGCATATCAATGTCGCCGACCAGCGCAGGAGCCCGCAATCCATGCTGAACTGGATGGAGCGCCTGATCAGGATGCGCAAGGAAGCACCCGAAGTCGGGTGGGGAGACTATAGCGTCCTTGACGTTGAAGAGAGCGGCGTCCTTGCCATCCGCTATGACTGGCGCAACAACGCAGTCCTCATCGTCCATAACCTAAACGAAAAACCGGTCGAGGTTACGATCGATCCCGGTCTCAAAGTCGGTGGTGACCTCTTGATCGACATTGCCGATGGCACCGACAGCCGGGCAGACGCGGCCGGTCGCCACTGCCTTTATCTTGATGGATACGCCTACAAATGGTTTCGCGTCGGCGGGCTCGATTACCTGCTGAAGCGCACGGAGGTCTAGAGGATTGGCAGGCTGGTCATCACAAGGTTTACGCCCATGGAGACTTTGCCGGCGCCGCGATTATCCGACGCTTGACTTTCACTCGCAGAAAAACAGTTAAAGCCCGCACGGCATTATTGAGGTACGTATGACGCTAAGAGCAAATTCCGAAACGCGCGTGCTGCTCGTCGAGGATGATCTTCTTCTGGCAATGGACATGGAAGATTTCCTTGTCGATCAGGGCTTTCAGGTCGTCGGTCCGTTTGGCCGGCTGGCCCAAGCCCTCCAGGCGCTCTCAGGACAGCCTGTCGATCTTGCGATCGTCGATCTCAACCTTGCGGGCGAGCTATCCTTTCCGCTCATCGACACCCTCAGGCGCCGGGAAACACCCATTATCGTCTGCAGCGGTTATGCCGAACTGCCGGAGATCCGCTCCAAACTCGCCGACCTGCCCCTCATCGCAAAACCATGGTCGCCACAGGCGCTGACCAAACGCATCGACGAGGTGCTGAACACGCGCATGGCCGAAAGAGGCTAGAGCGGAAAGCTGATGGAGCAGGTGAGCCCGTCGGCCAGATAGTGCAGGTCGACTGCTCCTTCCAGCTCATATTGTACGGAGCGTTCGATCAGCGCTGTTCCAAAACCGGCTGCCTCAGGCGGGGCCACGATCGGGCCGTTGCTTTCCCGCCACTCGATGTCGACCATGTCGACCCCGGCGCGATCGGTATGTTGGCGCCATTTCAGGCGCACTTGACCGGCATCGTTCGATAGCGCCCCATGCTTGCTGGCGTTCGTCACGAGCTCGTTCAGCACCATGCTGACGGCAAGGGCGCTCTTCGGGCCCAGCGTGACGTCTTTGCTGCCGCCGAGGTCGAAACGACCGTTGCGGTCATGAGCGGCAACGATGCGCGCGACAATATCGGCAAGGCGTGCCTCTTCCCAGTTTGACTGGAAAAGAAGCGCGTGCGCCTGGGCCATGGCATCAAGCCGCTGCAACAAGCTGTCGGCATAATCATCGACGGAGAGGCGCCCGCGGGCCGTTCGCCGCACGATCGACATGACCATCGCCATCGTGTTCTTCACGCGGTGGCTGAGTTCGCGCACAAGGATCTCGCGCTGCTCCTCGGCATGGCGCCGGTCGCGCCGCTCGCGCGCTTCTGCAAGTGCCCTGGAGACGGCGGCGGGCAGGCGGATCAGGCGCTGCTTGAGGACATAATCGGTCGCTCCCCGCCGGAAGGATTCGATTGCGGCCTCCTCGCCCAAAACCCCCGACACGAAGATGAATGGCACGTCGGGACAGGCCTTGCTGGCGATATCGAGGGCCGACATGCCGTCAAAATCGGGTAGGGAAAAGTCTGCCAGAATAATATCGAAACCACCTTGCGACACCGCGGCGATGAAATCTGCCCGGCGTGCGGCGCGTATGATCTGCGGCTGGGGCTGCATGGTGCGCAGCTGCTCTGCGACAAGCTCGGCGTCAAGCGGGCTGTCTTCCAGAAGAAGAACTGTCGGCGTAGGGGATATCAAGTCAGCTGTAGCCATTTCCACGATGTCCAGGAGGTGGTTCGTTCAGCAACGCCCAGAAGACGCCGAGGTCCTGAATCGCCTTGAAGAACTCGTTGAATTCCACGGGCTTGACGACAAAGGCATTGACCCCGAGCTCATAGCTCCTCACGAGATCCTGTTCCTCGCGAGAGGATGTCAGCATGACGATCGGGACGTGGCGCAAGCCTTCGGCGCGCTTTACTTTGGCAAGCACTTCCAGGCCGTCTATCTTCGGCAGCTTGAGGTCGAGCAGGACGACGGCCGGATCGCCGCTTTCGCGTCCGGCATGCGGCCCGGTGGCAAACAGGTAGTCGACGGCTTCAGCGCCATCTCTTGCCACGATGATCTCGTTGGCGAGCTGGCATTTTTCAAGGGCGGCCAGGGTCAGTTCGAGATCGCGGGGGCTGTCTTCCACCAGGAGGATCGGACGCAATTCAGGCAAGGATGTCATCCTTTTGTTTTTCGAGCGGCAGAGCAAATGAGAAGCAGGCACCTTTGTCAACCTCGCCGGATGCCGAGACCGTGCCGTCATGACGTTCAATGATCCGTCTGACAAGCGCCAGTCCTATCCCCGTGCCCTCGAAATCCTCTGCGCGCTGCAGTCGCTGAAAAACGCCGAACACCTTGGCGACATATTGCATGTCGAAGCCAACGCCATTGTCAGAGACGCTGTAGACCGTCTGGTTGGAGTAAGATTGGCCTCCCACGACAATTTCAGCGCGCTTGCGCGGGCGTGTGTATTTGACGGCATTTTCGAGCAGGTTGTACCAGACCTGACGCAGAAGCGTCGCATCGCCGAAGCCTGGCGGCAGGTCGGCCACCTGGATGTCGATGTCGCGTCCTTCCTGTTCGGCCTTCAGGCTGCGAAGAACTTCAAGGACGAGCTTGTTCATGTCGACGGGCTTCTTGGAGAGGGCGGTTCGCCCGAGCTGGGAAAAATTCAGGAGATCGTCGACGAGCTTGCCCGCCGCAACGGCCGCGTCCGATATGGTCTGCAGGTAATGCAGCGATTTTTCGTCAAGCGTCGTTTCGCGGCTGCGCAGGAGTTCGGCAAAACCGACGATATGGCGAAACGGCGCCCTCAGATCGTGTGAGACCGAATAGGAAAAGGCTTCAAGCTCCTTGTTGGAGCGCTGCAATTCGCCCGTCAACTGGGCAAGCTCCTCAGCCTTGCGAAGCACGATGCCGACGATGGCGCCGCGCAGGTTGCGGGCAGCGCCGATCTGGCTTTGCGTCCATGGCGCTGACTGCTGGCGAACCTGCTCGCGCCATGTATCGAAGGATTTGCGCGGATGGATGCGCCCTGCCTCGCGCACCAGCTTGTGAGGATCACCACCCCATTTTACGGTCCTGACGATTTCCGGGCGGAACCAGATAAGCCAGTTCGAGTGAAGACCGGACAGACTGATTGCCAGCATGCCGGCGGCCGCGATCTGAGAGGACAGATCTTGCGGAAGATCGGCGGCAAGGCAGCTCGAATGAAAGAGCTCCTCGCCGCGCGACTTCAACCAGTCGGTGATTTCGGCAATGTGAGCACGCTCCGGCACGCTGCCTGCCGTGACGATCTGATCGTCGGTGAGGATAACAGCGCCCTCGGCACCCACCAGCTGCAGGAGATCGTCCTCCGCAGCCAGCAAGTCGACGTGCCAGCTTTGCGCCTGGCTCATCCGGGTCAGCAGGCGCGAGTGCACCTCTGCGAGCTCGACACTTTCGGCGGCTGCTTCGGCCCGTTCCAGGGCGCTTATGCGCATCGCAAGTGACTGCACGACGAAGTCGCAGGCATCGCGGACGGAAATTGAAACGCCATGAGGCGCAGCGCTGTGACAGGAGACGAGGCCCCAAAGCGCGCCGTCGACGATCACCGAGACCGACATCGAGGCGGCCGTTCCCATATTGCGCATATATTCGAGGTGGACGGGCGAGACGCTGCGCAATTGCGACAGCGACAGGTCGAGGTGGGCACGTGGCTGCTGTCCGTCGGCGCGAACAATCGGAACCGGCTGATAGGATGCATCCGGGATCATGCGCACTCGGTTGATCGTGTAAAGGTGGCGCGCCTGTGCGGGGATGTCGCCACTGGGAAAGCGCAGATCGAGATAGGAGGGAAGCCCGCCATTGTTGGCCTCGGCCACGACATGTCCGTTCCAGTCGGCGTCGAAGCGGTAGACAAGGACACGATCGAAGCCGGTCAGCTCGGCCACGAAGGCCGCGCAGGCTTGCAAGCTGCCGGCAATGTCGGTCTCGCCCGAAAGCAATTGCGCAAAGGAGCCGAGACGGGAAACGAGACTGTCGGTTCCGCCCCTCTCGATCCTCTCGAACTCGACGATGAAAGCGGCGTCGGATCGGTGGGCAATGGCGACGAGTGCCTGCTCTTCCAGCCTGACCTGCAGTGACGGGCTGCGGTCCGGGCTCCAGGCGGCGAGCGCCCTATCGAGATCTGGCAGGCTAGCAGCAAGAACCCCGTCTGCCGTCAGGTCCAGGCCGGTAAAGGACAGCAAATTCCGGCTCGCCTGAAGGACGGCACGAGTGTGCATGTCGAGGACGAGCAGGGCGCCGTGCGGCTGAATTGCCCCGGGAATATGGATCGGCTCGCTCGCGCAGCTGTCGAGGTTCGCAGCGGAAGCCGTCAAGACATGCATCTTTTCAAGTCCTTTCGCGTAGCCCTATCTGCCGCTGCGTAAAGATAGGCGCGGGCGCGTGCCTGTAAACCGCAAAAACCGACGTTCTTTCGACAGGAGGCGATTGGAACAAATCGAGCTTTCACACGATTGCGCCTCAACAGCGTGCTGCACGTTTCGCGCACGCCCGAAACCGCAGCCTCCGACCATTGCCGGAGCCTACCTGCCGGCACGCCGATCGCGGAAGATGGAGAAACGATCATGGAAGTCCAGCGGCCCACCTCCTCCAGAGCCGTGATCAGCTTGATGGCGATTGCCGGCCTTGCCCTGGCACTTAGAGGATCGAAAGGAAAGTCGCCGCCGAACGCGACGCCGCCATCCGATGACGAACGGGGCCGGAGCGCGCAGGTCCCGGAAGAGATCCCGGTGCGCGGCCTGCGCGACGTGTTCTGGCGCCTTGTCGAGGAAGTCGGCGATGACAGGGTTATGTTGATTGCGGCGGGCGTGACCTTCTATCTGTTGCTCGCCCTGTTCCCGGCTCTCGCCGCGCTGGTCTCTCTTTATGGGCTCATCGCCGATCCGATGACGATTGCCGACCACCTGCAAAAGCTCTCCATCCTGCTGCCGCCAGGCGCCTTCGATATCGTTGCCGAGCAGATCCGGGCGCTCGCCGGGCGTCGGGAGGAGAGCCTTGGCATCACCTTCTTCGTCGGTCTGGCCTTCGCACTCTGGAGCACCCATAGCGGCACACTTGCCCTTTTTGATGCGATGAATGTCGCCTATGAGGAAAAGGAACGCCGCGGTTTCATCCGCCTCAACCTGATCGGCCTCGTCTTTACTCTTTGTGCCGTCGTCGGCGCAATTGCGGTTCTAGGTCTCGTCGCAGCCATACCGGTTATCCTGTCGTCCGTCTGGCTCGACGCCTATAAGGAGAACCTGGCTTTGATCGGCCGCTGGCCACTGCTGCTCATCATCGTCGCCGGCGCGGTGATGACGATCTATCGCTTTGCGCCCAGCCGGGAGCCGGCAAAGCTGCGCTGGCTCACCTGGGGGGCGGCGCTGACGACGATCGCCTGCTCGGCCATGTCGCTCGGCTTCGGCTTCTATCTCGAGCATTTCGCCAATTATAATGCCACATACGGCGCGCTTGGCGCGTTGATCGGCCTGTTGGTCTGGATCTGGCTGTCCGTGACGATCCTGATCGTCGGCGCCGAGCTCAATGCCGAGCTCGAGCATCAAACAAGCAAGGATACCACGACTGGTGCGCCCGAGCCGATGGGAGCACGCGGCGCCTATGTCGCCGACACACTCGGACGCGCCGTCGACTGAAACGACCGACATTCCAACGCTTTGGTACGCTGGAGTACAAAGCCGGTCATTTGCCAATCGTGGCTCATTGCGATATTCGATCCCTTTAGGGCCTAAGATGGCCAGGAACGGGATCAACTACGCCATGTCCGAGCCGAAAGGCATCTCCAAATCATTGACCGGGATCGTTGGTTTCGACGATTTGACGCTTGGCGGGCTGCCAAGCGGGCGTCCGACGCTTGTCTGCGGCACCGCCGGTTGCGGCAAGACGCTCTTTGCCTCCACGTTCCTTTTGAACGGCGCACGCGATCACGACGAGCCCGGGGTCTTCGTCACCTTCGAGGAGCGCCCGATCGATATCGTCAACAATGTCGCCTCGCTCGGTTTCGACGTGCAGGGGCTGATCGACGAGGGAAAGCTCTATATCGAGCACATCGCCATCGATCCCTCTGAACTGGAGGAAATCGGCGACTACGACCTTGAGGGCCTCTTCCTGCGCCTGGAACTTGCCATCGACCAGGTCGGGGCCAAGCGGATTGTGCTCGACACGATCGAAAGCCTGTTTTCGGCCTTCACCAATCCTGCCATTCTTCGCGCTGAAATCCGCCGCCTGTTCGACTGGCTGAAGGACAAGGGACTGACCACGATCATCACCGGTGAGCGCGGCGATGGGTCCCTGACGCGTCAGGGCCTGGAGGAATATGTTTCCGACTGCGTCATCCTGCTCGACCATCGCGTCCACAACCAGATCTCGACGCGCCGGCTGCGCATCGTCAAATATCGCGGGACGGCCCATGGCACGAACGAGGTTCCCTTCCTGATCGACCAGGATGGATTTTCCGTCCTGCCGGTCAGCACGCTCGGCCTTTCCCATAAGGTTTCGGAAGAACGCATTTCCTCAGGGATCGCGACCCTCGACGAAATGTTGTCCGGCGGCGGATTTCATCGCGGCACGAGCATCCTGGTCAGCGGTGTGGCCGGGTCCGGCAAGAGCTCGGTTTCCGCAAGCTTCTGCGCTGCCGCCTGCGCCGCCGGCGAACGCGCGCTCTATTTCTCCTTCGAGGAATCGCTCGACCAGACCGTGCGCAACATGCGCTCGATCGGCACTGATCTCAGAAAATGGGTCGATGCGAAATTGTTGCATTATGTTGCAGTCCGCCCGACCTTCTACAGTCTGGAAATGCATCTGGCGGTGATGCTTCGCGAGATTGCCCGCTTCAATCCTTCCCTCGTGGTCCTCGATCCGATCTCGGCCTTCATGGGCAGCGGTGATGTGCTCGAGGTCCAGTCCATGCTGTTGCGCATGGTGGATTTTTTGAAGTCGCGCGGAACGACCGCCGTCTTTACCCACCTGATGCATTCGCAGGATGGAACGACGGAGACCGACGCAGGCCTTTCTTCGCTGATGGATGCCTGGATCCTGCTTCTCAATCGGGAGATTGGCGGTGAGTTCAATCGGGAACTCTACCTCCTGAAGGCCCGCGGCACGGCCCATTCCAACCAGGTGCGCGAATTCGTCATGTCCAACGATGGAATTCGATTGCTCGCGCCATATATCGGCGATGGGCGGGCCTTGACCGGCACTCTCAGACAGTCGGAAGAGGCCAAAGCACGTCGTACGGAGGTCGAGCGGAAGGCCGAGGTGGCTCGGCGGGCCGAACTGCTCAAGCAGAAGCGCAGGAAGGTCATGGCGCAGATCGAAGCGCTGCAGGCCGAACTGGAATCGGACGAGGCCGAACTGACCACTGTCCAGGACGCGGAAGCGGCCTATTTGAATCAGGCGGCCTCCGATCGGGCGGCCATGGAGAAAAGCCGCCGTTCGGCGGAATGACGATGGGTGAAATGGAAAACCAAGCAGCGAGCGCGCCCAAGAAGCTGGTCCTTTATGTCGCCGGTCAGACACCGAAATCACTGGCAGCCATCCAGAACCTGGAGCGCATCTGCGCCGAAAGCCTGCCGGGCAAATATGTCATCGAGGTGATCGATCTTCGAAAATCGCCGCAGCTGGCGCGCGAACACGGGATCGTCGCCATTCCGACCCTGGTTCGGGAATTGCCGACGCCGATCCGCAAGATCATCGGCGACCTGTCGAATACCGAGAAAGTTCTCGTCAATCTGCAGGTTGGAGAGGGTGAATGAGCCTTGAGGCAGTTTCGCGAGCGGAGGCCCTGAACGCGGATCTGCGCCGGCGGCTCGAGGAGGCCGAAGAGGTCATCCGGGCGATCCGCGAGGGCGAGATCGATGCGCTGGTCGTTCGCAACCAGAAGCGGGAGGAGGAGATCTTCACGCTCGAGGGAGGCGTCGAATCCTATCGCTCCTTCATGGAGGCGATGGATCTCGGCGCCGCTGCCTTCGATGGCCACGCCAACCTGCTTTATGCCAATCAGGCGCTTTGCGATCTCTTTGCCGTTTCCCGTGACGCGCTGGACGCCAAGCTGCTCTTTGAGGCAATCGGTGCGGAGGCCTCCGCCGTCATCGCCGCTTTGATCGAAAAGCCGACGTCAGGAGCGGCCGGGGTGCAGATCAAGCTCGGACAGGGCGAGGCGACGCGTTATTTGCAGATTTCGGCAGGCCGGATGATGCTCGGGACCAATCCGGGCATCGCCATGAGCTTTACCGACATCACCGCCCGCATCCGCGCCGAAGAGCGCAAGGAAGCCGAACGGACCGTACTCGCCATCCTGTCGTCTGCGGCAGAAGCCGTCGTCGTTTGCGATCTCGCCGGCATCGTCACCCATGCCAATACGGCGGCCTTCGGCCTTGCCAACGGCGACCCGATCGGATCGTCCTTCGACAAGGCCTTCGCACTTGACGTGCGCGGTGCGACCGGGCTCATGCAGGGCGAAGATTTCCTGGCCGTGGTCGTCGAAGGACAATCCATACAGGGAATAGAGGCAATCGCGCCGAAGAGCCGCGGGGGCAAGGACGTGCTCGTCAGCGCCTCGCCGCTCATCGTCGGCGACGGCAAGGTGGCCGGTACCGTTGTGACACTCGTGGACCTGTCGCGGCGCAAGGCGGCGGAAAAAACAGCAGCTCCTGCTGATGGGCGAACTCGATCATCGCGTCAAGAACACCTTGGCCCTGGTCGTGTCGATCTCCAATCGCACCGCCTCCACCGAGGATACGATCGAGGGTTTTCGCAAGGCCTTCTCGGGTCGCATCCATGCGCTGGCGGCCACCCATAACGTGCTTGCCGACCGCTCCTGGTCCTCCATTCTGCTGACGGAGATCCTTGCCGCCGAACTTGCACCCTATGTCAGCGACCTCGGCGCCAAGCTGAAGATCAGCGGCGAGGATGTCGAAATCCTGCCCCGCGCAGCCATCGCCTTCGGTCTTGTCATTCATGAACTGGCGACCAATGCCGTCAAATACGGCGCCCTTTCCAACGATCACGGCCGGATAGAGATCGTCGTCAGACGCGAGGCAGCCTTCATCGAGGTCTGCTGGACCGAGATCGGTGGTCCGCCGGTCACGCCGCCGACACGGAAAGGCTTCGGGGACACGGTCATCAACCGCAGCCTGCAATATTCTCCGAATGGCGGGGCCAAGCTCGATTTTTATCCCGAGGGCCTGCGTTGCGCCATCCGCGTGCCGGTAGAGGATGTTGCTGCTGTCTGACCCGGTCCGGTGGACCCATTCAACTGGGCCGCGGTCGCCCCGACGCAGGATGCGCCAGCGCTGTCGAGATTGAGCTTCCACCGGGCTCGATGCTCGCACCATCGGCACGGGTAAGCCGGGCGGATCGACCCGAGCAACTGACGGCCCGACCATGCCCTGCGATGCGCTGAGCGGCATCATGGACGACCCCACGCCCTGACAATCCGGTCCTATTTCGTTTGATCGCTCCAGCCCGGTCGCGCGCTGTACCGGCGCCTGGGTGCGCTATCGGCAAATACGTTGGGAACAACAGGACAGCAGCGAGGTTTGCCAGCGTTAGCCCTCTTCATTTCAAGTTAGGAGAAGCACATGTCTGACAACGCACCGGCAAAGGGCCTCGCTGTTATCACCGGAGCATCAACGGGCATTGGCTATGAACTCGCCAGATGCGCCGCACAGGATGGCTACGATCTTGTCATCGCCGCAGATGAGAGCCGCATTGCGCAAGCAGCCGACGATCTGCGGCAAGTCGGCGGTGCCGTCGAAGCGGTCGAGGCTGATCTTTCGACCATTGAAGGCGTCGACAGGCTGATGGAACGCATCGAGGCCGACGGCCGTTCGGTCGACTTTTTGATGGCGAATGCGGGTCGCGGCCTCGGCAAGGGCTTTCTTGATCAGGATTTCGCCGAAGCGCGCAAGGTCGTCGACACAAACGTCACCGGCACCATTTATCTTGTTCACCAGATCGGCAACCACATGCGGGCGCGGGGAAAAGGTCGCATTCTTCTGACCGGCTCGATTGCCGGCTTCATGCCGGGCTCCTACCAGGCTGTCTATAATGGCACGAAAGCCTTCATCAATAGTTTCTCCTTCGCCTTGCGAGAGGAGCTGAAGGACAGCGGCATTTCCGTCAGTTGCCTAATGCCCGGTCCGACCGAAACCGAGTTCTTCAAGCGCGCGGACCTCATGGACACATCGGTCGGTCAGGCCAAGAAGGACGATCCGGCCGAGGTGGCCCGCATCGGCTACGACGCGATGCTCGACGGCGAGGGCGATGTCGTCAGCGGCTGGAAAAACAAGTTGCAAGCAGCCGTCGCCAATGTCACTCCCGCCAGCATGCTCGCTCACCAGCATGCCAAGATGGCCGAGCCTGGCTCGGGCAAAAAATAGGTGCTTGCCGCCTGGCGGGCTGACTGCAGCTCGCTCATCCGGGCAAAGAAAGGACCGAGACCAGCGGAAGATGGTCAGAGGCCACTCTGGCAAGAGGATCGTCGAGAACAAAAGTTTTCGACACCTCGATGTCTCGGGTGACGAAAATATGGTCGAGCCGCAGGATCGGAAACCGCGATGGAAAGGTGGGACGATAGCCGGCGGGATTTGCGCGCTGCGCATCGCCAAGCGTTCGCGTCGCCGCTCGATAGGCTGCCGAGCTCGGAACTGCGTTGAAGTCACCGCAAAGAACCGCGCTACTTTTCCGCTCGCCAAGCCAGCCCGCTCCAAGCAGTGTATTCACCTGCTGGATGCGCTCGCGCCCCCGCAGCCCGAGATGGGTATTGATTACCAGCAATTCGTGATCGCCAACTTGGATCTCGAGCGCGATTGCGCCTCTCGGCTCGCCGATCGAGGGAAGTGCGTCGGCCTTTATCGTGCCGGTCGGAAGCGCCGTGATGATCGCATCGCCGTAGCGCTCCTCGGCGACGGTCATGCTCGGATGGAAATGCGCCTGCATTTTAAGAAGTGAAGCAATGGCTCTTGCTTGGTCGACGCCGCCAGTTCGGGATCGAAAAACATCGACTTCCTGAAGCGCCACAATATCGGGCCTCGCCATCGCGATAACGGCGGCGATGCGCGCCGGATCAAGTTTTCGATCCGTACCAATACAGCTGTGAACATTGTAAGTGAGGAGGGTGATCTTTTGACGGGAGCGCATTTCAGGGCCTCTGACCAGCAAGGAACACAACAAGCCTTCATTCGTTCCACCTCAATGTTCTCATTCGCATTCAGGTGAAATCAGATGAGCATGAAATCATTGCTTTGGAAGGCGATGTTCGTGGCTGCGCTCGGCCTCGCCGGCTTTCTTCTCTACCGGATTTTCCATCAATATAGCGCGAACCAGATCCTGGAGTCCTTTACGCGTATTCCTGCTTACAACCTTCTTCTGGCCGCACTCGCTGCAGCGGGCTCCTACCTCTGCCTCACTGGCTTCGATTTCCTGGCGATCCGCTCCATCGGCAAGAAGATCGCCTACAGGCGCGTTGCCCTCGCATCCTTCGTGAGCCTGTCCCTTGGCCACAATATCGGCTTTGCCGGTTTGAGCAGCGGCGCCTTTCGATATCGCTATTATTCGCGATGGGGATTGTCGACAGAGGACGTCGCGAAGATCATCCTCTTCTGTGGCATGACGGTGGGCATGGGACTGGTTGGCCTCGGCGGTCTGGCACTGATCCTCAACCCAGCCGACGCTGCGGCGCTCTTGGGCCTGTCGGAGGCAAGCGCCAGGGTTGCAGGCCTGGGCCTGCTGTTGGTGCCGATGGCTTATGTGGTGGTCGCTGCGCTCGTCAGGGCGCGCCTCCACCTCTGGCGCTGGTCGCTTCAGCTGCCGTCGCCTGGCATCGCCATCCTGCAGGTTGCCGTCGGAACGCTGAATTTTCTCTTCGTCTCGGCCTGTCTGCACGCGCTTCTCGCAGCCTCCGGCGATGTCGCCTTCCTTCAGTCCGTAACGGCCTTCGTACTGGCCAATTCTGCCGTTTTGGGAACTCATGTCCCTGGCGGACTCGGGGTACTGGAGACGACCGTCCGGCATGTTGTTCCCGATGCCGCCTCGATCGGCGCGTTGATCGCCTTCCGGGCGATCTATTTCGTCCTTCCTCTTATGCTGGGAACAAGCCTTCTTTTCATCTGCGAATTTATCCCAGGCCGTTCCCGGCCCGGGAAAGAACCGCAAGCGGGAAAGCCTGCGCAGGCGAGCTCAGCCTGATCAGGCCGTCTTCGGATCGAACAGCGCGGTTCCGATGACAGGGCAAAGCGGCCCGGGACCAACATCGGCATCGAGAGCCTTCAACCGCCCGAGCCCTTCATTCAGCGCATCGATTGCCCGAATGAGCGAGCCCGCTTCATCCACCTTTGCAGCGACGATTTCCGTCGAGGTGCCCAGGTGCTCGGCAAGGAGCTGGCAGCGCAGCTTCGCGATCGCCGCGAAATGGTCCGGCGTGGTCGCATTCAGACGCATGTCGCATTCCGTATCAAGACCCTCTGACCGGTGGTTGAGATTGGACGAGCCGATCCGCAGACTTTGGTCATCGGCAATCAAGAGTTTGGAATGAACGAGGACCTCGATCTCGCCGGTGTCATCGGGAACCACCGGATAAAAGACACGCAACCGACCGTGGCGATCAGCCTGTTTCAGCCGGCGAATCACCCTGCGGCGGTTGCGCCCCATGACGAGCTGCTCGATGAAGCCATGAGATCTGCGCGTGCAGATGATCACGATCTCCGGCCCGTCATCTTCGAGGAGGCGGGCGGCCAGCGCCTTTGCGATGGTTTGCGAGGCCAGATATTGCGTCTCGATATAAAGATGCCGGCTGGCCGATCTGATGATGTCGAGCGTCATACGAAGGCCCTCGCTGACACCGCCACCGGCCAAGTCTTCCCGCTGTGTCAGCGCGAAAGCCGCCGGCATGCGACGTGCCGCAACGGGACTGTGCAGCATATGCTGGTCCGGCGCTCGGCCGGAGGCGGGCGCGGGGACCAGATTGCTATCGCCGCCCCATTCGATCCATCGCCGCCGGATGATTTGTCCGATCTGTCGGGCGGCCTCGCCGGTGACCATGGTCTGGACATCGTGGAGAGGATCATAGGAGCGACCGCTTGTATCGCGCCGACGGCTGTCTGAGGGTGCATGACGTCGATCGTCAAACCGTCGCGACGTCAGGTCAATACCGCCGATGAAGCCGACAGCGTCATCGACGCAGACCAGCTTTTGATGATGCGAGGCATGCCACGCGTCATGGCGGGCAAACAGCATGCGGATACGCGGATCGGCCGGGAAATCGCGCCGATAGAATAGCCTTAGCGACTTTTGCGAATAGATCGGCCCCATCGCCCAGACCAGGATCCTGACTTCCAGGTCAGGATTGGATCTGACCGCGGCCTGCAGCAGGTCACCGAGGCTTTCACTCGACAGTCCGGGCTGCAGCAGGATATCGGGATTGAAGTCCCACCCGACGATGAGGATCGAATTGCGCGCCTGACGCAGGGTTTTGGCAAGAGCGGCGAAATAATCCTGACCGTTGGCGAGAAACGCGACGGCGTCCGCCTGGCCCCGAAAAGCGAAGGATGTTTGAGGATGGCCATGTGACAGATCTTGGGGCGAATTCTCAAGCGAGGCCAATGCGGTCGGAAAGCTGGTATCCATGGTCAACAAGCGTCCTGATCAATTTGATCCCCAAACGCGAGCGTGGCCGCGCAGGTTCCACAGACCCGCTGCTTGGGTCGAATTGGGAACGAAGCGTCAAGGCTCCGCTTCCGCAACGGCCGATCCTTGCCCTGGGCGCAGATCCGAAATTCAACCGCAGGAACCCGCGCCAGGACTTCGAGCCGGCGTCGTCCAAGCGATGTGGCCGCCGGCGTGCTCCGGGCGCAAGGCGACGACGTGCGAGAGCTGGCCCCGAGACCGACATGACCGAGCAAAGTGATCGGACCGCGTCAGTGCCGCACCGCGAAGGCAAATCGCACCGATTGAGCTGGAAGAGGCTGAACCATGAGACCGAGGTCCTGGGCGCCGGCCGATCCGGGTCGCGCGTGATCAGCCTGGAAACAAAACCGGGTGAGCCCTGTTCGGGCTGCCGTTTGCGGAGGAGGCATGACGAAGAACCTTGCACATGTCGGCAAGACGCGGCTTATGTTGGTGCTTCCAAATCTGCGTCAGGATCTACGGCGTCTCTTCGACAGCCACGGCTCGGTGCAAGAGCTTTGCGAGGCCTATGAAGAGGCTTGTCTGATGCGCCTGCGGCCAAGATGCATGTGATGTGGCAGATACAGCCGCCGTTTCGCGGCCGGCTGGACCCTGCCAGCACGGTGTCTTTTGTCAGGGCGCCAGATCCTCGAGAGCCAAGAAAGGCATCGGCACGAAGAGCTTGGCAGAGGCGGACCTGTCGCATTTGCCAAAACCATCGGTTCGTGGCTCAAGAGCGCCTAAACCGGCAAATCTGGCGCAAGCTACCTCCTCACGAGAAGGCAAGCCAGCCCCAAGCAGGCACCCGCCAATGTCCCCGGCGAGGCCGATCGCTAAGGGCGCGACAGAATGCCCGAGAAGAGCTGGCGGAGCATGCCGGCAATCATGCCCGCCTCGTGGGGATCGCCTGTCATGAGAGCAGAAGTGACATTGCGCATCTGCTCGAAGGTGATGTGGGGCGGAAGCGGCGGCACTTCCGGATCGGTCTTTACCTCGAGGATCACGGGGCAACCGGCCTTGAGGGCCGCCTCCCAGGAACCGCCGAGGTCATCGGGGCGATTGACGAAGATGCCGCGCAGGCCGATCAGCTCGGCGAATTTATGATAGGGCATGTCGGGGATCGTCTGGGAGGCGGCGAACTTTGGATCACCTTCCATCACCCGCTGTTCCCAAGTTACCTGGTTCAGGTCCTCATTGTTGAAGACACAGATGACGAAGGTCGGGTTGGCCCAGGTCTTCCAGTATTTGGCAACGGTAATCATCTCCGCCATGTTGTTCATCTGCATTGCGCCGTCGCCGACGAGCCCGACAACCGGCCGATCAGGCTCTGCGAACTTCGCAGCAATAGCATAGGGAACGGCAGCTCCCATCGAGGCCAGGCCGCCCGACAAGGACGCTTTCATGCCGCGGCGGATCTTCAGATCGCGCGCATACCAGTTGGCGCAGGATCCGGAGTCACTGGTAATGATCGCGTTGTCCGGCAGTCGCGGCGACAACTCGCTGACGACACGCTGCGGATTGACAGGATTTGCGTCCACCCTTGCGCGCTCGTCCAGTGTCTTCCACCAGCCCGCGACGTTGTTCGCAACCGTCTTGCGCCAACTGTCGTCGGCCTTCTGTGTCAGGAGCGGCAGCAGCGCAAGCAACGTCTCGCCCGCATCGCCGGTGAGGTTGAGCTCCATCGGGTAGCGCAGTGACAGCATGTCCGGATCGATGTCGATCTGCACGCCGCGCGCCTGGCCTTCCGCGGGCAGAAATTCCGAATAGGGAAATCCGGATCCGACCATGAGCAGTGTGTCGCAATCCTGCATCAGATCCCAGGATGGCTTGGTTCCGAGAAGGCCGATCGAGCCGGTGACCCAAGGCAGGTCGTCTGGAAGGGCAGCCTTTCCAAGAAGGGCTTTTGCCGCACCTGCCTGCAGGCGGTCGGCAACGGCGATCACCGCGTCGGTTGCGTTCAGTGCGCCGGCGCCGACCAGGATCGCCACCTTTTTACCGGCGTTCAGGATGTCAGCGGCGGCCTGAAGATCGTCACCATGCGGGAAGATGCGGGGACGGCTATAGCCCGGTCCTGAATGCACTGTCCCATGTTTGCGCGGCGGCTCCTCGTAGGGCATCTCCTGAAGGTCGTTCGGCAGGATGACGGTCGTCACAGTCCGGTTGGCGAGGGCGATGCGACAAGCGCGGTCGATCAGATGGCGGACCTGCGCCGGGGTCCAGGCCTGCTGGACGAAATCACCGGCGACGTCCTTGAAGAGGGCGGCAAGATCAAGTTCCTGCTGATAGTGGCCGCCTAGCGCATGTCGCGCCTGCTGGCCAACGATTGCGAGCACTGGCTGATGATCCATCTTTGCATCGTAAAGACCGGTGATCAGATGCGTGGCGCCTGGTCCCGATGTTGCGATGCAGACACCGAGCTCGCCGGAAAACTTGGCGTGGGCGCTCGCCATGAACGCCGCCATCTCCTCGTGGCGTGCCTGGATGAATTCTATTTTCCCCGATGCGCGTTGGAGGGCACCGAAGACGCCGTTGATGCCATCGCCCGGGTAGCCGAACAGGCGCCGTACGCCCCAGTCCCTTAGGCGCGAGATGACGAAATCGCCGACAGTCTTTGTCATCGAATCTCTCCATTCCGGACGGCGCCTGATCGCGCCGCTGTTGCCAACCGCCGTCGATAAGTCGATGCGGCTGGAGCTTAGGCTGTCAGACAACCAGGTCGCCCCAAGCGCGATCCCATTCGACCCCTTCGGCAAGTTCAATGAGAATAAGGTGATCGTCCCGTAGATGGCTGCGCGCGATTTCGAACGCGGCGGGCGGGCTCATCTCCTCGCCCGGGAAGATAGCATCGTCGTCTTTCGAAGCGGCAACCTTGCGGACATAGCCACGAATCTCTTCACCGGATCGGTAAAACTTGATGACGAGGTCACCTTCGCTTTCCTGTCCCTGGCTATAACGATGATAGAGTGTCACGGCGATCTCCTGTCAAATCTCGGATGACGTGTGCCGATCTGTCAGCCCGCAGGTATGAAGGGCAGCGCTTCGCAACCGATATCGCTGTAGAGCTGTCCCGAGACGATCAAAGACTGCCGCATGGCCTCGACGCGCCTCTCGGCGTCATCCAGGGAATAGGCCCAAATTTCGGCAGCCCAGGTCTTGTCGTTCCAGCGGCACTGCAACGCGAACCTGTAGATTTCCTGCCCGTTCTGGTCGATCGACACGAAATCATGGTCCGGCCGGTCTGCAGCGGCAGGCTGCGATTGGAACTTGATGATCTGCATAATGTCCTTCCAAATGCGCCGCGATGCGCCTTGCAATCTTTTGTTGTCGCTGCTCTTCGAGCGCCTTTACGAAGATGGCTAGCCTTAATCCAGCTGCACCGGCTTGATCGTGGCAACGGAGATCTCGCCCTCGACCACGCCGCGTATGAGGTCGCTACGATTGCGCTCGACCTCGACGACCGTATAGAGCTTGTCGTCGCGAAAAGCGCTTGCATTGATCGTCGTGACGTCTTCGGCGGGCGCCGAATCCACTTCCATGAAATCCAGCTCGCGACCCGAGGCTACGATACGGGCATCCCCGGGCGTGCGCGCTGCCACCATGACAATCCCGTGATTGAGGCTATTGTCCCATCGCGGATCATCCAGAGCGGCGATCGGCTCAAGCCTATAGAGGTTCAAGGCTTCGTTCTGATCGCCGGCAGCCGCCTCCGCTTGCGCGTCAAGCATCTGTGCACGGCTTTCCACGGAGCGACCGAAACGGGTGGTACTCGTGGCATTGTTGACGGCATCATCACCGCCACGCAAAACATTCGACATGCTTATTCTCCTCGTTCGGGAACACAACCAGCATCGGCGGAGTTGGTTCCCGGTAATCGAGCCAGCGTGAACATCCGCCGCGTGCTGCCTGTTTTGGATGCGCAGGACTGCGCGCGCTATCCCGGCGCTTTCCGTGTCGACGAGGTTTCACGCGGTCAGCCCACATTGCGAAATTGGAGGTAAAATGCCCGATCAAGTTGACGAACAACAAAAGCTCTGGGATCTCATCGAAAAAATCGGCTTCTGCATGCTGACGACCCATAATGGCCTGGACCTGAAAGCGCGTCCAATGTCGGCCTATGTCGAAAGGCTGGAAAACGCCATCTACTTCCTTACCGATGTTGCAAGCCACAAGGATGAGGAAATTGCTCGATACCCGCACGTCAATCTGGCCTTTGCCGATCCTGGCCACCAGAAATATGTCTCTGTCTCTGGCACAGCTGTCATCCAGAACGACCGCGATAAGATCCGCGAGTTCTGGGCAACGCCCGCCAAGGCCTGGTGGGACGACGCGGATGATCCGTCCATCCGCATTCTCAAGGTGACACCATCGTTCGCCGAATATTGGGACAGCCCCGGCACGCTGGTCAGTTACATCAAGATGGCCGCCGCAGCCGTCAGCAAAGCGCGACCGGATATGGGAGATCACGTCGAGGTTGATCTCTGATCGCATGGCCGGGGAAGCGATCATCGCGCCTTGTTGCATGTTCCTGACGAAGACGAAGTCGGACAGCCCACCCATGTTACAGATCGCTCTGTTGTTGATCCTTGCCGTTGCTGGCAGACCACTCCTCTACGCCTGTCTCGGCTACGCCGATTACTCCCTAGAACAGGCCCGGAAAAAACGGCAATTGCGCGAAGCGTTCAGACGCCGGCGGGATTAAACAAAGCATAAGCGTCGCCGGCACCTTGTCGGGACCAATCCGTCTTCATCTGGCAGAGGTGCTGTCCGTTCGCCGAGAGCGGCGGGCGCAACGAAAAAGGCCGCCCGCCGGGCGACCTTTTGGTGTGCTTGCCTTAGGCGACCTTTTGGCCCTTGGGGTTGGCCTGCGCCTGCGCAAGCTGCGTCAGCTTCTTGTCGGTCGCTTCCTCTTCGGAAAGATTTGCCTTAAGAAGAGGAACGGCATCTGTCAGTCCAAGCTGATTGGCCCAGGCGATCAAAGTACCGTAGCGCGCGATCTCGTAGTGTTCAACGGCCTGCGCCGAGGAGATCAGCCCTGCATCGAGCGCAGGCGAGCCTTTGAACTCCTCCATGATTTCCTCACCTTCCGCGATGATGCCCTGGATCGCCTCGCAGGTCTTCCCACGCGCCGGTTTTCCGAGTAGCTCGAACACCTGCTCCAGGCGCTCGATCTGTCCTTGGGTCTCGTCTCGATGCTGGATGAAGCCGGCCCTGCCTTCTTCGGACTGGGCTGCGCGCGCCATCTTCGGCAGAGCCTTCAGGATCTGCTTTTCGGCAAAGTAAATGTCCTTCAGAGTGTCTAGAAACAGGTCATCCAATGTCTTCGCGGTTGCCATAGTGGCTCCTCCTGTCAAATGGGTTATCGCTCCTTGCCGACATTCGTCGCCGTACGAGGGCCTTGATCAATGCGCGCCCTGCCTTGATGTTCCCGTACGCCGCCGTACCGGAACAGAAATCTGTCACACACGTTCTAGTTGGTTGGCATGGCCGGGCGCTAAGGCCTGTTCGATCGGAAAAAGCTTTTATCAGTGATCAAAGTTTGCCATCAGGACGCTGTTGTGAAGCGCCAGTGAATGGCAGCCGGATCCACCGAGCTGACCCGATCCGGGCGGGCTTCGAGGAGCCGCCTCACAGGCACCAGCCTGCGAGGATCGCTAATCTCAGGCGGCACTGCCAGACCCGCGTTTGAAATAATAGAGTTCCATTTCCTGCCGCAGGGCGCGGATTTCAAAGCCAGTTCGTCCTTGCCCCATCCATTCCGTCAGGATGACGTCGCAAAGGATTGCTGGGCTTATCATTTCGCTGTCAAGATTATCCATGCGTTCGGCACCGACTTTTGCGAGGCATGCTTGCTGATCTAAGGCGACCAGCCGCCCAAATACATAGCATGCAACGCCCGTTCATACCGAACCGATTTTGCAGCCTCGGCATTTGCCGACGATATGTGCATGGTCTGGCTTTGGAGGACGCGCGCTCAGATCTCGGGGCATCCCCTGACATTGGCAAAGCTCATGCGGTCTGGCCTGCCGCTTCGGGTAAATCCCTGAACCGTGATGCTGCGCGGGGTCTCGCGGATGATCTGCGCCCGGCGAAGTCCCGCATCGCGGGCGTTGTCCAGCGCATCGCGCGGATCGCAGCGGCGGCGCGGGCCGCGCTCATAATACCGATCATCGTAACGGTCCCGATCGTGATTCTGGACCTCGACACCGCCAGGACCGAGACGCAGTTCGACCTGCGCATCGGCGATCGATGGTGCGGCGAAACTGGCAATCAGCGACGATAAAAGCACTGCTTTGAAACCGATATTCATATTTACCTCCATGGCGCTGATATCCGAACTTGCAACATTAATTTTGGTTCCATCGCATCCAGGCGGTGCTCCCGCTTGCCAATGATCGCTGCGGCAATCCTGCGGTGCGGGCCAGGGCGCGTTTTCTTCCGCGGATTTCAACGCTGAACATATCGCTTCGGATACTTGTTTGGTGGCGAGGTCACGATCGTTGCCGCATTTGCCAAGCCACTCGTGCCGCGATCGCCTTTTTTGAGTGGCCCCATACCGATAACCGATCATAGCGATTGCACGGAAGGTGCATCCTCACTCAGCTGCGGTCCGGCGGCAATCCAGGCCAGGCGCTCGCTTCCTCGGATCATCCCTTCCAAAGCGGAGGTCCTGTGCCCGATCGGGCGCGGGGGCCGCCACCCCAGCCTGGCCGATTTGGGGCGATACAATTCGTTTTCTGATCAGCCACATCGGCAGGATCCCTGGCGTCAACGCGCCAGCAAGCGTCAGTCCAGCGTCATCCGGTTGTCTTACCAGGGCAGATCTCTTGAATTTGTTCATGCCGGCAACTCCTCTTCTCATTTCGAACGTCGAGGTATCGTCGCGGTTCCGTGCGCGCGCTCGAAAAGCGTGTATCTTTAATCGGCCTGGCCGCGGCTCGGCGTAATGAGATGGCGATGGCAGGTTTGGCAAGCGCTTGTAGCTCCAATGCTGACCCGTCAGCGCTAGTGGCTCTCGTCCTCGGAAATATCTTCCAATGTGACGCCGGCAAGTTCCTCGTTCAGTTTTGCTATGTCGCCGAGCGAAAGGATGCCGGTGATGTTTCCACCATCATCAAAAACCAAAAGGCGGCGCATCTGAAGCTCGGACATTCGGTGAGCCGCCTCGCGAAGCTCGGTGCTTTCCAGGCAGCTTTCGATCCCGGTCGTCATTATTTTCGAGATTGGCCCGTCGGTATCGACGTTTTCGGCGACGGCGCGCACGACGATGTCCCTGTCGGTGACGATCCCGAAGACCTCATTCCCAACGACAGGGATGACACCGGAATCAATTTCCGACATAAGCCGCGCAACATCTCGGACGCTGACATGAGGCGCCACAGTCACCACCTGTCGGGTCATTACGTCTCTTACTTGCATGCTGATCTCCTGGCTTGGCCCCCGAATCAAAACACCCGGGCCAGCTTCGTGGTTCCACTCAAGCGCCTGTTCGCTTCATGGAGACCGGTCGGCTGTGCACGGATATGACCGGCACTTCTGGATGCCGCGGCACGTCTCCAGCGCAGCGGGAACCTGGGCCCCCGAGCGAAGTTCAGTTCTTCAAAAGGCCAAAGCGAAAGACGACCATTTTTGAACGCAAACTGGATCCATTTGTGCATCGACATGCAGCGGATGTTTGCCGAAGAGACGCCCTGGCATGTTGCCTGGATGGCAAAAGTCTCTCCTGCCGTCGCAGAACTTGTCGCACGTCACCCCGAAAGAACTCTCTTCACGCGTTTCATCCCGCCTGCGCGCGCCGATCAGATGCCAGGTGCGTGGCAGGCTTATTACCGCAAGTGGGAGGATATGACGCGTGAGCGCATTGGCGAGGATATGCTCGATCTCGTGCCGGAGCTTCGCCGTTTCGTACCGCCTGCCCGAATCTTTGACAAAATGACCTACTCGCCATGGATAAGCGGCAAGCTGCATGCAGCGTTGCAAGCAGAATCCGTCGATACACTCGTGGTCACGGGCGGTGAAACGGATGTGTGCGTGCTAGCGGCGGTACTGGGCGCGATCGATCTCGGATATCGCGTGCGCCTGCTGACCGATGCTGTCTGCAGTGGCGCTGACGACACGCACGATGCCTCGCTTGCCTTGCTCGGAGACCGTTTCTCGGTGCAACTCGAGCTCCTGGAAACCCAGAGTTTTCTGAGGGACGCTTCAAGGGTCCAGTTGCGATGAGGCGCACGCCTTGGATGCAGTGGGGCGACCCCGCGGAGATCGTCTCCACAGGGTCAATCGAGATTACTTGTTCAGATCCTTTGCCATCTGAAGATGGTGTTCCAACGCAGGACGGGTTTTTGCGGCCCAGGCCTTGAGCTCGGGATTGTCCCCCTCCTCACCATAGCGCTTGAACAGATCGACGGCCTCCTCGTGCACGTCTTCCTGGTCGGAATGATAGAGTTTGGTGAAGTCGTCGCCCTGGAGCTTGCTGAGATCGTCGAGCATGCTCTTGTGTGACGACGTCATGGAGGAAGGCGCAGCTGCCTTGACCTTACCGCCGGCAATCATCGCCTTCAGTTCCTCGGAGGTCTTCTGGTGATCCGCCACCATCTGCTGGGCGAAGGTCTTCGTCTTGTCATCGGCGCGTTCGAGCGCAAGCTTGCTGGATTCGATTTCGAACATGTCACTGCTGGCTGCTTCGAGTACGAAGTCTTCCGTTTTCGGCGCCATTCCCATGACCGAATTCACGCCGGTTTTCTCGGCTGCCGATTGCGCAAAGACCGAGGTAGTGGCGGCGGCGAAAATGATCGAAGCGGATAAAACTTTCTTCATGAGGACCTCCTTTTGGACCGGGATGCAAAACAAGGATCCGTGCCAGTTGTTCCCGGGCGCGAGGAACAATGCGACGCAAGCGAAGTTGCTTGCCAATCGGAAAGGAGCCGCAAATGCCCGCCATCGACATTTCCGCACGACCGGTTGAAGAGATTGCATCGCAGCTTTCGGCCATGAGCATCGAAGAGGTTTTCCTGGCGATGCGGCAGTTGGAGACCGCCAGCGAGGCCGTCGACGTCGCCGGGCGCGAGCAAATACTCTCGCGCATCGCGCTGGTGGAGGAGGAAATCGAAGCCCGGTTTCCAGGACAGCTGCTTGCCCCTTATCGCAACTGGAAGAAAACCCATCCACTCTTGTAGATGCACTCGCGCATCTTCTGCAGCCAGAGGAGGCTGATATGAGCAGTTCTGACAGGACCACCGATCACCAGACAATCCGTGGCTGGGTCGAGGAGAGAAAAGGCCGTCCCTCCGTCATCCGCACCAAAGATAAAGGGGGGCCTGCTTCGCATCGATTTCGGCGAAAAGGAAGAGGCGTTTGAGGAGATCGGCTGGGACGAATTCTTTCAGATCTTCGACGAAAACAAGCTGGAATTTCTCTATCAGGAGGAGACGAAGGATGGCAAAACGAGCCGGTTTGCCAAATTCGTTGAGCGAAACAATTAGACTTGGCGTCTGGCCTTGATCGGAACGGTGACGATGAATTTCGACCAGCAGAGAGAGATTGCCGAGCGGCTTGGGGTAGCAAATAGGTTCGATCAAGCCACAGAGGCGCAACGTCGAGTGGGGTTTCTCGCCGACTATGCGCGCGCCGCATCCTGCCGCTCCCTTGTGCTCGGCATCAGCGGAGGCGTCGATTCCCTCGCCGCAGGTCTGCTTGCACAACACGCCGCTGCCTCTCTTCGCGACGTTGGCTACAGCCTCCAGTTCATCGCAGTGCGCCTTCCCTACGGCAAGCAGGCAGACGAGGATGATGCGCAAAAGGCACTCGAGGTCATTTCACCGGATCGGGTCGTGACCATCGATATCAAACCTGCCGCCGACGCCACGCTCGATGGCGTCAGGCGCGAGGCGAGTGATCTCCTCGAACAGAGGCGACTTGATTTTCACCTTGGAAATATCAAGGCCCGCCAGCGCATGGTGGCTCAATATGCGCTCGCCGGAACGACGCGCGGCCTTGTCATCGGCACGGATCATGCGGCCGAGGCAGTCATGGGCTTCTATACCAAATTCGGCGACGGCGCCGCCGACATCCTGCCGCTCGCGGGCCTCACGAAACGGCGCGTGCGAGCGCTCGCAGCGCATCTCGGTGCACCGGATGATCTGGTCTTCAAGATCCCGACCGCCGACCTTGAGTCCGATGCGCCTTTGCGTCCGGACGAGGATGTCTATGGCGTGACCTATGATGAAATTGACGACTTCCTGGAGGGCAGGGACGTAACGCAGGCGGCTGCTCAAAAGATCCTCGCTGCCTATCAGGCAAGCGAGCACAAGCGCCAGCCGCCATTGTCGCCGGGCTAAGGCTGGCCCATTTGATGCGACCTGGTGTTCCACTGATCGTACGCTGGATGACGGAGAGCCTAAGATCGGACCATGGTCCGTATTGCGGGAAGGGGGGCGGTGATATGTCTCGATCTCATGGTGGGAGATCGAATGAGAACACCGCTGCTCGCCGATATAAGGCATGCAATAAGCTTTCTGTCCTCTCTGAATGAGATAGAACGCCGGTCCCTCGTCCTGCGGATCGTCGGTGAACTGGTGCGCCATCGCGAAGGCGTGCTCGGGCATTCACCCGCAGCCGACTGCATTTCGATCGACCGGCTCATCGCCGCCATGTCAACCGCAACCAGCGAAATCGCTGGCATGAACGATGACCACCTTCGGCTGCTCCTGGAAGAATGCGAAAACCTGGTGGCAGCGCTTCAGAGCATTGCAAAACAGCGCGCGGTGACGATCCTGCACTAACGCCGCGGTGGGCATCGACGGGTTTGGCTTCCAATCGCGCGCTCATCAAAGATCTGCCGGCTCGATCCTCGTCGCCCCGCGGCGACCCCAACATTGAGAGTATCTTCCATTTTCTCCTGCCCTGGGTTCAAAAGGTGTCCAGCCGCGCGCGCGTCTCGGTCGACAAGCGCCGAGAACGCGGACAACCAAGAGAGGTTTGCGTTTGGTCCGCTAGCGTACAGGCATGCATCATTCGCGCGTTTGAAGCGTTTGCAGGTGATCATGACTTCTTGGGAGAGCTCAGATGGCTGACGATACTGCCGCGCCGCGACCACGCCTGTCCACATCGGCCAAACAAAGACGGGAAGCTTTCGAGGAAACAGATCGTGTGGCGCGCAGCGCAGTGGAGGAGGAAAGCCGGCGCCGCAGCGAGAAGAGCGCCAAATTGAAAGCGGCAAGGCACCAGGCCCAACAGCAGGGCTCGGACCCATGACGGCAGGCAGCGCGGAAGGCTCGGCGGACGCAAAGATGCCGCCTTCAGGCGCAAGCCTTGCCGATGCCCTCTGCACAGGCGATTAGGCGGTGCGGGCATGGGGTATTTCAACACCGGTGACCCCAGCATTGCCGTCGCCGTCTTGAAGGCGCCTGGCTGAACCACACCTGCCAGCAAGGGATAAGATGCCACCGACGCGGCCGGGGCAATGCGCTGTCGGAGGCGGAAGGTGGCCTCAATCTTAGAGCGGCGATCCGAGTATCGCCTTGCAAAGGATGATTTTTGTTGCGAACGACCGATCAGACCGGGGGTGCCCCGCTTACACGAGACCCGGCCTTGGAACCACGTCCCCCCGCTGCATTTATCGCCGCTCGCCTTTTGGCCGCGGCAGAGCAATCCGAAAAAGGACTAATCTATGTTGCGTCAGGCGAGGGCAGCGCACGCGCAATCTTTGATGCGGTAACCTGCCTTGCGCCAGACCTGAAGCCTGTCTTCTTTCCTCCCTGGGACTGTCTGCCATTCGACCGGGTACCGCCCTCGCGGCAGTCGATGGGACGCAGAATGGAGGCGCTATGGCAATGGGCGCACGGTGACGGATCAAGATTGCTGGTAACGTCGCTCGATGCGCTCCTCCAACGCGTGCCGCCTCAAGCGGTGATCGAGGCCAGCCGATACGAACTCAGGGTGGGTGAGCCATTTGACCGCCTCGCGTTTGAGCGTTTCCTGCAGCGAACGGGCTATATAGAAGACAGTGTCGTTGATGATCACGGCGAATACGGCATTCGTGGCGAATTGATCGACATCTTCCCCGCCGGAGGGGAGCATCCTGTGCGGGCCCTGCTCACGCACGGGGATAGGATCCGGGAGTTGCGCAGCTATGATGCGCTGACGCAACGGACGCAAGGGAGTCTCAACGCGATCTCGTTGGGACCGGCCTCCGAAGCCATACATCGCGACGGGCAGCCCGAATGTACCGAGAGTGCGCCGTCTCCATCGCAGTCCGACATCGCACGGCACCTGTTTGGTCTTTATGGCAACCTTCAAACTGCGTTCGACGCGCTCGGCGAGGTGCCAATGATCTTTGCAGCTGGTTCCGAGGCGCGCGCCGAACGTTACCTCGCCATCATCGATGACGCCAGGCAGGCCGAGCATGTTTTGCGCGGGGGGACGCTGGCAGAAGCACAATCCCTTTATCTCGACAAAAAAGAATGGCAGGCGGTGAGGAGCAAGGTCGCGCTACAGGAACTGGATCTTCGGGGCGGCGAGCCTCTCCCGAAATTCTTTGAAACGCCACGTCCCCGTCGGGCAGTTGCCGACTTCATCGAAACTGCGCTCGGCCATGAGCAAAAGATGGTGCTGGCAGGGCGCGGGGATGTCTTCGACACCCTGCGCAGGCGCGCCGAACGGATCGGAAATCTCCGCGCCAGGCCCGTTCTGCAGTGGTCCGATGTTCAAAACGCCCCGCCTGGATCTCTGCTCACACTTGCCGGCGACCTGGAGCAGGGCTTCGCCTCCGCCGCCGATAATCTCGTCGTTATCGGACTTGGCGATGTCCTTGGATTGCGATCGCCCGCAGGCGCACAGGCGCTTTCCGAGCCCGAACTGCAACTGGGCGATGCGGTGGTTCACGAGGATCACGGGATCGGTATCCTGGCTGACTTGGAGAGCTTGCAGATTGATGGGCTGGTCCAGGACACAGCCCGGCTCGAGTATCGCGACGGCGCATCGATCCTCGTTCCGATGAAGGATTTCGGCAAGATCTGGCGATATGGCGGCCAGCCGGAGGCCGTGCCGCTCGACCGCCTACACACCGAAGCATGGGCCAAGCGCCGGCAGACGATCGCTCGCGATATCGCCCTTACCGCCCGCCACCTGCGCCGTCTCCAAAAGCAGAGACAGGAGGCAAAAGCGCGTTCCTTCGTGGCTCCTCTTCGCGACTACGAGCAGTTCGTCTCTCATTTCCCCTACATTTTGACGCGCGATCAGTCTGAAGCCATCGATGCCGTCCTGACGGATCTCGCCTCGGGGAGGCAGATGAGCAGGCTCGTGTGTGGCGATGTCGGTTTCGGCAAGACAGAGATTGCGCTGCGGGCTGCAGCCGTTGTGGCGCTTTGCGGTGCACAGGTCGCCATCGTGGCGCCGACAACCGTTCTGGCGCGCCAGCATTTCGAGACGTTCGAACGCCGTTTCGCGCGGACCGGGATCAGGGTCGCCATGTTGTCCAGGCTTGTGTCCAGGAAAGAAGCGGCAAGGATCAAGGCCGGACTGGCGGACGGTGAAATCAACATCTTGGTGGCGACCCATGCGATCCTGGCGCGAGATATCAAATTTGCCGATCTCGCACTGCTGGTTATCGACGAGGAGCAGCGCCTGGGAACACGCGCCAAGCAGAAAATGAGTAATCTTTCGCCAGGGCTTCACCGGCTCACCATGTCGGCAACGCCCATCCCACGCACCCTCCAGGCTGCGATGGTTGGCCTACAGGATGTCAGCCTGCTGAACATACCCCCGGCGCGCCGCAGGCCCGTCAGGAGCCATCTCGTCGAGGCCGACCCAGTCGCCATGCGCACGGCGCTCCTGCGCGAGCACCGGCGAGGCGGGCAAAGTTTCGTCATCACCCCACGCATTGAGGATATCGATCATCTTGCCGGGATGCTCAAGGAGATCGTTCCCGAATTAACGGTCAGGATCGCGCACGGAAAATTGCATGCCACGGCCCTAGACCGGGTCGTGGTCGATTTCGCAAATGGCGACGGTAACGTCCTTCTGTCGACCAACATCATCGAGAACGGCCTTGACGTACCTAGGGCCAACACGATCCTCATCTGGAACGCCGATCGTTTCGGTCTGTCTCAATTGCATCAGTTGCGGGGTCGGGTCGGTCGCGGCCAGGCGCAAGCCGTGGCCTATTTCTTGACAGAACCGCAGCATCAGATTGCGGAGGAATCCCGCCTTCGGCTGTCGGCCCTCGTCGAACACGATCGGCTGGGAGCGGGGCTGTCGATCAGCCTGCAGGATCTTGACATCAGGGGCGCAGGCGATCTAACCGGTGAGGACCAGGCCGGCCATATGAAGGCAATCGGCATCAGCCTCTATCAGAAGCTTCTCGAAGATGCGATCGCCGCAGCATCGAAGAGGTCGTCTTCGGCAAATGGGCCGGTTTCGACGGCGCTCGGCGAGAGCGCGTCGATACCCGCCGATTATATTCCCGATCCAACATTGCGCCTGAACGTTTATGCTCGTCTCGAAAAAGCGTCGTCTGTCGGGCAGATCGATGAACTTGCAGAGGAGTTCGAGGATCGGTTCGGCGAGCTGCCCCCGCAGATCGTGACCCTCTTGCGGATTGCGAAACTCAAGACCGTTGCCCGAAATTGCGGTATCGAAAGGCTGGAGGCCGGCCCGACAGGCCTGGCTGTCGGCTTTCGCGCCAGTCCCAAGCCCAGCCTTCTGAAGGTTCTGTCGCGCGGTAGGGACGCTGCCTTGCATCCGGATCGCATCGTGTTTGCGACCCCGACGAATTCGGGCAATGAGCGAATTGCCTTTTTTGAGGATCTGTTTGCGCCTTTGATGATGTCGCCACCGTTCGACAAGGCAGATTCTCGATAGTTTGAGGTAATGACATGGAGATAGTAACAGTGATCGGCTATGCGGCCTCTTTATGTTCGGTAGCAAGCTTCCTGCCGCAAGCGCTCAAGATCGCGCGCAGCCAGGAGACGGCGGCGATTTCGACGAGAATGTACCTTCTGACCGTTACAGGCTTTGCCTTATGGACACTGTTTGGTCTGCTCCGGAACGAGCTGCCGATCATCCTGGCAAACGCAGCCTGCTTCTGTCTCTCGACCTTTATACTTGGCGTCAAATTGCACGCGCGCACAAAGCGCCGGCAGTGAAAGCCGCATCGTGAGCATGGAACACTACGAGATCTATCGCCGGGAGGGCCGATTTGCGGCCTGGCCGGCCAATTACGGAGCTTGGGCCTGGGACGCGGAAGTGCTTGCAGTGTTTGCCGCCGGATGGAAAGGTTCCCAGGGAAGATTGCATGCTCGAGACAAGAACAGCCCCTTTCCACCGCTTCAGGCCCGCAGTCTCGATGGCGGTCGTACATGGGAGATCGAGCCCTTCAACGCCATCATTCCCGGCGGCGAAAGCCTGTCGGCTGACGAGCATCTTTCTTCGCTGCTGAAGGCGGGAGTGCATTTCGATGGCGCCATGTTGGGGCCTCTTCAGACCCCGGTAAATTTTCTCGACCGGGAAACAATCGTCATGGCTGCCCGCACGGGGCTTGGCGGAAATGCGCTCAGCTGGTTTTACGTCAGCCGTGATCGCGGCAAACGCTGGGATGGCCCCTATGCCTTCAACGGATTGATGAAGGAAGGTCTTGCTGCACGCACCGACATCGTCGCTCTTTCGGAAAATCAAGCGCTGTTCATGCTGACGCGCGCCAAGGCTGACGGAACGGAGGGCGAGACCTTTTGCGCGGAGACGCGCGACGGTGCAAGAAGCTTCCGCCTGATCGGAACTCATGTCCGAAACCCCGACGGCTACGCGATCATGCCGGCAAGCGTCGGCCTTCCCGACGGAAGCATCCTGTCAATCCTGCGATGCGGGCACGGCGTCGACAGTCGCGGCTGGCTTGACGCCTATCGATCTTGGGATGGCGGCGGTACATGGCATCGCTCGGGTACTGTCGTCGACAGCACGGGCAAGGGCGGAAATCCTCCCAGTCTGGCTATGTCGGCGGAGGCGCGCCTGTTTTTGGTCTATGGTGTCAGAGATCGGCCTTTCGGCCTGCGCCTGAAAACGAGTTCGGATGGCGGCAGGACCTGGTCTTTGGAACACATCATCCGCAACGACGGGCACCTGCCCGATCTTGGCTATGTACGTTCGATCCTGCGTACCGACGGAAGCCTCGTCTGCGTCTACTACTTCAACGAGGGCGACGAGCGCTATATCGCCGCTTCCATTATCGATACGAGCGGGCTTATATGAGATGCCGGCGCCGCGACGGGCTCACTCAGAACGCGGATCGGGACCTGCCCAGACGATACCTGAGCGAGTTCCTGTCGTGCCTTCCACGTGCCACTCGATCTGAAAGCCTATCCGTTCCAACGCAGCCAGAATGTCCGCCCGATGGCCCGCTCCCATGGCACCAAGGGTCGCATTCAAAGCGGTAAGCCCGCCCTGCCTGTAGATTTCGATATATTGGTCAATGATGATCGGTGCTTCCATTGCCGTCGCCACTCCCTTCGCTGCAAGAACACCCAACCGACACGCAAGTTCCAGGCCCCCCGTCATTCTGATGGTCGTGATGCTTCGCACCGAGCATCGAGGCTTACATCGACGGACGAACGAGCCAAAGGTCGCGTCCCCAGCGGGCCCGTGACGTCGCTATCTTCCGGGAGACAGCACTGCAATGTCTGCCATCGTACAGACGCTCATTCTAAGCCAAAGCCCGGGAACTCGATCGGTAAGAAAACGTTTGATAGCCGGATCAAAACAGGGATGGTACCGATGAGCAACAATCGCAACGAATGGATCGCCGAGCGTGCCTATTCTCTCTGGGAAGACGCTGGCAAGCCCTTTGGCCAGGATGAGATCCATTGGCGCCAAGCCGTACTTGAGCGCGACCTCCTGGAAAAAACGCAGGCGTCCGCCGACGGCAGGGAAGTGATAGAGCGTCCGAGGCTGGCGCTATCGCAAAATGAGCCACGCAGCGTCCTCGTTGTCGAGGACGAGCATCAGCTTCGCTACAATATTGTCGACTTTCTCGATCAAGCCGGCTTCCGGACCCTGGAGGCTGCCAATGCCGATGAAGCGCTTGTCCTTCTGAAGAACAACGTCATAGACACGCTCTATACGGATATCGACATGCCTGGAAGCATGGATGGCCTTGGGCTCGTTGCCAAGGTGCGCACATCCTGGCCGTCGACGCGGGTAATCGTGACGTCAGGGCTGGTAAAGCTCTCGCATAAGGATGTCGCCGCCGGCGTCACCTTTGTCGCGAAGCCGACGGCGGGGCTGGAACTTCTAAAGCTGATGGCCTAGCAAAACAGCGTCAGCCATGACCGCTGCTTGCGAGCATCGAGATCTGTGGTTTCGGTGCTCACAAGCAACCCGCTCAGCGGCAGATGCCGCGCATCCCCTCTTTTCTTCCAGCAGGTGTCGCTGATCGAATGACAGGAGGGATATCGGGAAGCATACCGGCGAATGTATGCGGTCTCCTCCGGCGACAGTGACAACTCCACGTGGCGCAACCTTCTTCATGTCCCGAGAACCCGGACGCAGGAGCCGCGGTCGTCAGATCGGTTTGTGGCGCAGTCCCAATGCTGAACGCCCGGGCCTGATGCATGGGTCCAAGCATTGTCATCAACGCGGTTGCTAGGAGCAACTGATTGATCCTGGATAACATCAGAACCCGTCCTCGTTCAGAAAACGCAACGACAGAGCTGGACTTGGTTCCAAGGGCGTCGCCTGCGTCTGACTAAACCGTGCGATTGGCGACCCCGCATTCGTTTTGGTCTTAAGGCGGAACAATGAGCCCAAATCGAGGTTGACACCTTGCAACCAACGCAAAACCCCTGGAGAATCACATGCGCACGAAAATCATTATCGCGTCTCTCTTCGCTCTCGGCCTTGCTGGTCCGGCCCTGGCCCAGTCCAATCCGGCGCCGACAGGAGCCACCATCGACCGCAACACGAACGATGCCGGCGGCGGCGCGTCTAGCGACGTCAAAAAGCCCATGTCTACCGATAATACCACGACCGGCAGCACTACCTCCAATGGTTCAGCCAAGGCAAACTGCAACGGCAACGAAGCCGCCAGCAGCACTGGCACCGGCAACCTGCAGACGCAGGGCGGCAGCAGCAACGCAACGCCGATGGACGAGGCCTGCTCGGCCCACAACAATTAACGTGATCCAGCTGGAGGAGCAGCTTGCTCCTCCAGCTGATTTGCCTTCTCTCAAGGCCAGCGGCCACGCCCAAGCCTTCAGATCCTCGTTTCGATGTCATGAGCGCTGCCGGTTCGATCAGAGGCGCCTCCAGCCGTCACCCCACGCCCTTCATCGCTGATAATAGAGCCGGACGGCTCTGGTCTCCGATGCTTGAGTGCAAGGAGGATCCATACCAACGCACGTCTCGGCCGGGCCCGAGTGACAAGCTATACGACTGCTGGCGAGGCACCGTCCAAAAGGAGCCTCGGCCGGGGCGCAAATACCCTGAACGAAGATCAAGGTCAGTCGGAAGAGCCACAAACCGTCATTGACAGTCATACGAGTGAACGATGAAGGGATCACAAGGGCAACCCGGTTCGGCACGATTTAAACCCCCAGCGCTTATCTGCAGCCGCACTTCAGTCATCTGCGACTTGCGATGCCCCCTGGCCGGGAGCAATGCCAGAGGGCATCTAGGTGGAGGCGACGCCGTATCGGACCGGAGGTCGGGAAGTGGGGGACCCATCGTCTCACGTGGACGCAACCTCGGCCAGGACGACTTGTTCCCACTAATCCAAATGGAGCCAGGACAATCCCTGCCCGGATTTGCCCAGATAGCAGCGCGAGCCTTACACGACTGTGCTGAGCGATCAGTTCCCCGCCGCACGCTCAGGGTTGGTGCTGCCAATCTCAGAGGGGCCGCTCGTCAATTCGCCTGACGGCACGCACGCATATCGACAGCAGGATGATGAGGAACCTCGTCGCCAAACGCCATCAAGACCGGACATATTAAACGTATCCGGCATAGAAGCTAAAACAACGCCCCGCTCAATGATCGCCAGAGCGAGGTTTGAACAGCGCAATCGCAATCTGATCCAGTGCGCTTGGTTTGGCGGAGAGGTAATAACCGCCGTACCGCTCCGGGATGTTGATTCCCAGATGGGCAGTTGCGAAGACGAACGGAATCCAGGTCTCCTGGAGCCGCTCGGCGATCGGGAACACCAGCTCTCCGTCCAGTCTGATGTCGAGGATGGCGCCATCAGGCGTAGTGGTATCGATCAGGGCGAGGGCGCTTTCAACTGACGAGGCCGGGCCGATGACGATTGCCCCGGCGCTTTCCAAAGCGCGTCGCGTCTCGTCGGCAATGAAGTAATCATCCTCGACAATCAGGACGCGCTTGCCGTCCAGAAGGCGATTGATTTCGGCGCCCATTGGCTTTTAACCTCGTCTCGCTTTAGTGCTCGAATTTTCCAACTCGTACCGCAATCTCACCTTCTGTCCTTTACATCGCAGCCACAAGGCCGATAAGCGCCTAATCAGGAAAAGCGTAAGAAGTTCCTGCCGGGCCGGTGGGTGCGATGAGTGTGCGAGCCGCGACGGCCGGCATAATTCGATCCAGGCCCCTGACATACAGCAAGCGGGGCGCCGCGACAGCTCTGGCGCGCACCAAAGCAGTTTTCAAGCCGGCACCTAACGTTTTGCGACATGCCGATCCTCATCCGGCCCGCAAAATATCTCTTTGAACGCTTTGAGGAATGGGAACAGTCAATGTCTGTGCAGGTTATGGATTCGGTCGCTCGCCGGCTGCCGAGCCCCGCTTGCGGACGTCTATCGTTAAGGATGCCGTGACAGGGAAATGACGGGACGGGCAGCGTGAAGTCAGGGAGGAATGAATGCGCGTTCTTATCGTCGAAGACGAGCCGATCATTGCGGCGGACCTTGAGCGGATCGTGCTGGAGGAGGGGCATCAGGTCATTGGGGTCGTTACGACGCTGGAGCAGGCTCTTGCCCATGCTCCGCGGACGGATGCCGCACTTGTCGACCTTAGTCTTTCGGACGGACCAAGCGGTGCTGCATTGGCGCGCCGACTGATCGACCGTTTTCAGATCAAGGTGATCTTCGTCACTGGCGCGCCAGGGGCCGTCGGCTCTGGCCGCGAAGGGTCGCTCGACGTCATCGTAAAGCCCTTCGCCGACAGCGCTGTCCGCCAAAGCCTGGCGAGAGCGTTTGCGGAGCGCTCCGCGATCGAATAGGCATAGACAAGACCGGTCCCCGAAGAAGCTGAATGTCGAGAGAGGCAGGATGCTGATCATGTTTGTCGAAGGCCGGCAATGATCTTGAGGACAGGCCGGCTAGCCTCCGACATGTCATCTTCGGCCCTGCCGAAAACACGCGAGGCGCCGTTCTTCCGTCTGAAGCACTCATTGACGTTCAGCCGGCTGATGGTCCTACGGTTCTTGAGAAGAGGCGCGCCTATCGAGATATGGAACGCTGTCATATAGAACCGGCAATCCTGAGATCGTGCTTGAGACGAAGCCGGCATCGGCGACGTCATACCGGCCGCAAACGATCGAGCACTCGGTATGCGAGTGACAGGCGGAAGGGAGGAGGATTTGTGTCGTTCATGAAGCGTAGTCGCCGGGCCAGAAAAGAAGCGTCGGCACGTGGCTTGAACACAGGCAAAGGCGTTTCCCGTGATCCATGCACGCTTTGGCACCGTGATCTCGCCCGAAATGACTGGCGGCCGCGCGACAGCCGCCAGATCTGGGAAATGCGCTATCGCTTATAGGCGGTTCGTGCCGTATCGCTGACGCTCCGCATCGATCTGCTCGCGCGTGTAGGGCTGCGCGGTCTCGTCAAAGCGGCTCCAGCCCTGCGCCTGATAGCTGGCTCGGCGTGCGTTATAGTCGACGGGCCGAGACTGATGAAGGATCGTCCTGGCTTCAGAAAGCCGAGTTTCGTCCACTCTTGCGGTAACGACCGAGCCGCCGCGGCGGACGCCTTCAGCGTAGAAGTTTGCTTCTTCTTCGGGAACACCCTCTTTGATCATTGCTCCGACCATCCCGCCGACCGCGCCGCCGGCAATTGCGCCTGCAGCTGCACCAGCGGCGGTGGCCACCAGCCAGCCCGCAGCCACCACTGGTCCAACCCCCGGTATCGCCATCAGGCCCAGACCCGTAAGTAGACCACCCGCGCCACCGGCCACCGCACCGACGCCTGCGCCTGTGCCCGCGCCTTCGGCAGCATAGCTTCCCTGTCCCTCCACCTCGGCACCATTGGCCTTATTCGTCACAATGCTGATATCGTCCGAAGATATGCCTGCATCTTCCAGCGCCCGAACGGCGGCCCGGGCATCGTCGTAGCTGTCATAGAGTCCCGTAATCGTCTGCATGTTCCTATCCTCGATCTGGTTCTTGAGTGTCACTTGGCCATTGTCACGTTGCCCTGGAAGTCCAGAGAGACGCCGGACTCCTTGCCGTCTTTTTTGGCACTTGCGCGCCATACGCCCTGGTCATCGAGCTTGAGGCCTGAAACATCGGTATAGCCAGCCGCTTCAATCCTGGACTTGGCCTGGTCTTCGGTGAAACTATTCTTGCCAGCGACCGGGGCGCCAGGATTGTGTTCAGTGTTGACGGCCGGTGTGGTCTGCGACGTCGCCGGGGTTTCGCTCTGGGCGAAAGCGGCGATTGGCGAAAGCAGCAGGCCAAGCGAAACTAGCGCGATCTTGTGCATGATTGTCTCCTCGTTTGCCCAACACAAACTTCAAGAAAAGCAAAAGGTTCCAGATCTTAGGCGATTGATTGCACGGCGCTTTGCAGGCTGGCGCGGTAAAGGCGGAAGCATTGACCGGGCGGCTGCGACCATAACCGAACGAAGCCCTCCGGAATGATCTAGGCTACGCTCGTGGCATCGAAAAAGTGGCGGCTTCCAGTGCTGCGACCGCGGGTCGACCAGACAATAGTGCAACGTGCAATGGATTTGCCGAGATACCCGGTTCGGAAATGAGGCATGCGGGAACGTCATTTTCCATGAGGCCGCCGATCCTGTCTTCGCACGACCTAGGCAGCCTTGACCGGCGCCCTCAGGCGTTCCGGACCGATTTGAGAAGAATGCACCCCGCTGGCTCGTGAGGATCAGCGGGCAACTTCATTCACGCTCTGCGCGACAGGGGTCGGTTCCCCGGGCGTGTAAAACAGGAGATAGGTGAGTGCGACAAGGATCGCGATGATGAAGATGGTGAGCACGAACTTGATCATGCTCCGGCTGGTCTTTGCCTCGGTATTGCTCATGCCAACGTAACTATCGGTCAATCAAAAGGTTGCGCCGGCAAGGAAAATCGCCGACCACTCGACGGGCAAGGCCGAGCTCGCGTCAGTTGTCCTCTTGCAACGCCCCGCGGCTTATCGGTCCTTACGTACGCTTCCGTACATTAGCATTGTCCCATATTATTAACCGGTCGCGGTTACTGCTCTCGTCACTGGTATGCGAGCGACAGCAATGCAATTCATTAAGACCCGTCTGCCGATGCGGATCGTCCTGCCGAGCCTGTTTGCGGGCGCGATCCTCAGCGGAATCTACGCCACGATGCTGTGGGCCACCAGACAATCTGATCAGATGTCGATTGCCCGCCAGGAGCGGCTGGTCGACGTGACTGTCGGAAAACAGCAAGCGGCGATCGCTCACGACCAGGAAAGCGCCACCGTCTGGGACGACGCCGTGCGCAAGGTTGCCGCGCGCGACCAGGAATAGATCGATTCCAACCTTGGTCGGTGGATGCAGACCTATTTCGGCCATGATGGTGCTTTCGTCCTCGATGCGAGCGGATCGCCGATCTTTTCCTATCTTCCGACGCACCCGCAGCCGAGGCTTTTTCGAAGGTCGACACCTATGTCGTCCCATTGGCCGGCAAGCTCCGGCAGAGATTGGCTCGGGGAGATGAGCAGGGCAAGACAGAACAGACGTTGAGTATCGGAGAGTCTGAAATCGTCGCGATCTCCGGAAGGCCGGCCATCCTGAGCGCAAAACCTGTCATATCCGACACCGGAGATCTGGCACAGGTCAAAGGCACCGAAGCAATCCATGTAGCGCTGCGCTATCTCGATGGTGACTTCGCTCAGACGATGGGCGCAGAATATCTCTTTGCGGATATGCGTTATGAGCGCGCCAAGGGTAGTCACGCCGAACGGCTCTATTATCCCATCAAATCGACCGCCGGCGATCCTCTCGGCTTTTTCAGCTGGACGCCGTTCCGGCCGGGAACGCGCGCGCTCAGGAAAACGGAGCCGGTCTTTGTCGCAGGTGCCCTGCTCTTGCTTGCCGTGGTGTCAGGCTTTGCGCTGGTGCTGCAGAGACGTTCCGCGCGGCTCATGGACAGCCAGAGCAGGCTATTTCATCTTGCCCATTTTGATAGCCTGACAGGTTTGCCAAACCGGGCCTCGTTTACCGCGGAAGTACCACGGCGCCTGGCGGCGGGGCAGGCTGCAGTGCTGTTCCTCGATCTCGACCGGTTCAAACAGGTCAACGACACGCTCGGACACCCGACCGGCGACAAGCTTATCGCAGAGGTGGCGAAGCGCCTGAGCGCGGTTGCAGGGGTTGATGTCTTCTTGGCGCGCATCGGGGGCGACGAATTCACGGCCGTGGCGCCGGCCGAACAACGAGACGCCGTCGAGGCGCTTGCGGAGAAGCTGATCGGCACGATCCGCCAGCCCTTCGAAATAGATGGGCAGCCGATCCTGATCGGGCTTACGATCGGTATTGCCTTCGCAGAGGCCGCGGCCAGCGATGCACAGGCGATCGTTCGCCAAGCCGACATCGCACTCTATCACGCCAAGGCGGCAGGACGAAACCGCTACGCGATCTTTGGGCAGCACATGGAGGGCCTTATCAGCGCTAGACGCGCCTTGGAGCAAGACCTGCGCACGGCCCTTTCAGAGGGCCACCAGATCGAGGTCCATTACCAACCCGTCTACCTGGCCGGCAACAACAGGATGATCTCGGTGGAAGCTCTTGCCCGCTGGCGACATCCCACCAAGGGGATGATTTTCCCGGACGTCTTCATTCCGATTGCTGAAGAGGCGGGCCTTATCGACCGGCTGGGCGACCTCGTGCTTCAAACGGCGCTCCATGCGGCCAAGCGCTGGCCGGACCTCGGTCTAGCCGTCAATGCATCCCCAATCGAGCTTCGCCATGACAATTATGCGCTGCGTGTCACCGCTGCGCTCAACAGGCACGCCTTCGATCCCCGCAGGCTTGAAATTGAGATTACCGAGAGCGCCGTGATCGACGATGACGGAACATGCCGTCGCAATATCGAGGCCTTGAGGCGGCTCGGCGTGCGCTTCGCGCTCGATGACTTCGGCACCGGCTTCTCCTCGTTCGGCCGGCTTCAAGCGCCCGACGTCGACCGGATCAAAATTGACAAGTGCTTTATCGATCAGATGGGTGATGCCGGCAGCAACGAAGCAATCGTCCATGCGATCGTCGACCTGGCCCATGCCCGAGGCCTGAAGACCACGGCCGAGGGAATAGAGACGGCGTGCCAGAGCAGACGACTGGCCGAGCTTGGCTGCGACGAGATCCAGGGATACTTCCTGTCGAGGCCCGTTGAATCCGCCGGGATCGACGCGATGGTGAAGACGCCGGCACTCGAGGGATCCGACATGGCGCGTTTAACGGGCCTTGCCTGATCCCCGGCGGATCTTTTGACTGTCGTCCAAGCAAAGACAGGCTGCGGCGAGGCAAGCGCTATCCAGGCTGCCATCGCTCATTCCTGACCAGGGACCAGACGACCGACCATGGAGCCATCCGACCCGATACGAACGAGCCGAACTGGAAGAAAATCTGCTCGTCGTCTGCCGCTTCATCTGTCTTGTCAGCCTGTTCGCTGAGGTTGGCACGAAGCTGCAGCTTTCGCCCATCAAAGAGTTGCCACTCGACCTTCAGGCCGCCCCCGTTTGACGCGTGATATCGCGCGCTAACGGTTGCCCCTGTCGCCGTCGGTGCGATGTGCTTCCGGCGCAACGCAATCAGGCCACGATAAAAATCCAGCCACTGTCTGCCTCTGTCCGTTTCGCGTTTCGTCCAGTCGAGTTTCGCCGAGGTGAAGGTCGCTTCCGCTGTCGGGTCCGGCAAGTCGTCGGCGTCGAAACCAGGCAGGCGAGAGAGTTCCTGGCGGCGGCCCGCCCTGACCTTCTCGTTGAGATCGTCGTTGAAGTCACAGAAATAGGGGAAGGGCTCTTCAGCACCCCATTCTTCCCCCATGAAGATCATCGGCACTTGCGGACACAAAAGGTAGACGCAAGCAATAGCCTGAAGCGCGGCGACGGGCCGGCTGGCGACCATGCGGTCGCCGAGGGCCCGGTTGCCAATCTGGTCATGGTTCTGAATGAATGAGATGAATGCCGAGGGCGGCAGATGTTTGCTGATCGTTCCCCGTTCGTCTCCACGATAGGGCATGTGCTCCCCCTGGAACACGAAACCTTCCGCCAATCCTCGCCCGATCTTTTCCATTTCATCCGCATAATCGGCATAGTAGCCGAAAGTTTCTCCGGTTGCGGCAACGTGCAGGACATGATGGACATCGTCGTTCCACTGCGCCGAATAGAACCGTGGCCGGCCCTCGTCGTCACGCTCGAGAAGCGAAGCATCATTGTCTTCATTCTCGACGAAAAGGTGGATCTTTCGTTCACCGGCTGCCGAGCGCACGCGCCTCGCCAACTCGTGGAGGAGGTGCTCCTTGGAGCCATCCTTGATCGCGTGAACCGCATCGAGGCGAAGACCGTCGAACCTGAACTCGCTGATCCAGTAGATGGCGTTTTGAACGACGAACTCCCGGATCAGCCGGGAACCTTCCCCGTCATAATTGACGGCGTTGCCCCAGGGCGTCTTATGATGCTCCGTAAAAAGCGGCACCATGAGCGGCAGGTAATTTCCATCCGGGCCGAAATGATTATAGACCACGTCCAGGAAAACACAGATGTCGCGCGCATGGGCTTCGTCGACGAGCCGTTTCAACTCTTCAGGACGGCCGTAGCTGCTGTCCGGCGCGTAAGGCAACACCCCATCGTAGCCCCAACCGCGACGACCGGGAAAATCGGCAATCGGCATGATCTGTATACCGGTCACGCCGAGCGATTTTAGATGGTCGAGGCGATCGATGGCAGCGGCGAAGGTTCCTTCGGGGGTAAATGCGCCGACGTGCAGCTCATAAAGGACGAGGTCCTCCAAGCTGCGACCGCTCCAGTTCCCGGTTTTCCATTGGAAGCCGTTAGGATCGACGACTTCGCTCGGGCCGTGTACATCACGCGGCTGGTATCGCGAAGCCGGATCGGGAACGGACAGACCGTCCTGTAGGATGAAAGAATAGGCAGTTCCTGGCGCCGCGCCTTCGATCTGGCAGCGGTGCCAGCCATCGTCAAAGCGTGTCATCGGAACTGTTTCGCCGCCCTCGATCGCCAGAAAGACCTCGGTCTGGAGGGGCGCCCAAAGGCGAAAATGCACGGCCTCCCCGGCGATACGGGGGCCAAAGTCGTATTCAGTCATGATCGCCACCGTTGCCTGCCTTCAGGACCACGAGGCTGCGTGAGGTCAGAAGGTAGTTCGATCCGCCGACCGGTCGGGCGTAGCCGTCCGGATCGGCCGTCTCAAGCACGACAGTCCAACCGATGTCTATTTGCGGAAGCAAGAAGGAAACATCGCCATCATGTGGGTTGAACAGGATCAACACGTCCTCCCACAGTCCGCTGTCTCGTTCTGTCTGGCGTCGCTCCAGCCTGAGGCCGATCGTTGTGCTGCCGGCATCAGCCCACTGTTCGTCGGTCTGCTCCCCGCCACCGGGATTGAGCCAGGAGACGACCATGCCATCGCGCCAGTTCTCGCGTCGCAGGATCGGCTGTGCATGGCGCAATGCAATTAGTTTTTTTGTAAATTCGCGCAGCACTTCGGCGCTTGCAGGCAGGCCGTCCCAGTGCACCCAGCTGAGATCGCTGTCCTGGCAGTAACCATTGTTGTTCCCCATCTGACTGCGGCCGAATTCGTCGCCGGCGAGCAGCATGGGCGTTCCGTGCGACAGGAAGAGCGTTGCGAGCAGGTTGCGTTTCTGTCGCTCTCGGGCGAGGTTGATACCCTCGTCCTCGGTCGGTCCTTCCACGCCGTAATTGAAGCTGCGATTGTCGCTGTGACCGTCCTGATTGTCCTCCTGATTGGCCTCATTATGCTTGTCGTTATAGGAAACGAGATCGTTCAGCGTGAAGCCGTCATGGGCGGTGATGAAATTGACGCCTGCCCATGGTCGTCGTCCGCGCAGGTCGTAGACATCGCCGGAGCCGAGAACGCGCGCGGCAAAGTCCTGCGTGGTTCCATCCTGATCCTTCCAATAGTCACGAACTGTGTCGCGATATTTGTCGTTCCACTCCGCCCATCCCGGCGGGAACCCTCCAACCTGGTAGCCGCCCGGGCCAATGTCCCAGGGCTCGCCGATCAATTTGACCTTCGCCAGGACCGGGTCCTGGCCGACGGCGTCGAAGAACCCTCCGCGCTGGTCGAAACCTTCGGGCTCGCGACCGAGGATGGTGCCGAGATCAAAGCGAAAACCGTCGACATGCATGTCCTGCGCCCAATAGCGCAATGAATCCGTGACCATCTGCAGCACGCGGGGATGTGAGGTGTTGACTGTGTTGCCGGTTCCGGTGTCGTTGATATAGTAGCGCGGCTCGTCCGGCATGGTGCGGTAATAGGAAAAGTTGTCGATGCCCTTGAAGCACAGGGTAGGTCCCAACTCGTTGCCTTCGGCCGTATGGTTATAGACGACGTCGAGGATGACTTCGATGCCGGCGTCATGGAAGGCGCGGATCATGTCACGAAAACCGGCAATGCCTTGCGGGCCGAAATAACGGGAGGCCGGCGCGAAGAAGCCGAGGCTATTATAGCCCCAGTAGTTTCTCAAACCCCTGTCGAGAAGATGGGCATCATCGGCAAACCAGTGGATCGGCAGCAGTTCGATCGATGTGACGCCAAGGCTCTTTACGTAGTCAACGATTGCCCGCTGCCCAAGCCCTTCGAACGTGCCGCGAAGCTTTTCGGGCACAGCCGGGTGCAGTTGCGTAAATCCCTTGACATGTGTCTCGTAAAAGATCGTCCTGGCCCAGGGGATAGCTGGCCCGGTGTCATTTCCCCAGTCATAAGCGGAGGGATCCACTACCTTGCATTTCGGCATGAATGCGGCGCTGTCGCTTTCGTCAAAGGAAAGATCCTTGTCGTCGCTGTCCATCTGGTAGCCGAACTGGGCTTGCCCCCAGCGGATGTCCCCGACCAACTCCCTTGCATAGGGATCGATCAACAGCTTGTTGGCGTTAAAGCGATGACCGTTCTGGGGCTCATAAGGCCCATGCACACGCAAACCGTAAAGGCTACCTGGTTTCAGTCGGGGGACGTAACCGTGCCAGATCTCATTGGTGAATTCCGGCAGAACAAGGCGTTCGACCTCTGATTTTCCGTCGTCCGAAAAGATGCAGAGTTCTACACGCTGCGCATGAGCGCTGAACACAGCGAAATTGACGCCCTCGTCGTCGCAATTTGCGCCAAGACGCGTATGCTCGCCCGGCAAGATTTCCAGCTTTGATTGTGTCATGTTTCCGCCTCGTGGTGTTGCGAGCGTCTTAATCCGCATGAGGCTCGATAGTTCCCGCCCTGTCCTGTTTCGTACCGGTGACTGGTGGAGGCGGGTTTTGCGGTTTTTGCCTCAAAGCCCGGAACTTTCGCGGTGGGGCGCGGTTGGAGCGCCATGAAAAACACCACTCGTCGGAACACCGATCGTCGCGCTTCACACGGCATGCTGTCATTGATTGTGGTTCTGTTTATCGCCGCCCTGGCGATCGCGGGCCTCTACTTCTTCGTGTTCACGCCGGAAAAGCAGCAAGGACAACCGGCTCCTCACGCGATCAACCAGTCACAATGATGCTGCGATCGGCGCCGATACTGCCGAAGGAGAAACCGTGGGCCTTCCCAAGCAGTCCCTGATGCGAAACAAGCTTCTGGCCTTGTTGCCGGAGCCAGATTATACGCAGCTTACGGCCGAATTCGAGCACGTCGACCTGCCTCGCGGGCTGAAGCTGACGAGCGCTGGCGGCTTTGTCGATCACGTCTATTTCCCGGCCTCTGGTATCGCTTCGGTCGTCGTCACAACGCCGGAAGGACATCGGGCAGAGGCTGGCCTCTTTGGCTTTAACGGCTTCGTGCCGACGAGCGCTGCTGCTGGCGTGGCGTTAAGCGCGCATGATGTTTCTGTCCAAGTTCAAGGTGAGGGCTATCGAATCGATTCCGCCCGATTTTGCCAATGGATGGAGCAGAACCGAAACTTCGCCAGGCTGCTCGCTCGATCAACCGAGGCTTTTTCCGTCCAGGTGGCTTATACAGCCATTTCCAACGCGATTCACGATATCAACCAAAGGCTCGCCCGTTGGTTGCTCATGTGCCACGATAGGGTTTCCGGACACGAGCTAGCCCTTACCCATGAGTTTATCGCTCTCATGCTGGCGGTTCGCCGCCCGAGCGTGACGACATCCCTTCACATGCTGGAGGGTAACGGTCTTATTCGAGCCGATCGCGCCATGATCACCATTCGAAACAGATCCGGGCTGGAAGAATTCGCCAAGGATGCCTACGGCAAGCCCGAGGAAGCGTACCGTCGCCTGATGCAGGGTGTCTTCTGACAAGCGCGCCTTCTTCCCGGCTAGAGCACAGGGGGCGACCGACGCGGTGGATGCTGGGGCCTAGATTTCGCCAATGAGCCGTCGGTATTCCTGCTCCGGCTTTCCATAAGCGCCGCCGGCAAAGTCTTCCAGCCCCTTTCGATCCCGGATCGTGATGCGACCGCGCTCTGCAAGGATAAGCTTCCTGCCCTCCAGGACATGGATCGCGTTCGTTACGCTCGGCCTTCGAACCGACAGAACGAGCGAGATGAAATCATGCGTGAGCGTGATTTCATCTCCATCCATGCGATCGTGACACATTAGCAACCAACGGGCCAAACGTTCCCCGACCTGGTAATTGGCATTACAAAAAGCTGTAAAAGAGATCTGCGAGACGAGACTTTGAATGAATCGCGCCAGGAGATTGGCAAAGACCGGGTTTTGATTAATCAAGGAATGCATAGCTGCAAGCGACATTCGAAAACCGGATCCGGAGATCTGGATTAGGACCTCGTGAATGCTGATCGTGCCACCCACGCCGGCTGATGTCGGCGAGAAGCCTTCGCGACCGAACATGCCCGCTTCTCCTCTCAGCCCGTCCGCTGAAACCGCGACGACCGATCCGATGCCGCGACAGAGGAAGTAAACGTGATCGATGACGCGATCGACGCCGACAATGACGGTGCCGCGTGGCAGATCAACCGGGTGAAGCGCTGGCGCTATATTTTGAATTTCATGGTCGGGCAAGCGCGCGAGAAGGCGATTGCCATTGTAAGCGTTCTCAGAAATGTGCATGGCCTCGACTACGGGCGCAAGCGAATGCTGCGACCGCCCAGCCCTGTGCTTTCCCCGACGGCTGCCGATTCTATAGCATTATGATTTTGCAGATGATTTTCTGTACGCTGGCATACGCTTCGGCGCATTCCTGCAGATCGTTGAGGAGAGCAGGTTTACCTATGTCCCTGCGGATTTGGCGGATATGGCAGGTAAAGAGCCCCTCGCGTCACCAGAATCAGTTCGACAATACGAGCTGGAAAGAAATCGCATGTCCTCGGAAAGCCATTTATGGACGCTCATGGCGGCCCGCAAGGCGGGGAGCGTTCTGTGACCCTGACGGAACAGCGTCATGATAGCGGCGGCGGCGATCTCAAATTCAGGGGCTTGACGACTGACCCCTGCTTTAACCCGCCACTCCTCCAGTGCCTCGGCGATTACCGCAAGTTCCAACGATCCGAATGTGGCATTGACAAAGTCGCGCATGGTTATCCTCTGGGCCGGCGGCGGTGAAATGGCTATTTGAGGCCTCGGCGTCAAGGTCGGCACGTCAGTCTTCGCCTGGCCGCCTAGATCAATCGGCCAGATCAGGCACCACCGATTGATCGTACCGTTCCGTGCTGCGCCATGGAACATTTACGCGCAGGCGCCGTTCCCATGGCCGATACCACGGCTGTCGTTGCCGAAGGTTTGCCCGCGGAGGATAGATGCGCAAGACCAGACCGTTCATCGTCGAAATCAGGCAGAGCAGGAAATCAAGGTCGCTGACGCACAAACCATCGATCTGGGGCGATCTGGATCTCAGTCAGGATCAGGATCTTGCCCAAGCGAAGGCAGCAAATGGGGCTGCGAGCCCTGCGGAGCGCTGGCGTCTGCCGCCAGCGCCGAGAGTATGGTCCAGCATCATGCCTGCAGCGTCTCAGGCTGCGGCAATGATCTCACCTGCGAAGTCGCGGTAGGAATGTAACGGACGACCCAGCATCCGCGTCAGTCGCTCGACATCACCCTCTTTTGGTATCATGCCGTCGCTGACGTAGCGTTCGGCCATGAGGCGCATCTCGTAGGCTGTCCATCTCGGCATGCCGGCAGAAAGTCTCTGCTCGAATGGACCCGGGTCATCGCCTGCATAGACGATCTGGCGCCCAAGCAGGTCGGACCAGATCGACGCCACATTCGCGCCAGTAAGCGTGTGAGGCCCCACCAGGTTGATCGTTTCAACCGGCAATGTCTCGGGGCCTTGGTCACGTCGGATCAGTTCCATCGCCGCTACCTCGCCGATATCGCGGGTATCCACCATGGCAATACCCTTGCTGCCGATCGGCATCGGGTAGATACCGTGGTCGAGGATAACATCCTTAATCATGACCTCGTTATCGATAAAATAGGTCGGGCGCAGGATCGTGGCGCTGAAGTTCATATCATGGAGCATGCGCTCTGCACCCCACTTGACCGCAAAATGCGGCACGTTGACCGCGCGATCGGCGTCGAACACCGACAGATAGACGATCCGACGCACACCCGCTTGCCGGGCGATATTGAGCGAGATGATCGCCTGGGCGAATTCATCGCCGGTGACGGCATTCAGCAGGAAGAGCGTGTCAATGCCATTCAAGGACCTGCGCATGGCGTCGATATCAAGCAGGTCTCCGTGGGCGATCTCCACGCTGGCCGGTAAGCGGGCGTTCAAGGGGTCGCGGGTGAGGACGCGCACGGTGGCGTTGCGGGCGAGGAGTTGATCGACGACGCGGCGGCCGACCCGACCGGTGGCACCGGTAACAAGTATGGTCATGGTTTGACTCCAGTTGGTTTCCGTTGACAGAGATCAGCATAACGATCCACATTCGCACCAATAGACGCCAATTCTGGACAGATCGTCTCGCAGGTGGAACGCACATGGACCTTGTCGCACTCTCCGATTTCAACCTGGTTGCCCGGCACGGAGGGGTCGGACGCGCTGGTGTGCGCTTGTTTGAGCGTGGCGCGCGCCTACTGACGCTGACGGAGGAGGGACGGACACTCTTTGCGCGCACCGGCGCTCTGCTGACTGAGCTCGACGAAACGGCGAAGGAGATCGCATCAGGCGCGCAGACGCCGCGCGGGCACTTGCGCATCAGTGCGCCGCTTTTGTTTTCGCAGACCGCAATGGGAAAGCTCGCAGCCGGGTTCATCGCGAAATATCCCGCCGTTCACCTCCAGGTCACGACGGAAGACAGGGCGGTGGACATGGTCGAAGAGGCTTACGACCTAGTCATCCGTGTCAATCCGAAGCCGGACGAAAGCCTCGTCGGGCGCGTCTTCCTACACGATCGCCTCGTCGTCGTCGCCAATCCGGCCCTTGCTCGCCCGAGCACAGACGATGCTGTTCCCGCTATCGTTCGTGGACCGATGGCTAGCGCCGAAACTTGGGACGTCATTACCCCGGATGGACTGTCGCAAATCGCAGCAAGGCCGATCCTAAGCCTTTCCTCATTCTTCATGGTGCGCGACGCTGTTCGCGCAGGGGTCGGCGCCGCGCCTCTGCCGCTCTCGTTCGTCAGTTCCGAGATCGCGGCCGGTACCCTTGTCACGTGGGGCGAGGTGCAGGGACATCGAACCAGCCTCTGGGCACTCTATCCGACGCGGCGGCTCCTCAATGCACGCGTGTCGGCATTTCTGGAGCACCTGAAGGCCGCCTTTCCCGAAGGATCGCCCGAAGAGCTTGCTGGTTATATGGAAAGATGACGCAGGTTGGCCGGCGCCCCAATCAGCTCACAATCATCACATGGAAGGGATAGTGGGCAGGGAATGCGGCCGGGGCAGCAGGCCCGACTGGACAAGGTCGGCCGGACCCGAACACGGCAGGGCCAAAGCTCCACCCCCAGATCTTGGAAATTGCCTGTCGCGACATAGATAGGCACGCGGATCCTGCAGCCGAGATGCGTCCGCTTGCTGCACAAGGAGATATGCTTGCTTCAATGGGAATGGTGAGAGACTTGATGAAAACTGAGGCAGCAGCGGCCGATCGGTCAGTTGAGGCGGAAATGGACTGGCAGTCGGAGGGCGTCAGCGTCCCGCATGGGTCGGAAGCCCGGATGTCTTATATGGCGGGGAGGCAGAGGTTCGTTGGCTGCTTCCTCAACGGAAAACTCGTGGTCAATGGTCGACACTTTACGACGCTTTCGCAGGCGGCAAGGGCATTGGCGGTCAACCGGATGGGACGGTCACCAAACCTGAACGGATGGGCTTACTGGCAGGTTCGTTTGCCCGGGACAGACCAATGGATCCCGATGGCCACTCTGAAAAAGTCCGGCCGTCGAACCGGTCTGGACGCCTCCCGTGAGCGCGGGACCGGCTTATAAAGTTGCTCGGTCTTCATCAGCTCGCCGAACTGATCGGTTAAAACCATCTCGTGGCGGCCGGTCGAACTGAAGAATGCCGGCTGCGCTGGCGCCGACGTCTTGCCGCACGTTTTATTGCTAATGCCTTGCCCGCTTCGAGGCGCGGTTAGAGATAAGACACGGATTTTTGCCAATGCCGCAAGGACTTCCCATCGGGCGCAGACTTCCTTTCGCATTTTCGTGGTGCGAAGACTATCGCGCTATCGGCGTCAAGCACCCATCGTCGTTGGAGGTCTGCCGGTCGTATGCCGCTTCCACCATATGCAAAGTCTTCGCTCGACCATTCCATGAACCACTGGCAATCGAGGGGCGGCGCAAAAAGCGGGTCTGCAAGGCTTTTGACCGGTAGGCTTTTGCCGAGATTGAAAAGGAGCAGACGCTCCTCCTCCGGGTCTTGCGTGAAATAACGCAGAAGGAAGGCCGAAGGGCCAAGCACACTTCCATCGACTTGTGTGCGGGGGCAGGATCGCGATGCTGCGGCAATGGCAGGTGTGCGTCGCCGTAGAGCAAGCAGATCGCTGTGAAGCGCAAGCTGAGCATGGTTACGTTCGCGTTCGCTCCAGTCAAGCTTGGAGGCTTCGAACGTGGACGGCTCGGCGGGGTTTGGCATGGTGGTGCCGAAGGCCTCGTCCTGGAGGTTCGGAAACTGCCGCAGGAAGTCAAGCCGCCCCTTGCGTACAAGCGATCCTAGCTCGTCATGGTGGTCCGCAAAGAAAAAAACGGCGTTGATGCGCCAAATTCCTGTCCTTGGAACAGCATTGGAATTTGGGGGCCGAGGAGCAGGAGCGCCGTGATCGTCCGCATGCGCGCGGCCGACGCGAGCCGACCGACGCGTTGGCCCGTTCCCGAATTCGCGATCTGGTCGTGATTTTGCAGGAAATGAATAAAATGGCGGGCCGGGAGATCCAGGCCCGGCCGCCCTCGGCTAGCGTCCTGCCAATCGTAGCGTTGACCCTGGAACAAATATCCATATTTGGCCGCCGACACGAATTCTTGCGGGCTTCCGCTATGGTCATGATAATAGGCATCGTTTCGGCCCGTGAGGGCGACAGTGGCGGAATGATGAAAATCGTCGTTCCACACCCCATCCAGCCCGTACCCGCCGCTGGCCTGGGCCATGACCAACCGTGTGTCCTGAGGCTCGTTTTCCGCAATGAGATAGATCGGTCTCAGGTCGGCCGCTGCTCGCGCCTTTCGCGCAATGAGCGCTACGATATGCTCGTCGCTGCTGTCGAAGAGGGCCTGGGTGGCGTCGATCCTCAGGCCGTCAAAATGATATTCGTCAATCCAGAAGGCCGCATTTTCTGCGATGAAGTCGCGAACGCCTGCACATTCCTCGCCGTCGAAGTTAAGCGATTTGCCCCATTCGTTCTTATAGCGGTCGGTAAAATAATGGGGTGTGAACCGCTCGAACCGCTCGCCGGCGCCAAAGTGGTTGTAGACGACGTCGAGAATGACGGCGATACCTTGTCGGTGGGCCTCGTCCACGAAAGCCTTGAGCTCGTCTGGCGTGCCGTAGGTCCTCGTCGGTGCATATGGCAGAACGCCGTCATAGCCCCATCCGAAGTCACCAAAGAACTCGTTGACCGGCATCAATTCCACACACGTGATGCCGATCTCCGTCAAAAGCGGCAGTTTGCTGGCAGCAGCCCTGTAGGTGCCCTCGGGCGTGAAGGTGCCGATATGCATCTCGTATAGGACCTGTCCGAATGGTTCGACTCCTGCCCAGGCGCCGTCCTGCCAGGAATAGTCTGCAGCATCGACAACCATGGACCAGCTATCCGGGCCATGAGGCTGGAACCGGGAGGCGGGATCGACCAGGAGATCCTCGGCCTTGCCAAGCCGGAAGCAATAGAGCTGCCCGGGGCGCACCCCGTCAAGATCGAGCCGAAAATAGCCGCCGTCCTCGGGCTGCATCGCATGGTCGCCTGCCTGATCAAAGACAAGCCGGACCTGCGAGTGTGCAGGTGCCCATACCCGAAAGGAAACGGTGTCGGCCAGGCATTCGCAACCAGCGCCATATCGCCGTTCCCGTCGCTTGTGAAAATCGCCTGTCTTGCGTGATGATACTGACATGGCTGTCCTTCCGGCCCGGTGGCGTGAGAACCTCGGTCTCAGGCTTTTGTTCCGTCAGGACCTGCTCTGCGCCAGAATCGCAAAGACTTCGTATGGACGAAACTCCATTGTCGCATCCACCTTGTGGACCGGATCGTAATTGCTGATGAGGCAGCGGCCCGAACCCTGCAGTTCGTTCGGCAGATCAAGGGTGATGGTACGAGCGGAAAAGTTTGCCAGTACGGTCAGCCGCTGCTCGTCCAGCGTACGGGTGTAGGCAAAAATGTCTGGATGCTGGTCGAGAAAGGATTGGAAACGACCGTAGACGATGATCGGATGGGATTTTCTGAGCAGGATCAGCCTTCGGTAGTGGTTCCAGATCGAGTGTTCGTCGGACATCGCGACCTCGGCATTGATCGCTACGTAATTTTCATTGACGTCAATCCAGGGAATGCCGGTGGTGAAGCCGGCATTGGCGCCGGAGCTCCATTGCATCGGCGTCCTTGCATTATCGCGACCGTTTTCATTTGCGCCCCTGATGAAGTCTTCGGGCGAGAGGCCGGCCTCAAGATGAAGCCGGTGCATGTTAAGCGTTTCGATATCGCGATATTGTTCGATCTTGGTGAAGGGGGCATTGGTCATGCCGATCTCCTCGCCCTGGTAGACGAAGGGCGTGCCTTTTAGAAGATGCAGGACCGTGGCCAGCATCTTGGCAGACTCCACCGGGTAACCCTTCACGTCACCGTACTTGGAAACGGCGCGGGGAAGATCATGGTTGCCCCAGAACAAGGAGTTCCAGCCATCCTCGGCCAGCGCATACTGCCACTTGCCGAGGATCGATTTGAGCTTGACCAGGTCGAAGGGTCGGGAGCGCCATTTTCCGTAGATCTCGTCCCATTGCTGCGTCACGTGCTCGAACTGGAAGACCATCGAAAGCTCTTGGCGAGCGCGCCCGGAATAAAGCAGCGCGGAGCCAGGCGTGGCGCTCCACGTCTCTCCGACAGTTATGACGTCCCGGCTACCGAAGGTCGCCCGGTTCATCTCCTGAAGATAGTCATGCAGATGCGGCCCGTCCGTCACGATGTTCTGATCCACCTGCTTGCCGATATAATCGATGACATCCATGCGGAAGCCGGCGATCCCTCGTTCGAGCCACCAGTTCATCATCTGGTAGATCTCGTGGCGGACGTCTGGATTGGCCCAGTTGAGGTCCGGTTGCCGGCGCGAGAAGAGATGCAGATAATATTCGCCGGTCTGCTCGTCCAGCGTCCAGGCCGGTCCCCCAAAAGACGAGGTCAGCTTGTTTGGTGGACCACCGCCCTCGGCGGGCTTGCGCCATATGTAATAGTCGCGATAGGCGCTCTGTCTTGATGCGCGCGATTGGACGAACCAGGGATGGGCATCGGAGGTGTGATTGACAACGAGGTCGAGGACAACGCCGATGCCGCGCGAACGGGCCTGCGCAACGAGGTCGTCAAAATCGGCCAACGTTCCGAATTCCGGCGCGACAGCCTGGTAATCGGAAATGTCATAGCCACCGTCGTCCATCGGCGACGCATAGATGGGCGATAGCCAGATCAGTTCTATGCCGAGTGCCTTGAGATATTCAAGCTTGGACGTGATGCCGGGCAGGTCGCCTACGCCGTCTCCGTTGCTGTCGGCGAAGCTGCGGGGATAGACCTGATAGACGGTCGCCGTGTGCCACCACGCCTTGCGGCTCGTTGAAGGTAATTCCATGCCAACGTCCTTGTGCAAACAACTTTAGGGCGCCACGCGCGTTGTCGCGCTGTTGGTGGGAACGCGCGTTTGCCACTGCCCGTTCCCAAGCACGCTGTCGCGGCTGGCGAATGCAATGGCCGCTGGTTCGCTGTCGCCCTTGAGTTCCATTTTCCGTCTCATTGGCCGAGCAGGACAACGCGGACAGCGTTTGAAACAATACTCGCTTCAGGACGTTTCCCGCGCGAGGCGCAAGGAGAATGAAAATGAACCGTCATGATCGAAGGATGAGCACCCGCTTTCCTTGGGTGCGGAGCCTCGTTGCTTGGGCACTTCTGGCAACGCTGATGGTTTTTGTGTATATGACGTCGACGATCGTGATCTGGTGGCCGCGATAGGACTTCCAGGAACCATGGAACTCGGTTCGGTCAACACCAGCGCAGATGAACAGACCCCACCCGTCCGCCAGCTACGGGCAGAGGGCAGGGCGTGAGCGGACGAAGGTCAGCTACTAAACTGATCGACCACACACGAAATCGGGCTCGCGATCTGGCCACAGGCAGAAGAGGAATGAGAGCGCGACCAATTAGAGGGCGGCAACCTGGCCAATCTCACCGTGCAAGGAGGCCGCACGCCGCGGACCGACAGGTTCATCGTCAAAAGCGACGTTGGGCATGCCGGTCAGTGCGCGGCTGTGCCAGCTCTTTCGGAACAACCTGAGCGCAACCATCGACTTGGGAGCATTCTTTTGAATGTTGCGTAACGTCGTTTGTCCAACATCAGGGTGCGGTACGATCTCTGCGTTCGTGATTTCCTTTCTTCCCCACCCTGACCGAACCGCCCCGAATAAAGGACGCCGCATGCTGCACACAGTGCGACTATCGACCGGATAACTCCGTACGCTATAGGACAGGGGCGGAACTCCCTTTGCTCATGGTCATTGTTGATGGGTCGGTCGGAGGAGTCCGCAATGAACACAGCAGTCAACGATTCCCTGCAGGCGGAAGTCCTGACATTGGTTCCTGCAATACGGCGATTTGCCTATCGCTTCGAGAGGGATCCCGCAGATGCCGAAGATCTAGCCCAGGAAACATTGTCGAAAGCATTAGGCCATCTCGATCAATATACCGTCGGGACAAGTCTCAAAAGCTGGTGTTTTACCATCATGAGAAATACGTTCCTCAATAACGTCAACCGCCGCAAACGCCATGTCCTTGTTGCTGAAGTCGACGAGAGCTTGACGACAACCGGATGGTGTAATCAGGAGGCCGGACTGTATGCAACGCAAGTCTGGTCGGCGCTCTCCACCCTCCCGCTTCACCAGAAGAACGCACTGCTGATGGTCCTTGACGGCCTCACCTACGAGCAGATCGCGGCTGCATTCGAGTGTGAAATGGGCACGGCAAAGAGCCGAATCGCGCGCGCAAGATCCGCGCTGGCAGCGATACTGGGTGAGATAAATCCTACGGCTGCGGCAACAATTCCAATGGCATAGCAGATCCCGCGAGGCGTGACCGCCAAAATTCGCCTCATCCGCAACCTTCTTACCCGAATCAGCAAGCTAGCAGCAACCTGGAGAGCTAAAACGGGCCTCCACCATGCAATTAAGGCGCCAGCGGTAGATGTCGGCGCAGGCAATCTAGCTGCTTCATCGCCAAAGAATATGCGAAACCTGTTGGCGTGACGCGCCGGCAGATACCGGAATTCGCAACCTTAGGTAACAGTTTTAGACTGCCGCCGGGCCGGAAGTCGCAACCGTCCGTGCGGCAGTCTCAGCTGCTACTGCCGGACTGCGACGTGCATCTGGGAAGCCCAACATCTTCGTGTTCGGACTATGCCGACCTGTCGCGACATGCACCGGTGGCCTTTATTAAGGTCTTTGGTGACTAATGCCTTTTGGCCGTTGAACACAGGTGTCCCCGATGACTGCTGTTGCTGACAAGAGATGCTGGCACGACGCCGACTTCTTTGAAACCTTCGAAACGCCCGGATTGAGGCTCCGATCGGATGGCAGCATCGTGGCCTTCAGCGGTCCGGCTGTCCCGTTCTTCGCCGGGCGACTTCAAGTCGGCGCAATGCTGGATGACGTCCTGGCAGGCTGTGAGAAAAGCGGTCTTATCAAGGCCGGCTCCACAGGATCGATCATGGCTGCGGTCGCGGGCGGTCACGAGCGCCACCTCTTCGAAATGGGGGACGGCAGGACCATCCTGATGGAATTCGGCGAAAGTCATGCGGGCCGTAGCCTGCGGTTCGTGGATGTCTCCTATGTGGTGGAAATGACCGGCAGTCAGCAGCGAGATCTCCTGACCGGTCTCGCCAGCCGCGCGGCCCTGCTGCGCAGGCTTTCTGAACTCGGTGACGGCACGAGCTCCGGTCAAGGATCGGCTGTGCTCTATGTCGATCTCGACAGGTTCAAGGCGGTCAATGATACGCTCGGTCATGCAGTCGGTGACCTGCTTTTAAAGCGTGTCGGCGACCGCATCGCCAAGATGATCGGGCCAGGCGATCTTCTGGCTCGCGTCGGCGGCGATGAATTTGCCCTTGTGCAGGGCTCGGGCAACCAGCCAGAGGCGGCCCAGTCGCTTGCGGCTAGAATCATCGAAATCGTCAGCCGCACCTACCTCATCGGGGGCCATTCGGTGCAAATCGGAGCCAGCGTAGGTATCTCTCTGAACGACGATGCGCCAGATGAGGTGATCCGCAAGGCCGATCTTGCATTGTTCAAGGCCAAGTCGGACGGCAAGGGAACCTATCATTTGTTTTCCGCCGCACTCGACGATGAGGCGCAGAGACGCCGGGAGCTTGAGGTGGCGCTCCGGCGCGCTCTCGTGCTGAAGGAGTTTTCGGTCGTCTACCAGCCCCAATACAGGATTGAAGGCAAGGTCCTGGTCGGTTTTGAAAGCCTGGTCCGCTGGTCCACGTCAGATCGCGGTCCGATATCGCCAATCGAGTTCATACCCCTGGCCGAAGAGGTCGGCATGATCGACCAGCTCGGACAATGGGTGTTGCGTACCGCCTGTACCGAAGCGGCCGGCTGGCCGGACGAGCTCACCGTCGCCGTCAACCTCTCACCCGTTCAGTTGAGAAACAGCGGCCTGATTTCCGTCGTGGCGTCCGCATTGGCTTTTTCAGGCCTTCCTCCTTCGCGACTGGATCTGGAAATTACGGAGGGCGCGCTCATAGAAGACGCGGATCTAACCCTCTCCATTCTGCGAGAGCTAAAAGCGATGGGCATCAGGATTTCGATCGACGACTTCGGTACAGGCTACTCGTCGCTGAGCTACTTGCAGAAGTTTCCGTTCGACAAGATAAAGATCGACCGGTCGTTCATCACCACGCTGGAAACGAACACCGACAGCGCGGCAATCGTGCGGGCCGTGACTGCGCTCGGCGCAAGCCTTGGCATGGTGACCATTGCCGAAGGAGTTGAAACTGAAGATCAGCTTCGGTTGGTCGCGCGCGATGGATGCACCCAGGCGCAAGGCTACCTGACCGGACGACCATTGTCGGCAAGCGACGCCACATCTTTGGCAAAAGCAACGAAAGGCTAGGCAATGTCTCTCTACAGGTTGGCTTATCTCAGCTCCAATCGGCTTGGACGCGAACCGGCATCGTTTCGCAACGAAATTGATCGAATACTTGCGGCTAGCCGACGAAACAATCCGGCCGTCGACGTCACCGGTGCCCTCGTTTTCAGCTCCGGCTTTTTCGGACAGGTCCTGGAGGGGCCGCAAACTGCGGTAGAGGCAACCTTCGAGAGGATTCAGCAAGATCCGCGCCACGGCAACGTGGCGCTGCTGGATTGTGTTCCGATCATCGGGCGCACGTTCGGCGACTGGTCCATGGCCTACGTCGGCAGTCCGTCGATCAGCTTCCGGTCGGATCTCGTCTTGGATCCCGAGCTACTAACCAGCGACGCTCTCGTCTCGACGCTGCGTTCACTAGTCCTGGATGGTGTCGAACCGTAATCGGCCGGCCTCGCCGTCGGCTGCCTCCAATCATGAGAAAACACACGCGTCGTCCGCTAGCGGTTCGCGAAATTGCCGGGAAGTCTTATTCCTCATCAGGAGGAGAGACACCGATTGCAGCTTCGGGGCACAATCGGGGTTCGTGCAGTGCTGACCCTACCGCGAGCCAGGGCATGAACGAAAATGCACCGCCCTCGGCTCGTCCGGCAACAGACGCGATCGCTGTCGATCTGGTTGCTGACAAGTCACCGGAACATCCCGATGACAGCGAAGTTTTATTTTTAGACGCGACGCCAAGCCTCTTGAAGTGTCACGAGAGATGTCGCGTCTCCTGCACGACGCTCTCGGTCCATAGGATCGGGGGCGTTGGTTGGGTGAAGTGAGTCCCGGCTAGTCGGGAGGCTCGACCCGTCGTCACGCAGACTAGATCCCTGAAAGCTTGTGGGCTTGCTGGTGCAGACCGCTCACTGAGAAGCAAGGATGACCCCACATCAATTCTTAGGTCACTCGGCCATGCGGCAGATCATAGTTGTACAACACATTGGTGACGCGCCGACCATCGCTGCCGTATGACCTGTTTGCAGCTGCAAACAACCTCAGCCTGCCCGCAGATCCCCATGTCCCTGAGATCTCAACAACGCCATCAACATCGGCCCCAAGGAGAATTCGCCGCGCTCGGTGCGCTTGGTCAAGTCTCGAAGATAGGCCCCGGCGGAGTTGATCATGTTCGCGCGTTCCAGAATGCAGGCCACAGCCACGGCCGCGTTTTCGGGACCCATAATCTCGCAGGCATCCTGATACGCAGACGGGCTCACCCCGAGCATCGATCGCACCACGACCGCCGCCGACATCAGATCACGCCAAGTTGCTATTCCCGCGCCACCTTGTCCGTACTGACCGATCTGCGGGCAGGCCCTTAGTACGACACCGAGAGGGAATGCCTTTAGCGGCTCCCTCCGAGGGCCCCGATTTTTCTCTGCCTTTCCGCCCTGCTCTTTTTCAGAGCTAGGTTCAAGTTCAAGTGAGGGGTCGGTTTTTGAATTCTGTAAGTGCCGCTCACTCTGGGCATCATTGCCGCTCATATTGTCTTGAGGAGCCTGTGTTTCCAAGCGATTGAGAACCTCGTCCTTCAACATCCTCATCTCATCGAGGATGTCCGACACCCCGGGTAGTGTCGGGACACGCGGAATTCGGCTGACCAGCGCAACGTACATGCTCTCTACCGACTGCCAGTCGCCTTTAGCCCCTTCTTCCACCGCAGCCGAGATCAGCTTGCGGATATCGCGCCGGCAAATCGTCAGGTTCTCCTTGACCTTCCTGAGCGCAATGCGTTCCGCTATGACCTGCTGTGCCAGCATCGCAAGCTCTTCGGCGCGGGCAAGGAGAGGGGACAGGTCGAATCCAAAGGCATTTTCGATATCCCCGGCGGCGTCCTTGCGGGCATAGCGCTTGCCATTCGCGCTATCTTTGCGAACGATAAGGCCAACGTCGACCAGCGCTGCAAGGTGACGGCGAAGCGTGGAGCTTGGCATGGCGTGCGCGCGCAACGACAGCTGAACGTTTGAGGGAAAGACGATCAGTTGCCCATCGTGACGCAGCTCATTGTCAGGGTAAAAACTCAAGAGTGCGTCGAGGACGGCAAGGCTGTTCGACTGAATGCCGAGCAGGTCCTTGGCCGCGGAAGCGTCTCGGAACACTTTCCACTTTTCGACGGTTTTATCTGCCCTGATCTCGGCAAGGGCTTGTTGCCGCCTCACAAGCGCGAGCGACATCGGCCGCCGCCCGAAAGGCGTCGTCACATTTCCGGTTTCCATCGTTTCTCACCTGTTAGCAGGCAAAAGGAAAGCGCTCATCAAAAACGATGCCAAAGACTCTTGACGATGATTCTCGGAAATGCGAATCTGGATGTGCTAGAAACAGATCAGGGCTTCCGAGACGGCGACGTTTTGGGGCTCTTTTCTTTTGCGGGTTACACGTCCTTCTTGTTGCGCTTGGCCGTCTGATGCGCCTCAAAGAGCGCAGGCAGTTGCTCTATCAAGAAGGCAGCGAAATCCGGCGCCGACTTCTTGTCGATTGTGATTTCGAGTTTCGACTGGCTGTTCTTGATCTGCGCAAGCCGGCTCCCGTCGGGTGTCGACAGCATATTGTAACTGCCCACTTCCACATTGATCGGCTTCAGATGTGCCAGGGTCTGCCTGAAGCGTTCCTCCGAAGCCAGGTGGCCCAAACCCTCCGCATAGGTGCAGACCTCAGAAGGCTCCTCAACCTTGTCCATGAGGGCTGCGAGTTGCTGCCAATTTGGCCGGCCAACGCCGGGAGCAGGGCCAATGGCTTCGACTAGCTCGGCTGGCAGCAGATCGACTATTTGAAGCATGATCGAGAGCGTACTCTTGTCCAGCGACATAGCAGACATGATGACTTCCCGCGAAAAGTCTTCCTTAAGACGGGCGGCAAACCGCGCCTTCTCGATGAAGGAAAGATCTTGGCGTTCGTTGTTTTCCTGGCCCTGGGCGATGACCAGTTGTTCATCCGTCAGATCGCGGACAACTGCCTTGACTGGAAGGCCAGCTTCGAAAGCTGCGCGAAGACGCCGATGACCAAATGCCACCTGATATCGACCAGGCTTTTCCGGATGAGGACGCACCAGGATCGGGACGTGCTGGCCCTGCTCCTTGATCGATAAGACAAGCCCGGAAATATCTCCTCCCATGCGGTCCTGCACGAAGGAAGGCTCGATCAGTTGCGGCTCGAGGTCGATGACGGTTTGACCTTCCGCCAGCCGCCGTTCGATCTCACTGGCGCGTCGACTGCGGTCATTGAGGTCGCCAAGCGACTTGCTAACGGCCGTCATGGGCTTCGACTTGCCGGCATCCATGAACGGTCTGGAATGTGGCGGCGGCGTCGCGCTGTCACCATGCAGGGAGGAGAGGAGGTTCTTCCGGCTCATGATCTCCCCCACGTCGCCTTGATAAGGGACTCGATCTCGCCGTTGACGTTGTTCATCGATTCCATGGCGCGATCATAAGTCGAGCGCGTGAACTGCGTTCGCTCGACTTCAAACAGGGTCTGCTTGGTTATTCCGGCATCAGAGACCGCCGTGCTTTTCAGCATCGGGTTGACGAGCACATCCTCGCCGAACATCGAGCGAAGAAACGCGACCATCTGGTTCTGTGGGCCGTCGGTAGGCTCAAAGCGCGTAATGAGGTAGCGCATCCAGTTGTTACGGTCTTCGGCTCCAGCTTCGGCGATTTCCTCAAGCAGCGCGCTCATCATCGAAAGGAACTGGTTCATCGACATGACATCCAGCATCTGAGGATGAATCGTGATCAGAGCCGATGTCGCCGCTGTGAGCGCCGATAGCGTAAGGAATCCCAGCTGCGGAGGGCAATCGATGACGACAACGTCGTAGGCGTCCTCGACTTCCCGGATCGTGGCCTGTAACCGGGCAAAGAAGAGAATGTCGTCCGGCTTGCGTTGAAGAAGCGCCTTTGGCGTATCGTGTTCGAACTCCATCAGCTCGAGGTTTCCCGGGATGATATGGAGATCAGGGATGTACGTCCCGCGGACAATTTCCTGAATCGGACGGCGCTCTTCGTCGTACCGGATGGCACCATAGATCGTCTCGTTCGGACCAACGTCGACTTCCGGCTGGTTTCCGAACAAGGCCGACAGGCTCGCTTGAGGATCGAGGTCGATCGCCAGTACCCGATATCCCCTCAGCGCGAGATATTGTGCAAGGTGCGCCGAGGTCGTTGTCTTGCCCGAACCTCCCTTGAAGTTCATGACAGAAATGATCTGCAGTTCCTCTCCGTCACGTCGATGAGGCAGATAACGACCGCTTGTTCGACCTGGGCGGTCGAGATAGGCGCGAATTGCTGAGATTTCCTGAACGCTGTACATGCGCCGACCGCCGGCAACGGCGGGCCTGAATTCGATGCCCCCTCCTTCGGAAGCCTTCTTTTCGAGGTCGACGGCCACGGTTCGCAGATATCCTTCAGCGACACCCAGCAGTTTGGCAGCCTCAGACGGCGTGAAGGCCCGGATCCCTTTACGAGCATGGGGCGGAAAGATATTTGTTTGATGTTCCTGCAGCTTGGTCGAAAGCGACGAAGCGTGCTCCGCAATCGTGAAGCGGAGAGAAGAGTTTCGGCTTTCCTTTGCCTTTGCGGTGTTCATCATATTATCGCCTGCGGGCCTCACATGCGGAAAAAAGCCAACCAACGAGCTGACACCGCAGATAAGGAATAAGACCCGATTCCCCTCACAGGGCAAGACCATTGGGTTAACAACCGGTTACACGAACGGTAAGCGAGCAGCCTTTCAAACGGACAAATGGCCAAAACCCAAGCAAAATGAATGCCTTCGGCGGCGCATGAGCGCTCGACCGAGGCATTGAAAAATGAGTCGATAACAGCCCGAAATCGAGGCATCCAGCCCGTTGCACCCTCCCGCTGATCGTTTTGCCCCCTTGGGCGTGCGACTCAATGAGCGATATGGCCGGCAGGCACGCGGCCGCTTCAGGTCACTAGCTCGACGCCCTCTGCAGGAGCTTAGCCCCCTAAAACAGGCAATAGAGGAGCAGCGTCGACTACATTAAATGTGCGTTTTCCGCCAGCATTTCGCGCCCGCGGGCGAGTGGACCGGGCAAGGGATTTGGCTTAGACTTTTTTGAACGGAATCAGTGTTTTCAAAGGGAGAGCGGTAAAATGTTCGGCTTCTTCAAACGAAAGAAACACAGTTCTTTCTCTCCCGAGGTCCAGTTACTTTGGTCTGAGGTAGAAAAGCTTCGGGTTCGGTTTCGAAGCAGGGGGACCTCGATCGAAAAAGCCATGGATTCCGTTTCTCAAGAGCTTTCCAGGCAGCTGTCTACTGAGGGCTCCTTTGCCACGGACTTGATCCTCAAGCGAGGATGGTCTGTCAGCGACGCGGCGCATATGATGATTGCCGAGCATGTTTCGGCTGCGCTCCTCAGCGAGCGGACGCACTCCGATCAACGGACTGCTGGCGACAAAGCCAAGGCGTACCTACAGCTATTCAAATGGTGCTCGGAAAGAATGATCAGTTCCGGACGATTGCCAGCCGAGCGAGCTCAGGCCGAAATTCAGGCATTTGAGGAGGAAATCGGATATCGCGGCGCGGCCCACGCAGGCTGATTAAAAGTGGAGGCCGCGCGGACCGACCACGGACCCTAGCAGAAGCCGTTGATCTTGAGAATCTTATGGGCCTCGATAATCGCCCTCAGACGATCCTCCGACGCCCGATCTCCCTGATTGGCATCGGGATTCCAGACAGGAAAGCCAGAACTATGCGATGAGCGCGCGCCTCGAGCATCGTTGATCACTGAGCAGGGAATTCGAGCTTGCGAACATCATAGCCGAGGTCGGCGGCTTTCCGCACCATGCGACGAAGGTTCGCCTTTGAGGGGATAGTGCGCGAGTAGATCCAGAGATCGGTCATTGACGGGTTGGCGCTGATGAACCAGGCCTTGTCAGGCGACTTGTAGAGAACCCAATATTTGAATATGATGAAGAACGGGTAGCGGACACGCATCTTCGCATTCGTTGTTCCAAAATCCTCGATCTTGCCGGTTCCGTGAATGGTCTTTAGGCGCCCCTGTGGCGTATGAACGTGACATCCGTCCTCAACGAGAACCTCGTCCGGCACCTGGCCCTTCCGGTAGGTCGAATAACCAGCAACGCAGCCATCGGTCAGCGACATCGGTGTCCGTCCAATCTCGAGCCAAGTTCCGGAATAGTGGTCCGGTCCAACCTTGACGACGGCCGGCGTGGTAGCAGCCTGCGTTGCAAAGCCGACGGTCAAGGCGAGCGTGGCGGCAAAAACGGCCGAAAAAACTACAAGGTGACGACATGATGGCGTCCTTTCGATGCAACAGATGCGTTAATGGTGATCGGGCTGGGTCATGATCCCTGCGTAGCGAACTGCGATCAACGCCATGAGGCTGGCGACCGCAAAGCTGTTGAGATTGAGAAGAATGGTCAGATCCGGATCGCTCCACACATGCAGCGGCGGACCGAGGCCATAGCGAGATAAAACGAAGCCCAGGAACACGAAGACGGCCATGCCGCGTTGCCACCATATTTCCTCGGCGCGAAATGAGAGAGCTGCCAGCATGATGCAAGGGGCCAGAAAAAGCTGCGTGCCGGAGCCGGTACCAAAAAGCTTTGTCTCAAAGAGCGTATCAAGCGTGGCGACCAGCGGCAGCGCGATCCGGGCGGCCAGAGGTGCAAGGTGGGCCATGAAGGCAATGATCATGAACAGCGGGGCGGCAAGCAGGGTGGCCAGCGCTTCCGTCGTGCCATTGCCGACCAGATACCAGACGTAGAGCGGATAGAAGGGCTTGTTTATCAAGATAACCCACACGATCGCCACGGTCGCCTGCGTCTGGGGGTCGAGATGGCGCCGCTCGTTTTTGGCCGTCATGCAAAATACTCGGTCGAAGCCGGGGACAGGAGATAGTGGCCGACCCCCCAGACATTGCCGTTCTCGTGACCGAATAGGCCCGCGGTCGCGAGGAAAAACAGTCGCCACCGGCGCTGCCAGAGCGAAGCGTCCTTGCCATAGACCTCGCGCAAGATCGGCTGGATGCGATCGATTCTTTCATCAAAGGAGTTGAGCCAGTCGAGCGCCGTGCGGCGGTAATGCGAACCCGACCAGCGCCACTCCTTCTCCACATTGAAGAGACTGGCGAACTTGTGGGGCAGGTCATGCGCCGGCATAATGCCGCCCGTAAAAAAATGAAGTGCAATCCAGTCGGCCGGATCGCCAGGGTCGAAGCGATATGAGCGATCCTTGTGCGTAAAGACGTGCAGAAAAAGCTTCCCGTCCGACGTTAGCCAGGCTCGTACGCGCTCCAAAAGCACGCTCCAGTTGGACATGTGCTCGAACATTTCTACCGAGATGACGCGATCGAAACGCTCATCCGTGGCGAAATCGTTCATATCGGCGGTGATGACTGTGAGATTGGTGAAACCGTATTTAGCCGCCACATTCAGGATATAGGCGCGCTGTGACGCGGAGTTGGACACCGACGTGATCCGGGAGCTGGGGAATTTCCGCGCAAGGTGAAGCGAAAGCGAACCCCAGCCACAACCAAGTTCAAGAATGTTCATGCCGTCCCCGATCGCGGCGTGCTCCACCGTTTCGGAGAGGGCACAAGTCTCTGCTTCCTCCAGCGTCGTGGTGGACGTTGGATAGAGACAGCAGGAATATTTGCGCTGCGGACCGAGCACCAAGGCGAAGAACTCGGGCGGTACCTCATAATGCTGGCGGTTGGCTTCGTGGGGATGAGCCGCGACGGGAAAATGCATCATCGTGTCGACGAAAGCCTGTTCATCCGAAGCCGGGCTCGCAGCGAGCTTTCGCCTGGTGCGGCTGCAGAGGAAATCGATGCCGGCAAGCGTCATGCCATCGCTCAAGGGCGTGCGCTCAGCGGTGTTTATGGCAAAAGCCAACATATTCATGGCAGTTCTCCGTTTCGACGGGGTCCGGGAAAGAACGCGTTGACGCGCCTCTGAAGGATGCGGAACTTTTCTCCGCGCGATCGCAGCATGTGGTCTTCGAGCGGCGGAATGCCCGAAACATGCACCAGGAGCCAGTACATCAGCGCCGGCGCCAGCAGGGAGGTAAATGTCGATACGGACGAGCTCAAGGATAGAAGTGGCCAGGCGCACCAGAAGAGCCATTCGAAGAAATAGTTGGGATGGCGCGAGTAGCGCCACAACCCGATTTCGCAAGTCTCGGTCTTGGCCGCAGGGGTCCGACGAAATTGGGCGAGCTGGCGATCGGCGATCGCCTCTCCGACCAACGCAACGATGCCGATGAGGATTGCCACGACATCCACCGCGCGCGCGAAGGGCGCGCCATTGGTTGCAGCCATATGGACGGCCAAGACAAGAATGAAGGCGGCGAGCGCCTGGATTTGTAGAAACAGAAACAGCCTCCAGGCGGCGGTCTCACCCCATTCCTGGATTAACCTGGCGTAACGCGGATCTTCTTGGCCACTACGGGTCCGCGCGCCGATGTGACAGGCAAGCCTTGCCGCCCAGGCGCCTATCAATGCCAGCACCGTCATGCGCCGCCAAAAATCTCCGTCGGCTACGAGCACGGCAGCAATGCCGCCAGATCCGACCGCAAGTGACCAGACCGTGTCGATCCAGCCGCTGAGGCCCGTGACGCGCTGCAGGCCCCAGGCGCCGGCCATGGCAAGCGATAGGCAGACTGCGATGCTGAGGAAAACCTCCATGTCGGTCCTTCCACTATCGTTCAACTTCGCAGTCGTCATCTACGGTCTGCGCGGGTCAGCGGTTTGCGCCATCTCTCAAAAAAACAGGAAAAAAAATTGCGCCGGTTACGAACCGAGCCGAGCGAGCTTTCGTACCTTCCTTCCGTATCAGAGAGCGTCGACGAGAGGAATTGATGACATTTTATCAGCGGATCCCGGGCGAACGGCGCCTGAACATCGCAGTCGTGGGCAGCGGGATTTCCGGCCTTTCCGCCGCATGGCTACTATCGCACCGCCACGAGGTCACTGTGTATGAGGCGGCCGATCGGATCGGCGGGCACAGCAATACGGTGGAATACGAAAGCGCAAGCGGGCCTGTCGTGGTTGATACAGGCTTCATTGTCTACAACGAACTGACATATCCCAACCTGACGGCACTCTTCCATATGCTGCAGGTGCCCACGGCCGCGTCCAACATGTCTTTTGCGGTCTCGATGGACAACGGCGCGTTCGAATATTCCGGGGGGACCGGCTTCGGGCTGCTTGCGCAACCGATCAACGCGATCAGCCTGCGCTTCTGGTCAATGATGCGCGATCTTCTACGTTTTTACCGCAATGCGCCGCGCGATCTGGCGACGATGGACGGCATATCGCTCCAGCAGTATCTCGACCTAAACGGCTATGGCCGCGCATTCCGATATGATCACCTTTACCCGATGGCGTCCGCCATCTGGTCGACGCCAACTATGGATGTCGCGGCCTATCCCGCGGCCAGTTTCGTTAGATTCAGCTGTAACCACGGCCTGCTCAAATTGTGGAACCGCCCGACCTGGCGCACGGTGGAAGGGGGAAGCCGTGAATATGTCAGTCGCATGACGCAACGCTTCTCCGACAAGGTCCGGATCTCGACGCCGGTTACCGTCATCCGCCGCGAGGAGGGGCGGGTAATAGTTCATGATGCTTCCGGTCAGCAGCAGGCATTTGATGATGTGGTCGTGGCTACTCACGCCGATCACGCGCTTCGCATGCTTGCCGATGCCAGCGATGAAGAGCGGCGTGTCCTTGGCGCTTTCCGTTATTCGCGCAACGAGGCTGTGCTTCATACCGATACTAGGCTGATGCCGAAACGGCGCGCCGCCTGGTCGAGCTGGAACTATGTCGCCGACCGTCGAATGGACGGGCGCGCCGAGCCGCAAAAGCCATCAATTACCTACTGGATGAACAAGCTGCAGCCCCTCGGCGCCGCGCCGCCAACATTCGTCACCTTGAACCCGCAACGCGAGCCACGTCCGGATAGCATCCTTCGTCGCGAAGTCTGCGACCATCCCGTCTTCAACCTTGAAACCGAGCAGGCGCAACAGGAATTATGGTCGCTGCAGGGAAAGCGCAACACGTGGTTCTGCGGAGCCCATTTCGGCGCGGGCTTCCACGAGGACGGCCTTCAAGCGGGGCTGGCCGTGGCGGAAGAGCTCGGCGGATTGCGGCGACCCTGGCAGGTGGCGCAGGAAAGCGCGCGCATCGCGCGCAAGCCCCTGACCCGACCGACAGAGCGCCCGATCGAGCTGGAGGTGCTGGTATGAGGACAAAAGCCTGGTCGGCCGTTCTCGGCCCGATGTTGAGATTGCAGCGGACGTCAAAGAGGCGGCGGCTCGTGAACACATTATGCGCGCTGGCTCGTCGCAAGATCAGTGTGGGGACGTCGGCGATCTGGATGGCGCGCGTCTGCAGCCTGTCCGGCCGCCGCCGCCTGCCGATCACGCGTCGCTCGTTCCTGCGCCCAACGCCCGACAACTCATGCTTGAGCGAAAGGATGGCAAGCCATGAGCCAGCCTGACGATTCCCTTGGCGTTCCACTCGCTCCTTCCGGCAACACACAGAAGCTTGGCCCTGGCGGCCGTCTCGTAACGCGGCTTATTTCGGAGATGAATTTTGGCCGGCTGCGGATCGTGCTTCCCAATGGCACCGTCATCGAAAAAGTCGGACCTGAACCGGGGCCGGATGCGATGCTCGTCATGCGGCGATGGCGGATGTTGTATCATCTTCTCACGGCCGGCGATATCGGCTTTGCGGCGGGTTACCTTGACGAGGACTGGACGACGCCGGACCTGACCGCCTTGATCCGCCTGGCGGCGAGGAACAGCGACGCGCTTTCGCCCGCGATCGACGGCAACATCCTGATGCGGCTATTCAATCGGATCGGCCATCGGTTCAACGCCAACACGCGCAGGGGAAGTCGCCGCAATATCGAAGCGCATTACGATCTCGGCAACGACTTCTATCGGGAGTGGCTCGACAGCACGATGCTTTATTCCTCGGCGATTTTCGACGACACGACGCCCACACTGGAAGCCGCCCAGCAGATGCGGCTTTCGCGCATCCGCGAGAAACTTGCTCTTCGAGGCGGTGAACGCGTTCTCGAGATCGGCTGCGGGTGGGGTGCCCTTGCCGCTGATCTCGCCACGCATTCTAACGCGCAGGTGGTCGGTTTGACGCTGTCGCCCTCGCAACTTCGGTGGGCACAAGAGGTAGCAGTGGCGAGCGGCAAGGGCCAGCAAATCGATCTGCGGCTGCAGGACTACCGCGACACGGACGGACAGTTCGATCGCATCGTGTCGATTGAGATGTTCGAGGCAGTGGGGCAAGCCTATTGGCCGAGCTACTTCGAGACCCTTCGTCGATGCATGGCGCCGCAGGGCCGTGCGGTTCTGCAGATCATTTCCATCGAGGACAAGCGTTTCAGAAGCTATCGCAGCAGCATCGACTTTATCCAGAAATACATATTCCCAGGGGGATTCCTGCCGTCCGAGGCAGCGCTCGTCGCTGCTATCACCTCGTCCGGGCTCAAGCTACAAGAGGTCGACCACTTCGGGAAGTCGTATGCGAGAACGCTGCGGGAGTGGCGCAAGCGGTTTCATGCCCGATGGCCCGCCATCGCGACCCTTGGCTTCGACGAGCGCTTCAAGCGGTTGTGGCACTATTACCTCTGTTACTGCGAGGCCGGTTTTGAAGAGAGCAGTATCAATGTTGGGCTTTATACCATCAAGCATTCATAGGTCCCGCAACCAAGGAGAGCAAAGATGACACCAATGATGCCGGCGGCCATGGTTATCAATCTTTGTTTGTACGGCATGGCGAATGCCGCCGATATCGAAGGTCGGTGGGCGCGAGGCGACGGGAATGCCAGCGTAAGGATTGCGCCGTGTGGCTCCGACATCTGCGCAATCAACACCTGGATAAAACCGGGGACGCCCAAGGAAAAACAGGGCGATAAGCTGGTCATGACCATCAAGAAGGGCACGAGCGGGGTCTATTCCGGCACAGCGTTTGATCCACAGCGTGACCTAACCTACAGCCTGACGGTAACGGTTGATGGAGACAAGATGGTCACGAAGGGATGCATCATTGCCGGCCTCCTGTGCAAGGGCGTCGAATGGGCGCGGATTAAGTGAGGATTAAAAGCTCATGCCCACTTCGAAGCCCGGTCGGGCAGGGCGGGATCGCACAGTTTTGAGGTTAGGGTGTCGAAGGTTGGCAAACACCCGCCGCGCGATCCCGCCTGCACAACTCGAGAAACGCATAATTGTTCCTACCTGCTGCCTGAGCCAGGGCATGCGTCTTCTCTGCGGACATTAACCACATAGAAACGTTGATTCATCGAGGCGCATTTATTGCGGGAACTTTACCCCGCCGCCGGGCTTCATACGCGGGCCGTGCAGCCGGGGGACTGAAGCCCTGACCCCACTAAAGTCGGCTGTACGGTCCACCGTATCTGATGATCCGGACTAGTAGGGGAACCCGTGTCCGGGATATGCAATGCATAGCCTGATTCTCTCAAAGTCTCTCGCCCAGTTTCAAGCGCGAAGCGATCTCGCGCATCTCGCACATGCTAGCGGCCGCGCGGCCTGCTCTTGCCGCGAGCGCTTTGAACCGCAGCCTCTCTAAGAGCTCAAGCTCCCCGATGAAGATGGCCACCTGCCGGCTGCCAGCTGGGTCGTGAACGACTTGTTGGGCCAAAGGGCCGCCGTTTAAATCCGGAGAGAACGCTCGATCTGTCCGGCATCGAACCGCTTCAGCCTCAATCTCAGCGCGGTATTTTCCTGACGAAACTTGACGATCATCAGCCGCTTCAACCGGCGGTTCTCCTCCTCGAGCGCGTTAAGATCGTCCTCGCCCTTATCGCGGGCAAAGACTTCGAGGCGTGCATCGACTACGCGCGCCGGGATAGAGGCGCGCTTGACAGGCTCGGAAGAATGAGCAGGCTTAATGGCGATTGGCGGATTGTCATGCGCCGCAGACTTATCGATGGCCGGAAGCTCATGCTCCAGGCCCTGCAGGGCTAGATTGTGCTCGGTCAGGATCGTTGCGATCGGAACACGAGGCTCCATCGAGGACGTACCCGCTAAGACGGGAACCACAGCATTGGCAATAGGTTCCGCGTCCGCCCGGTCGACATCAGGCAAAACGCCATCAGTCTCAATCTGCAGCGCAACGGCCCGCAGATCGAGATTGCCCCAGATGGATGGAGATCGAGCTTGGGCCTGCCGCCGGTTCTTGTATTCGACGACGAAGTTGCGCTGTGTTGTTCTCATCGTTCCTCAGCTTCACATCAATTGATCGAGTGCAGTGCCCACTGCCTCGTTGAGGAAGTCATCTCAGACATGAAGCCTTGCCTAATTCATACCTAGCCGCTTGCGCAGCGAGGTATTTTCGGCGCGAAGTTTTTCGGCGAGCAACTTACGCAGCCTGCGATTTTCTTCCTCAAGCTGGGCAAATTCAGCGAGTTCATCGTCAAAGGTGGCAGTGCCCGCGGACGCTCCGGCAGGCGCTACAGCAAGGGCTTTCTTCCACGTGTAGTAGGTCTGGTCTGATATCGCGACAGCCTTCACGGCATCCTTCAATGTTTCGCCATCGGCAATGGCAGCTTCAACTTGATTGATTTTCTCGCGCTTCTCGTCGTCACTCAATCCGCGCGCCTTGGGTTTTGCCGTCCTTTGACTGGTCGTGTCAGCCTTTGCCGCCGTTGGTTTCCTAGACCTTGACCTCTTGACGCGAGCGGACTCCGCTTCAGTCTTTGTTATGGTGTTATCAGACGGTGGAAGGAGTTCTTCGTCGGCCATCGATGATCCTCATGTTGTTGCACGCGTTTTCGACCAGGTTGGGGCTGGAGTCAACGTCGCGGCATCGAAAACCCCGATGAGCATGCCTCCACCGTCGAATTGCGGCAGACAGATCGCCAGCGGATACCTGCGGGATCTGACTGCAAAGGCGCAGCGAGGGGAATATTCACTTTGTCAGACGCTCTTCGCTCAGCTCAGGGGCAACTCCGTGCCATCGGGCAGGCCAGTTGGCGAGTCATACACGCGGAAGTTGCCGAATGCAGCCATAGCCATCTGTTTTTAATACCTAAAAGCTCAGAAAATTAGAAAGTTTCCGGCTGGCAACTTTCTGCGACCGGGTGGCTACACGGGACTACGCTCGCGTATCGCTCTTTCACACCGATGAGATAGGAGATAGCTCGGAAGTCCATGGGAGGTGACAGCAGAACGTCGTTCTTCCCGCGAACCGACTTGGTGGATGTATAACGTATCGCGTCCAAACCGGCGCTCTTAGCGCAGTGTGCGACGAACCGCGACAAGACCTATTCGGGTCTCAGCCAACCTCGATCGATGCCAGGCGCGGTGCAACCCTCTATTCGAAGAAGTTGGGAAGGTCGCAACGCTTGAAGATAGGTCGTAGTGAAAGCTCGACCGAAGAGGATTTGATCTTCGGATTGCAGAACAACTGCGAATTATATTGGATGCCCGTTGTGGAAAAGTTTCATAGCGTGCTGCACAAGCTCAGAGGTCCGAGACGGTATTCGGCGTTTACGGGCCAGGAGACGGCTACGTTCTTCTCACTGCCTTGGTACGTATCAGTGAGCTCAGCATTCCCGTTGTCGGGAGAGAGGCAGAACTTCTCCGATTGCGGGACTTTGTAAATGACGAGCGGCCGCTTCTGGCCCAGCTTCTGGGTGGCGATGCAGGCTCGGGCGAAAGTCGCCTCGCAATGAAGCTCATGAATTCTCTCGAGGGTTAATGGCGTCGCGGTTTTGTTGAGAAAAAAGATCTTGCCGGTCTGGAAGGTGAGTTGGCCCTGGCAAGTAACAGCTCTTTATTGCGCTCTGTTATCATCGGGGACTCGTTTGGTCACAGTGATGCCCAACTAGAGGCCATGCTTGGTCTGTGCGCGGTCGCTACTGCTGCACGTTGCGAAATCAATGGACCCCACGACTCGAATGTAATCTGCAAGCCGCTGATACCTGATGTCGAAGATGATATTGCAGTAATCATGGTCGTAGAAGACATCGTGGCGTAAGCAAGCTTCCGCTTTTTTCGCCGTCGTCAACGGTGACGAAGCCATAGTTGCCATGGAGGAGCGCCCCGATCGCTTCGACGCTGTGGTAACTGACACACGGATGCCGGAAAGGCGGATGGTTGGGATGTTGCTCGGCGAGCCAGAGAGCTGCAGCGGCGCTGCCAATAAGCTACATGACTGGAGACAGCGCGGTGCAATGGACGGCTCCACGGCGTGCCCAGAAGGGTTCTGCTTCACAAGCCACTTGTTGCTGCACAGCTCGTCACAGCATTGACTAATCTTCTTAACGAAGCCGACACGGCTGGCATTGGGAAGTAGGCCGCTGAAATTACATACAAAGATCAGCCTCAGACGCCCTACGACATATGATGAGCGTGATGGGGTGCCCGCAAGGCTGGGCAAGCTTCGACGAATCTATTTGCTATCGTCCGCTATCGAGCGCAGGTTGAAATCCTCGGCAGCCATAGAACGGGCGCTGCCGATTGAGGCCCTTAAGCTTCGCCCCAACCGGAAGGAGGACAACATGTCTTCCGAAATCAACACCGCCAATCTGAAAAGCAAAGACCTGAAGATGCTTCAGGAAGTTCTCGTCAGTTGCGGCTATAAGGGCAAAATATCGGCGAACGCGGGGCGAGAGTTCATCGTTGCAGCCACGCTGATAATTAGGCTTTTCCACCAGGGTCTGAGAGAGCCGGTCCAACTTGCTAACGCTCTGCGCAGAAACTTCCGTAGCTCGCAGAAGGGGGCGGAGGTCATAAACTTTTCGGGTCCACATCGAGTCGTCTTCCCGGAGAGGACGCCGCCGGGGCGTCGCGTTCACTGACAAAACGCCTCAATTCAATGCGACAGGCAGCTCTGAGCGCTGAACCGACCAACCTTCCACATACGCTTGGCTGCCATCCCCTCACAATCTGCGAGGGAGTTGGGGATAGACAGATCAAAACGAGGCGCTATGTTCTTTTCATCGCTAGCAAACGAGCTCGTAGGCGCTGGCGGCTGAGGGCTAAGAGCTCCCGCCTGCCAATGCAGGGGGGCCTCATGGCCAAAGACCCGACTGCCCCATCTCAGAAGATCATCGGCGCAGGCCGCGATAGCCTGCTCGTGCTTATCGCTGAAGACGAGGCCCTCATAAAAATCAATCTCGAAGAGGTCGTGACGGAAGCCGGCTTTGAAAACCTCGCAATCTCGAATGCCGATGAAGCTATACGTGCTTTGGAGAAAGACTCGGCGCGCTTTTGCGCGGTGATAACCGACATAAGGATGCCAGGAAAAACGGATGGTTGGGATTTGGCTCGGCGCGCTCGGGAATTGCAGCCGCACATGCCAGTGATTTATATCACTGGGGACAGCGCTAAGGACTGGTCAGCTCAAGGCGTTCCTAACAGCGTGTTGCTTCAGAAGCCTTTTGTTCACGCGCAGCTCATTACAGCGCTGACAACGCTTCTTAACGAGGCGGGCACGACCGGGATTGACCCGTAGTTGGCTCGCACCAGTGATTTTGATCAACTCACGCCATCTCGACATTTCCTGTGAGAGCGGCAGGGTCCCGGCGTACGTTCCGTCGACATTATCCGCACCCGCCATCGCCGCAATGCAATGACTTTTTTTATTTTCCGCCGTGAGTGCGCACGCTAAAATACCAGTCCGCCAGACAGCTGATGGAGGGAACAAATGAGCCAGGAGAGAGGCGATAGCCGTTACGCTGAGCAAGTCGAAAATCGTTCTTTTCGCCGTAGGCCGCACCCGTCTTCGCGCCGACCTCCAGCTCCATCAGCTTCTCGGCCGCAAAGCCAATCATCTCGCGCAGCAAATCCGCATCAGCGCTCTTCTCAACAAGCGAGCGGAGGTCCATCATGTCATTGGTCATCGGTGGTCTTTCCAAAAGGTTGTGCTTGAACAACCCAACCCTACCGGAAAAAGCCGATGACCACCGCTATCGACCTACACCACCTCTCGGGACATCATCCTGGACCCCTGAAAAATGCGCCGATCATGACGCGAGTTACTGGAAGCCGCCATGAAGTCGTTCGTCGCGGGATGCCGAGCTGATTGCTGTCCATTGCCGCTGCCCTCTATTGCGATGGTAAGGGTTGCTTCAGGGTATATTTGAACCGGGCCTGGTTCTCGCTCACTTTCGATTGCATAGCCGATCGGCGTCAGCTCGGTGCTGTAGAAGCCGACGACGCGACCCTGCCAGGAGGATCCCTTCGCTTTCTGGACGCAGTCACCCAACGAAAACTTGCCTCTCACCACATGATGAACCGCGGGAACATTCGGGCCGCGAGATTGTTGTATACTGGGGTTCACTATTCCTGTGTGGGCCTAGCCAGACGATTTCCTCGTCGTTTTCGAACGGCACATGGGTTCGGCAGAGGTGGCCATCGGCGTCTCGGCATTCCGCCTGCCAGCCGGCCTCACGGATATCGGCGCTCGTTTGTAGATTGACCGAGTTAGAGTTTTTCATCACCGCTTAGCCTCCACAATGATCTTAATTGCGGCTGCCGTGTCGCCGGACAAGCGCCAGAGCCGATCGGCAAGGGTGACCTCCCGAGATGATCGCCTGGCTCGACCGCCGCCTCCGCCATGACCTGCCAAGACGACATGGCAAGGGCTCAAACAAGCCCCCAGACCACGAGATCGAAACCAGGGAATACGACATCGCCCGTTTTTTAGGAGATCAAGGCGACGTATGTGAAGGCATTGGCGAAGAGGAAGCAGGCGGCATGACCGGCTCTTTATCCGCGAGCAGCGGCCAACTCGACTGCCTTCCTTGCGTCTTCAGACCTGATTCGACCCTCAATGACGTCTCGGCAGGCATTCCATGCGCGCTTCCATTTCGGAGTGTCTTGGTTGGGCTCGTGAATGAGCCAGTTGATTGCCTCCTCAGGAGAGCCGACTACAATGCGCATGCGGCTGTCTCCCAGGACCAGGGGAATGTTCCAGCGGTGTACCATCATGGCTGCTCTCCAACTGTTTGGGCCTCAAAGAACGTTAATTCCCCGCTGCCTCGCATCGTTCCAGATCAAGTGAGTAATAATCATTTTGCTGGGAGCGCGGCATCAATCGACGCTCAAGCTCGATCAACGTCTGAGAATGCCGGCTTCTTCAGCCGCGCGGATGAAGGCGAGCTGTGCTTTTTCTCTGGCGACCTTCCCGTCCATAGAGGCGAGACAGGCTCGCCGAGCAGCGGAAAAGGATTTGCCCCCCTTGATTGGCCAAGAGGTCATCAGGCACGCCATTGCATCACGCGTGCTGGTGACGCTCCGGAAATGATCGGAGTTGTCGATCATCAGTTCGATTGGCTTGTCCCACAGATCGTCGCTCATGTTGTCACCTCAGGAGGAGGATCCCCCCGGGAATGAAATACGCAGCCTGCCCAGTCGTTCCGGCTATCGGACCAAGGTCCCTGGTGCGTATGCGACTAAAGGCCGGATGTGCGGCGATGACCTTCCTCGAAGCCTTCACCAAGTACGGGCCTGACGTCGAGCGTATCGGCGAAGCCCTCGGCATCACCCCACAAGAAGCGGACCGCCTCATCAACGATCTCATGGATCGCCGGTACCAGAAGCGCGCAGTATAGCCTGAAGCCGGCATGAAGGAGAGCCAGATCCATAAGGCTGTCGTTGCCAACCGGCGCGCTCTTGCTATGCCTGGAACGTTCATCGGCACGATTCCGGAGATGGGAGCAATGGGCCAACACGGTCTTACAAAGAGCCTCCCGGACCTGATCATCATCGGCCCGAAGCTCCACGGCTATCTCGAATTGAAAACAGAGACCGGGAAGCTCAACGGCCCGCAGCGGACTTCAAAGCCCTCTGTGAGGCTCACGGCATTCCGTTCTACGTCACCTATGGCAGGGACCAGCCTATCAGGCTGCTCGAGGACCTTGGAATCGTCAGGAGCGCAGCATGAGCAACCGCGCCTGGATGCCGCTCCATATCGGCGACTATCTTACAGACACCGGCCATCTCACTGCGACCGAGCACGGCGCCTATCTGCTGCTGATCATGCACTATTGGCAGAACGGGTGCCTGCCGAAGAACGAGCGCATCATCGCCCGCATTGCCAAGCTTCGCCCGAGCAGTGGGAGGAGAGCCGCGACATGCTCGCCATGTTGTTCGGCCCAGGCTGGACCCACACGCGCATCGATGCCGAGCTGTCGAAGGCGGACGAGATCACTCGCCGACTACCTGAAGGACGCTCCGGACGATCTGGCTGTGCATTGGGGCCTCCAGAAGCGAAAAACACCACAGAATTCGCGATCGGTAGTGTTGCCAAGGTAAACCTTGCAAGGCTTTTAGTGACTGGTGTGGTGATTTGTGCAGAGCGGTCACCGAATCAGCCGCCTCCGGGCGGCTTTTCAGTTTCAGGCGTCGATCTTCGCGGCGGGCTTCTTCCGCTTCCGTGGTGCTATTGCCTTGATAGCAGTCCTGCTGCTCGCTAACTCAGCATCCCTCGCAAGACGCAACTCGCGAAGGCGAGCAGTCTTCTCGTCGCGGGCGGCGTTTCGAGCTGAAGTAAGTGCTTGAGATTCCTTGGTGGTGATCTCGGCTTTGTCTTGCAGGGATTTCTGGGTCATCGCCTTTAAGTAGCGCGCTAACGTCGAAATAGAAGACCGACGCGCGCCTCAATTTCCTAGATCAGTCGGCTCCCCGTTGAAACAATACGGTCTGGCGAAGCACATTCTGATGGCCAAACGGATGGCTCGTGACCAGCGATAACCCTGCGGCCCGCCATTCATGTCGGAGTAGAGCAGCCCGGTAGCTCGCTTGGCTCATAACCAAGAGGCCGCGCGGTCGGGCCTTGTCGTTGGGGCCCATCGACAGTTCTGCTAATTTTACGTTACGGCCTTCGGTCGACTTTTGGGAGCAGGTTTTTCTCGGGCAGGCAGACATCGCGGTTCTCCACGGTCGACGTTCAAGCTCAAAGACCAGAGACACGGCCTGCCAGTTCGTGCGCCTTGTCGACCACATCGGCGTCAGGATGCGCGTTCTCTGCATCCGCCGCTTCCAGCACCGCATTCAGGATTCGGTCTATACCGAGCTGAAGTGGGCTATCGCTCACCTCGGACTTGAGGCGGCATACGACGTCCAGAAGACTACGATCATCCACCGGCGGACCGGCGCGGAGTTCATCGTCTACGGCATCGAGCGAAACCTTGGCCGTCCCGCTTACTGCGTTGGCGACGCCGAAGCGCGGTCGATCCTTCAAAAATACTCGTGTTGACCTATCATCTGTCTGACGAGGTGAGTCGATGGGACGTTCAATACATTTGTCCGAAATGGCTGAGAGGACCGTCGAGATCCTGCAGGGGCGGACGATCGACCAATGCGGTGCGATTTGCTTCCGGATCAACGATATTGGGGCAGTTGAAGTGCTGCTGATCACCAGCCGAGACACCGGCAGGTGGGTAATTCCAAAAGGAAATATCGAAAAGAACGAGCCCTTGTACAAATGCGCTCGACGCGAGGCATTGGAGGAAGCCGGCGTCATTGGATGCGTAGGGAAGAAATCCATCGGTTATTTTTCCTACCTGAAGGACTCGTCTAAGCCTCCTTTTTTCGTCAGCGTTTTCGCACTCCAGGTCGAAAATGCGGCCGACGAATTCAAAGAAGCGGGTATCCGAAAACTCGTCTGGGTTTCGCCCTCAGAAGCGGCGGCTTTGGTCGACGAGCCAGAACTAAAGGGAATCTTCAGATTGATCTCTAGTGAGTTCGCACCAAAGGCTTTTCGAAAGGCGATTGGGAGGCGTTTCCTCTCGAAATAGGGCTGATTATAACCGTCCTATCATCGGTGACCTTGCCCCGTTGAAATAATCCATTTTGAAGTAAGCTCTGGCCCATTGAGAGGACCAGGGAATGAAGCGCAAGCGTTTTACAGACGAACAGATCATCGGCATTCTGAAGGAGCACGAGGCGGGCACGCCAGTCGCGGAGCTTTGCCGCAAGCACGGCGTCAGCGATGCCAGTATTTATAAGTGGAAAGCCAAGTTCGGCGGCATGGACGTGTCCGAGGCCAAGCGGTTGAAGACCCTGGAGGACGAGAACACGAAGCTGAAGCGGCTCCTGGCGGATGCCATGCTCGACAATGCTGCTTTGAAAGACCTTTTGGGAAAGAAGTGGTGACGCCCGCAGCAAAGCGGAACGCTGTCAAGCATCTGATGAGCCACCATCAGATGAGTGAACGGCGGGCGTGTAAAGCCATCGGCGTTTGCCGGATGACGATCCGTTATGAAACGAGCCGCAGCGACGATCATGACCTTCGCGAGCGAATGAAGGCGTTGGCGCATGGACGTCGCCGCTTCGGATATCGACGCATTCACGTGCTGCTCAGGCGCGAGGGCCACATTGTGAACCACAAGAGGCTCTTCCGGCTCTATCGGGAAGAGAAGCTGACGGTGCGCAAGCGCGGCGGTCGCAAGCGAGCGATTGGCACGCGAGCACCGATGCTTGTCCCGATGGCAGCCAATGATCGTTGGTCGCTGGACTTCGTATCGGATCAACTCACCGACGGTCGCAGGTTCCGGGTGCTGACGGTCGTCGACGATTGCACCAGGGAATGCCTGGCACTCGTCGCCGATACATCACTTTCCGGTCTGCGGGTTGCACGCGAGCTTGACCGGATCATCGAGGGGCGTGGCAAGCCAAAGATGATCGTCAGCGACAATGGCAGCGAGTTCACCAGCAATGCGATCCTGAATTGGACGGATCGGACCAAGGTGGAATGGCACTACATCGCGCCGGGCAAGCCGATCCAGAACGCCTTCATCGAAAGCTTCAATGGGCGGCTGCGAGACGAGTTCTTGAATGAAACTCTCTTCTCGTCACTGACCCAAGCTCGATCAGCGCTTTCAAACTGGCGCAGCGATTACAACGATCACCGACCGCATTCCGGCCTCGGCTGGATGACACCTGCCGAGTTCGCTCAGACAATCAACCCGCGACGTGATGCGGTGCTGCGCAGCCGAAATGGCTCCGCACCGCAACCCGCCGCTACCGCCCCGAATACAGCAACCCAAAACCGTTGGAGCGAACTCAAAACTGGATAAAACTTGGGGGCAAGGTCAATGAGACCGTCGCTATCGAACAAAAGCCGAGATCCATTTCAGCCGGTCCATAGCGTAGCATTTTCTCTGATAGCGTCGGCTCAAGAGCGCGTTGTTATCTTCACTGATATATCCGGCGTTCCATGCCTTCTCATCAATCGCCATCTGGATCACTAACTTACTGTCGGCTTCTTCGGCAGTTCGTCTGGCAAACTTCAGATCTTTTTTATTGTAACAAATTGTCGATAGTTGGCAGATGCCTTCAGTCTTCCATTGTGGTATTCTTTAAGTAGCAGGCGATTGGGGAATGCAATCATGACTTGGCAAGCCGATGTCAGGATGCTCGATTTTCGGATCAAGGAACATTCGAATTGCCTAAAAGAGCTGCGTGTAAAGCGGGCAATGATGGCTAGATTGGGAACTTGGGCACTCGATCAAGAGATTGATCGGCACGAGAGATGGCGTTCAATCCAGGAACGGCTGCGGAATATGTTGGTCAAGGAGCACGCAAGTGAAAAGGGTGCCTCCCGATAAACGAAAGAGACCCTTTTCGTGCTGAGTTCGCGTCATCAGCGGGGCAGAAATTAGCGGACACACGACGGTGAGCAATCGGACCAAAGTCTGACGCGAGCTTTTGACATTAAACATTTTGGGACGCCTAGCAGCTGGCGAAAAAAAGCCCCGCTTAGGGCGGGGCTAGAAGTGCGGACTGGAAAAAGTGAGGAGCGCATCCCCACGGCCTCATGAACGCAAAGTTCAAGGAAAAGTTCCCCGGCTTTGTTGGCAGACATGCAATGGCACTGACCGCGGCGCAGGTGGCGGCCCTCGTAGCTAATGGCGTTGCCTCCTGTCCACAACCGAACGGATAATACAATATGGCTGGATACGGCGACAGCGGCTTCACCGCCTGGTTGCAGACAACGGTTACACGCTGCCGAGCGGCGCTCCGGCTGTTGCTGTGACCGTGGCAGCAACTATATCGATGCGGTCTATGGCGCTCGCTTCCTTGGCTCGGTCGTTGGCGCCGCACAGGAGCGCCAGTGGCCGCGCGAAAGTGAGATCGTCAACGGCAAGGTTCTGCAGTCGAATGCCGTTCCAGGTGCGGTCGTGAACGCTTCGTATGAGGCGGCACATCAGAAGGCGGTTGCAGCGGGTTCGCTGTCTGTCGTTGGCTCTGCCTCCTCGGCAGTCAAGCGGGAGAAGGTCGGTCAGGTCGAGGTAGAATATCAGTCCGTCGAATCCGATGTCACCGCCGCCGGCATCACGCCACTGATCTCGATCGTCGACGGCATGGTCGCACCTTACCTACGCTGCGAGGATCTGGTCTATTCCGGCATCATGTCGACCGGCGGTTCTCGCTGTGGCTGATCCGCTCTACACCCGACTGCAAGCGACAGCGCAGCGCCTGATCACGAAATACGGGGAAGCAGGCAGCATCCGCCGCATCGCGCCGCCTGATCCGGTGACCGGTGGCGATGGCACACCGACGGATTATCCATGTCGGCTGTTCCCGGCCACCTATGACCGCCGTTACGTGGGGGCACGAACATCGTGGCTTCGGACGCGCAGCTTTACATAGGCTCGATCGGAATAGGCGTCTCGCCCAAGGTCGGAAATGTGGCGATTGGCGCCGACGGCACGGAATATCACATCGTGCATGACGACCGAACAACTCTGACGGCATGACCAACGTCGTCTTCATCTGCCAAGGAAGGACTGTATCCCCATGACCAACGTCGTGCTCACCAAGAAGTACAAGGGCCGGGAAGCCGGCGCGATCTCCAGGACCTCCCCGAAGGCGAGGCGACCGCGCTCGAAACCATCGGCGTTGGTCAAAAGCTGAAGGAAGAGCAGCCAGCCCCGGAAAAGGCAGACAAGGGCGAGAAACCTCAGACGGAGGCTTCCAGCTCGTAAATCATCTCAATCGGTCTGAGGTCGTAATAGTATTCCGCCGCCCCGCTTCTGCTGAAGAAAACAGGTCGAGACATGTGGGCGCTATAGGTCTTGCCGTTGTGCTCGACATAGGAGGGCAGTGGCACGGCTGTCACGACACTCTTCAGCCGGGGACAGCGTTCGCTGAACAACACCGTCTTTGATTTGTCGCGGACTTTTATGATTGACATTGTCAATATCTCCTGCGCTGGCGAAAGATAACCCAGATGGCCACCCTTCGCCAGCAGATCCTAGATCTCGTCGACAAACTCTCGCCGGGTTCTCGAAAAGGCATTCCTCAACGCGATCGACAACATCAAGAGCGAGATCATCTTGCGCGGCGTGGTGGCAGAGCTTGAGGCGAGGGACTTCGAGGGTGCGATCAACGCGCTGCATATCGATCCGGCGGCGTTCCGTCCGTTGTCAGAGGCGCTCAGACAGGAATACGACGCCGGCGGGCTACTGACCTCGCAGAACATGCCACGGCTACCCGCGTCAATGAGACGATCGCCTACGGGTGGATGATGCTCATCGGGATCTTGGTGCTCGGGTATACTGGATTCGCCACGGCCCAAGATGTAGCCCCGATCTGGCGCACCGGTAGAGCTCGCCCGTATCGGTACTTCGAAGAGGACCGGGAGCCGCATCCCTGTAGCGAGCTGGAACCTTACGAGTTTCCTGACCGCCCATTCAATCCAAATGACACTGGGAGCCGGTGATGCTCGCAACAATTGGCGCCGTCATCAGCGACATAGGCCGCCTGATCGGAATCGGCGGCGTCTTGTTCATCGGCCTCTTGCTCTACGAGGAAGGCATCCCCGGCGCGCACCGCATACCGTTCTTGCCGAGCATTCCGATCCTTGGCGATCTCACCGCCGGGTCGGGTTCACACCCATGCGGCCCAGCAAGTGAAGCTCGCGACAGCTGACATGTGACGAAGTTTGAACGGCACACACTAGCCTCGCAGCTTGGCGAGGAACGTCGTCGCGCGACGGAAGCGGCGCTGATCACCGAAGAGTACCGCAAACGCGCTGATGCCGCCCTGCGGCTCAAAGCGGAAACGCAACAAAAGCTGGAGAAGGCCATTGCTGAAGACGCTAGCGACGATAGCCCACTGTGGGCTACCATGATGTTGAATGGCTGTATCGGAAAGGATCAAAAGCGCCTCGATGCAGCCGCTGAGACAAAGGGCAGGCGGCGGTAATCCTCCCGGAGCTGCCGGCATGCAGAGGGCCTACCCGTTGCTGACGGACAAGCCGCGAAATACTCAACTGCGATGGGAGTTCATCGCGGATGGGGAAGATCTGAAGAACGATCGCTGCGCCGGGTTTTACGACGCGGTGCGGGGAACGCTTCGGGCCTTCGGCGCGTCGTCCGGCATCAGGGTGATTCTGGCATCTCGAGCCGCATCGACGAAGGCTTTTCTCGCCGAAGCGCCGCCGCCCTGATTTTCCATAGCGGTGAACAAAGGGCGAGCGCGCGCTGGAATGTGGTGTTGCCGGCCTTCTTCGGCCATTTGCCGGACATCAGGAGCGCGGTAAGGTCTGAGACAGTGGAAACGTCTCGGTATCCGGGCCCTTCGATTTGGACCGAAATTTTTCTGATAGGGACGGGCGAGACTCCGAGCTCGGCCATTCCATCACCTCACGCTCTACTGATTCGCGACTCAACAGGTGCGGCTGTGATTAGTTACGTCAATAACCCTTTCGGGCGACGCGAGCGAGACCTGTCTGCGGGGTTAGAGCGGGTGCTTGGTGCCGACCCCGCGTTTCAAGTAGCGGGATTTAGGGGTTCCACACTAATCCACCAGAAAACGCGAGGCCGGCCACGAATAGTGACGAAATGTCTGCGGTCTAAAGCAAGTTATCAAAATGACCTAAAGCAATCCGTCAACATGAACAGGTACGGTCCGATCGGACAACGACGCCGGTTGCCTTGGTGAGGTCGAGGAATGACATTCGGCTTTGATTGGTGGGATCACGCGGCCTCAGGGCTAACAGAGGGAAGGGCAGGATATGCCGCCACGCGATCCCAATATAATGACTTACACGTGATCAGTTTGTTCCCTGTCGGCGAATAAATTTGAGTCGTTGCCATCGCGCCTGGCCCGGCCGTAATCATCTCGATGAACTCGGCACTAGACATGACCCGAGTCGCGGATAGCAGGCCGAATTAGCAAACAAATGTGACTGCCCATCGCGCATAAGATCCGTACTGCGGTATGGAGCGATTTCATCTTCCTCCTATTTTTCCGGAGGAAAGCACGATCCCGGAAAATCGTCTAACAGTCGAATCCGGGGGGCCGAAAGCCCTGAAAGCTGCGCTGACCAGCGCGCTTCACAATGGTCTTATGACGGTCATCAATCTTGGGAACATTGGTGATGTAGCTAGGTTCAACGTCGCATGGGAGCCGACGTTACAGAATTGGTTGAGAAACTTCGTGACGCCCGGAGGGTTTATCCCTTACCGGGGGACGACAGGGCTGCCGAAAAAGCCGCAGCGCTCCTAGAAGCTGCTGTTGCTGGTAACGCGCCGGTGAGCACGGTAGACATCCTTAAAAGCACAGCCGCTGAATTGCTCGACAGGTCTTAGCTCAACTGAGAAGCTCTCGGTATTTCGAAATCTTGTCGAGCGATCCTGTGAACGAGATGAAACAGTGCCTTATCGATATCGGAGCCATCGAGTAGGGATGGATCCTCGGAAACCATCTGAAGCGCACGCTCGGCAAGTCGGGCTGCATCAGCTTCTGACTTGACGTAGCGGCGCGCAAGACTGTTCAGGGTGGAAATGGTTGTCGAGTGGGATTGCGCTAGCATAGTGCACCCGTTCCTGTTCGGTCAGCGGGTGCACGTCAAAACACTGAGCCACCAGCGCCAACGGTTCAAACAACTGATGATGGCCTATGCTACGACCCATCCCCAAAAAAGTCCACCGCAGAGGTGACTGCGAAATCCGCGGACCGGGCAGCTCGACGCGAAAAGATGCCCGCCGAGGCGGGCGAGTTTCCGGGATCAACAAGAGTGGATCACAACGCCTGCTGGGCAATAGAGTCTGGGTTGATAGACTTGCCGGGCGATCCGACCGTTCAACTGTGAAGCAATACAAATATTCCAAGGCGCCGATAGCGCGGCTTTTCATGATCCGCATGTCGGCGTTGTCCGGTCGAAATGGAATTGAAAGGGCAGGGGCGGGGCTTAATGGCATCGAACGACGACATCCTTCACGCGCTGGGCCACGTCAAAGAGGGCGTGAAGCGGATTAGAGAAGATTTCCAGGAGGAGAAGCAAAACGCCCGCGAAAGCAGGGCAGTCATCCAAGCAAGGCTTGACCGCCAAGCCAAGCAGATCAGTCATCTCGATACAACGGTGGCGATGAGCGGCGAGGTTGATGCTCAGATCCGCGAGGAAATCAAACACTAAAGGAAACCGTCGAAAGGAACCATGCCGCGGTCCAGCCAGCCCTTGAAAAGTGGAAGCGGATGAAAACCCTCGGCGTCGGGATCTCCGGTCCCATAGCGTTCGCCGGGCTGACGATCGGAGCTATCGTGCCAATATCGGAGATGGAACGGTGTCTGCCATCCGCCATTGGCTGAAGATAAATTAATCAGTCACTCAACATGCAGGTTGGTGGACCGCGCAAACGAACCCAGGCTTAGGGGCGGTAGCTGCCTCCGGCATTGGCTGAAGTTCAATTAGCATGCCGATTCCCGTGCGGTGGCAAGCCCCGATAATTCAGGGGTTGATGCTCGCGACGATACCAGAGGGTGATCGCCTTGCTCTCCTCGAAGCCGTAGCAGCCCCATTCGGGGCAGCGGGTCCCATCCGGCTCCTAGTGGTTGCAATAATGCTCGACGATCACATTCGCCCCAGGCGCCGATGAACGGCCCGCGTTACTCACGCTGCGTCAAATCGAGTGTAGCTCGAGGCTGATCTGGTGTATGTCGGATCGGTCGGAACCGGCATCAAAGACAGCGAGGCATGGAAGCTTCGCGGCATGATGGAAAGGCAGTGAGATTTAACAAAAGATCAGCGTTTTTCCAGCGTCCTAGGCAGAAAACTCTCGTGGAAGTTGACGCAACGCGTGGTTTTCCGCTTTGGTGATCCATCGCTTCGTTATCGTGACACGTGGCCGGGTGCCGAGATCGGGCTCTGATCATTGGTAGGCTTGCTGCTGATCCTCATGCTGCATCTGCGCTGACGGGGCGTTGCCCACTCTGTCGGATGCCTTCAGCTTGGCCCTCAAAAGCAACAGCAAAATCCCTGCAGCAATAAAAACCTGCAAGGAGAGGTAAACGTACAAGATCCACCACAACATGGCTCTTCCATCCTCACTCGAACAAGTCCGAAACGGGTTCACCAAATAGGTCGGTGCTATCTAGCGACAAGGGGGAGGAGCCGGGAAACGACCCTAGGAAAGGTCGAGAAGAGCTGGCGCCGATTGTGCGTTTGTAGAAAAACGGAGAAGGGTCTCTGAGTTAGGAATAAAGAGCCCTTCTCCCGCCAATAGTGCAGCATCAGCACACGCAAAAATTTTTGTGTCAGATCGCGATTTTTTACTCAGGGCTTGTAAAAATTTTGTGACGGTGAAGCTTTCGGCCAGCGCTAATTGCCGCCTTGAAAGGAGTAGGAGGGCGAGGGGTGACACCCTCCTGCAGTCGGGTATCAACCAATCACGCAGGCGACTACGGGCCATGCATTGCCTGCCTCTTCCGAACTTGCACTTGGGGAAGTGCGCAAATTCACTCGATGTCAAAGGTGTATCATAAATATTATGCAATTTAAAGGAGTTTACTCAGCTTCGTCACCTTTTCCCAATGAAAGAAAACAAGCCCCTTGCTTAAAGAGCGGCCGAAAGTGGTACGCGTCATGTCTGACGGAAAAAGCGGAACACTTAACCACCCGTCTGGTTCTGTTAAGAGAGGCCGAGGGGCCGCTCGCACAAGCGCGGGGATGTTTGCCGTAGCCGGACTGTGGACGGAACTGTCGTGTTCGGGCTTTCGCAATGGAGAGACTCATGAACGTCGATATCAGGGCCGAATCAGCTGGCTCGACAGAGGAGTTAAAGCCCGTCTCAGATGTCCGGGTCAGATCTCTCGATCTACCTTCTGATCCAATCGTGGTGCTTCTGACAGTATTGGTGGCGTTCGCCACGCTGTGCCTCGCCTATCTGGCAGCGGAAATAGTTCTCCCAATCGTATTAGCGCTGGTGCTCAAACTTCTATTCCAGCCAGGCATGCGGGTGCTGGAGAAGCTCCGCGTTCCGCGGAGTCTTGCGGCCCTCGTTCTCATCCTCCTGGTCTTCGGCGCCATCGTCGGCATCGGAGCTGCGATTTCCGGCCCGGCGACCGAGTGGGCTGCTAAATTGCCCGAGGGAATTCCCAGATTGCAGGAGCGACTAAAGTTCCTGAACGAACCCATCGAGGCGTTGCAGACATTTCTGCACAAAATCGACGGCTTTATACAGGACGGTGCGGAAGCGAACGCGGGCTCCGGTTCCACGATTGCTGCGACGCTTTTTGCTGGCACGACCCACTTTGCCGCCAGCTTTTTCGAGACGATCCTGATCCTGTTCTTTCTGCTCGTTTCCGGAAGTACATTTCTGAAACGCGCCGTCGAAATTCTCCCGAACTTCAAGGAAAAAAGGCAGGTCGTTGAGTTGTCCCAGGATGTAGAGAGGAACATATCGGCCTATCTCGTAACTATCACCCTTATGAACGCCGCCGTCGGTTTCGCCACGGGCATAGCCATGTGGCTGACCGGACTTGGTGATCCAATTCTGTGGGGTGTCGCAGCGTTCCTTCTTAATTACGTTCCGATCATGGGCCCGCTCCTCGGTGTGGGGATTTTTCTGCTGGCCGGCCTTTTGGTGACCGATACGCTGTGGCTCGCCCTTCTGCCGGCGGCGCTCTATTTCGGGATCCATGTCGTCGAAGGCGAAATCATCACACCCATGCTGCTTGCCCGGCGCTTCACCCTCAATCCGGTCTTGGTGATCATAGCCCTGATCTTCTGGTTCTGGATGTGGGGGGTGCCAGGGGCCTTCCTCTCAGTACCGATGCTGGCCATAACCAAAATCGTCTGCGATGGAATACGACCGCTTGCTGCCATCGGACACTTTCTCAGCGGTGACGAATAACGGCGCCACAGACCTAGGCCAAGCAGTGGAACAAAGGGTCCCGATGCAATGCGCTCGCCGATCCGGCTGACGTTACTTGCAGCTACATTTCCCTGTGAAGCGTAGCGGGGCTCAGAGAAGAACTGCTCCATCTCACATGCAACGTCTGGTCCGCGGGGTCTTTGTACTGTCTCTGAAACTGCCGGGCGGGCATGGCCGGCGTCCTCAGCAAGCTGGTTCCAACACAAGAAACCCTTGCGCATTGGCAATAAAAGGATGGGAAATCTCTGTCACCTCGATTTGCATCATCTCAAACACGTCCAGTTATTTTTTTATTATATCAGAAGCTTGGAACAAGCCCTCATGGATCGTGTTAGCGAGTATGGATAAAGACCTATTCGACAAGATCGCCGAACCGATCGCACTCGTCGTGGATGACGAACCATTGATACGGATGGATACCGCCGACTTCATTTCAGAAGCTGGATATTACGTCGTAGAGGCGGTTACGGCCGACGAGGCTTTCGCTTTTCTCGAAAAATACAACTCCCTCCAGCTGCTGTTTACCGACGTGCAGACCGGTGGAGATCTTGATGGTTTCGAATTGGCCAGGAAGGTCGCCGAGCGGTGGCCAGATATAGAGGTGATCGTCGCATCGGGAGCAAGGATGCCCAAAGAGGGTGATCTCCCGAGCAATGCAAGTTTTGTTCAAAAGCCGTTTTCTGCCGAGACCCTTCTCGAAGCACTGCAAGAGCACTTTCCACATGGAGCAAGCAAGACCCGAGATAAGAGCTGACACTTGGTGCAGGGCGCGTTAGCCGTTTGAGAGACGTCCACTGGCTGACTGTAAAGGCATCGTGAATATGAACCGGGTCTCTGAGTCGTCCGACGTAACGGAAAGCTTCCCGCCATGTACCCTGGCGATCTCGCTTGCTATGTACAATCCGAGCCCGAGACCCTGTTGGCTGCCTCTGACTTCACCGCGGAAGAACGGCCTAAACAGCGTTGTCTTCACCTGGTCTGAAATTGGTTCGCCAGCGTTGGCGACCCAGAGCTCTAGGCGACCTCCAGTTGTCGTCGCACCGATTTGAATTGGCTTTGCGCTGTCGCCATGCGTAACCGCATTCCCGATCAGGTTCGAAAGAAGTTGGGATATACGGGGATGATCGCAACGGACGTCGCGATCTAGTTCGAAATTGCTCCGAATATCCAGATGCGGATGGACCGATCGGATCTCCTCGACAACATTTTCCAGAACGGGACGTAGCGGCGCCTCCGAAACGACGTCTAACTTCAGTCCGTCGCCGAGGCGCGCTCTGGCGAAATCAAGCACATTGTCGACGAGATCGCGCATACGGATGGCACTCGACTGCATAAGACCAAGAACGTTGCGGTCCTCCAACCTCATCTCTTCCGTGCGACCTAAGCGCCTGATTCCCGCCATCATCGAAGCAATTGGATTTCGCAGATCGTGTCCAAGCACGGCGACGAACTGCTCTCGAACGACAGAGAGCTCGCGCTCCTCGGCAAGCTCGACCTGAGCCTGGACAAGATCGGCATTGTTATCCAGATTACCCGCAATCAGCTTGGCAAAGAGCCGGAACATGCCGATCGTCTCGGGATTGTCGACCTTGTGAGGCGCCGGATCGATGGCACAGAGCGTTCCGAAAAAACTTCCGTCACGACGGATGATCGGAACGGAAATGTAGCTTTTCAGGCCGTAGATCGCAGGCGTGTGATGGTTGCGGTATTGCGGGCTTTCATCGACATCGTCGATGACTACAAGATCATGACTTTGGCGGATCTCGTGGCAAATCGTCGATTCGACCTTGAGTTCGCCGCCAGCCTTCAGCCCGAAATCGACATTGTCGAGTACCGCGCAGGCAAGCCAGCGGCTGTCGGTGACGCGAGCGACGGCCGCAAAGCCCATGTGGGTTGTCTTGCAGATGACTTCGAGGATCGTAGGTACCTCGACCATCTGGCCGATGGCCTGCAGGTCTACCTGGAGATCATCCATGGCATCGCTCCTTCTATGAGCTTTCCTCTTAGAGCTTCGGCGGCGGGAAGTCATTGCAATAAGACATAGGCCGCGTGGAGGATGAGGTGACGATCAAGAAGGACAAAGTGACGTCCGTCGATCCTCCGAATTTGGCGTGAGTGCAACGCCATCTTTTTTCCTCGATCACACCCATCGCGGTGGCGCTGCCAGGCAGCTCTGCCGGCATGCTCTTGTGATGGTCCGACCGATGCTGCATCGGCACAGCCGCATGCCGGTATCCGCCAATGGTGCTAAAGAAGCTTTTGAAGGCCTCAAGGCCGCCGGCTGATCCTGACGGTGAGAAGATGTTCCTATCCGCCAGCGCCGGGAACTTATTTCATCAGGCCTGCACTGCGCAGGGCATTTTCGATTGTCGTTCGGACAAAGTCGCTTGTACCAACGTCATGCGGGGCTATCTGCGCCGGCGCCGAAAGGTTCTTCTTTTGCCGCCGCTCAAATGATGGGGTCAAACCCCAATCACGAGCAATCGTCTGCGTCTATGAAATGCCGATGTCGAGCATGAAAGCCCTGCTCTCGCCGTAGCCGCTCGAAACGTCGAGAGGCGTGCCATGACCCATGCCGGAAATCCTGTACAACTCGATCGCGTCACGCCCCGAACTGTCCTTCCAAATGAGATGTTCATGCCCGGCAGCGACATCAGAAACGGGTTCTGTGACGCCATGCACGCCTTTCCACTGATCAACAATCGCACGTCCGTTCGCGTCGTCGACCGTACGGTCCGATGTGCCATGCCAGACGGACACAGTCGGCCATGGCCCGTTGTGCGTTGAGGCGGACCGGAGGATGCCCTGAAGAGCTAAAGCCGACGGAAGGGCATGTCCGCCCATTCGATCGAAGGCTTGCGGGACTGTCGACGCCGTGCCGTACGGAAGCCCGGCGATGATCGCCCCCGCTGCAAACACTTCCGGATAAGCGGCAAGCAGCGCGTTCGCCATCGCGCCACCGGCCGACAGACCCGTGACGTAGACCCGCTTGGGATCGACGCCGTGATCGGAAACCATGCTTTCGATCATCTCCCGGATCGAGCGCACTTCACCTTGGTCGCGCGCTATATCGGCTTCGACAAACCAGTTGAAGCAGAGGTTTGCGTTGTTCTCCCGTGATTGCTCAGGGAAGAGAACCGCAAATCCAAAGTCATCGGCTAGCTTTGACCAGCCCGAACCCTGATCATACCCTGATGCAGTTTGTGTGCATCCATGTAACACGACGACCAGCGCAGGAGCAGGTTGTCCATCGTCTGGCACCTGGTACCAAGCCGAAAGATTGCCCGGATTTTTCGCGTGAGATTTCAGTTTCTTCAAGGCGCTGCTTGGAGAATCAGGCTGTGGCATCGCGCGGTAGCGCGCCAGGCGTTCGATCGTGTCGGAAATGCTGCGCATAAAGAGATGCTCCGGTTGGCCCGGAATGTCTGATGACGCCCCGTCAGTGTAATGTAATGCTGCACTGCACAATTACAAGCGAGCGCCACAGGGTTCGGAGCTTTCGTTCCGTCGGGGCGCAGGTCTAGCGGTTTCAGCTGCCATCCACACGTACCCAAACGCTCAGGCTGCCGCCATTTGTCGGGAAAGTCGCCTGACCTGCGTCGTCGATGGTGATTGTTCCCCGTGATGGCCAAGAAAATCCATGAAAGTGACGCCGCGGTGCTCGATACCGACGCTCACCACTTTCTCGGCTGGTCCGCCGTTCGACATGATGACGACGCAGCCGGGCGCTTCCGCGCTGCCATGCCGTACGAAACCGACGCACGAGGCATCATCGAACAGATCGGTCTGAGGCCCGTTGGCAAAGCGTGCACGCGCCTCGATCAGTTTTGAGAGGCTGTCGATGACCGGCATGTGGATGTCGGTCTTGCTGTCGTCGTCCTGTTCAACTGTGTATTGGGCGCCGTAGAGATCCGGATAGAAAATGCATGGCACGCCTTGTTCGCGCAAAAGGATCAGCGCGTAGGCGAGGGGTTTGAACCAGGGTTCCACCGCCGCCTCGAGTGCTTGCCCAAGCTGCGTGTCGTGGTTGTCGACAATGGTGACCGCATGTTCGGGCATTGTGGAGACGAGCGATCCGTCAAAAATCGTGCGCATATCGAAGGCCTCACCGGCAAGCGATGCCTCGTGAAAGCGATGATGAAGTGCCACGTCGAAGAGCATCAATTGCTTGTCCACGAGATCGAGATAGTTCTTCAGGACGTCCATATCCGGATGCCAGTATTCGGCGACCACGAACAGGTCCGGGTTGATCTGATCGCGCATGTGGCCGACCCAATCCTTGAAAAACCAGGCGGGGATGTGCTTGACCGCGTCGAGTCGAAAGCCGTCGACAGGCACCTGGTCAGGAAGCCATCGGCCCCAGTGTTTGAGTTCCTCGCTGACTGCTGCGTTTCGGAACTCGACATTCGCACCCATCAGAAAATCGAAGTTGCCAAGTTCGTCATCAACCTCGTCGTTCCACTCGCCGTCGCCATACTCGTTAACGAGGCGGAAAATGCCCTTTTCGTTGGGTTGCTCGATGACATCGACGCCACTGAAACACGTCATGTCCCAGATAAAGTTCGAATACTTGTCCCGGCGCCCAGGGAAGCTAAAGCGAGTGTAGGCGAGCGCATCGAACTCTTCGTCCTCGATCTGAAGCCGGTCCTCTTCGTTCACGCGACGAACATTGACACGCTCTTTCTCGTCGGCGCCCATCTTATGATTGAGGACGACATCATGGATGACACGCATACCGTTGTTCTTGAGGCTATGGCAGGCCCTTTGCAGCGCGGCGCGATCCCCGTACTTCGTGGCGACCGACCCTTTCTGGTCGAACTCACCGATATCGAACAGGTCATAGGTGTCATACCCGACCGAATAGCCGCCCGACGCGCCTTTGTAGGCCGGCGGCAGCCAAACGTCGGTGACGCCCATGGCGGCAAGGCTTTCGGCCTTGTCTTCCACTTCTTTCCAGAGACAGCCGCCATCGGGATAGTACCAGTGGAAGAATTGAAGGAGGGTTCGCGGTGTCATGGATTTGGCTTTCGGGAAGGACATTGAGATGCAAATCATCGATTGGATCGGCGCAGGTGGCCGGCGGCGACGACTGAGGTCTGAGGTGAGGCCGACGACCAAGAATTCTCTCGGTTGAGCGCAGCTGTCCCTAGTCGTATTTCAGGGTAGCCTTCAAATCCTTGAGATCGGCATCCTGTCGAGCTGTCGCCTGTTCGACACCATCTCGATAGGAAGAACTGGTCTCGGCGACAATCTTGTTCAACTCCGTGATCTGGCCCTGCAGCTCATAGGGCATGCAGGCCGATGTTATCATATCCCCGGTAGCTGTCGCCGCCCACGGACGCGCGCTCTTTCCATCTTTCGTTGAAGTGCATTGACGATCCTAATAACCTGAAATTCGGTCATTGGAGCGGTCCTTCCTTTAGCTGTCCGAATTGCCTTGGCCGGTCACCGCAACGCCGGGCAGTGACCGGCCGTAACGCGGCTGCGTCAGATTCAGGCAGCCTTCTCGGCATTCTGATTGACGACCTTCGTCGCAATGGACGTCAGAGCAAGGTCGGTCGCTTGCTCTTCGTCGAGCGTCGTCTGAAGGAGCTTGGCGGCATCCTTCATGCCCAACTCGAGCGCCCAAGTACGCAACGTCCCATAGCGTGACATCTCGTAGTGTTCGACTGCCTGGGCTGCCGCAAGGAGGCCGGCATCGAGGGCTGGTGCGCCGGCATACTCCTCCATGATCTCCGCGCCTTCCTTGACGATGCCCATCATCGCGTCGCAGGTCTTCTGCTCCGGCTTCTTGCCAATGAGCTTGAAGACATCTTCGAGACGGGTAACATGCACCTTGGTTTCGGCGAGATGCTTCGTGAAAGCGTCCTTGAGCTGCTTGCTCTTGGCGGCCTCATGCATCTTCGGAAGGGTCGCAACGATCTTGTGTTCGGCGAAATAGACGTCCTTCAAGGTATCGTGAAACAGGACGTCGAGTGTTTTGGTTTGCTTGGCCATGATTGGCTCCTTGGGTTTGGAATAACTTCTGTGGGATCAGATTTCCGACCGCATTCACGGCTGCCCGGAGACAGCCGTGAATTGTGATCAAGCGGCCGGAGGGCGACGGTAGCGGCTACGTTCCTGTTCGATCTGCTCTGGCCCGTATGGATCGAGCGTGTCGTCGAAACGTGTCCAGCCCTGTGCCTTGTAGGCAGCCCGGCGTTCTGCTGGATCGACCCAGTTCGAACGTTTCAGGATTGCTTCGGCTTCAGGCGCAAGAGCATCATCCACCTTGGCCGTGACCAGGGTACCACCGCGACGCACCCCTTCCGCGTAGAGGTTGGCGTCGTCCTCAGATACGCCCGAGCCTGTTAACGCCCCGATCAGTCCGCCGGCTGCGCCGCCTGCTACTGCACCTGCAACGGCACCAACTGCCGTTGCCGCGAGCCAGCCGGCGGCGACCACGGGACCAACGCCTGGAATGGCCATGATGCCGAGCCCGGTTAAAAGACCGCCGGCGCCACCGACAACGGCACCGAGGCCTGCACCGGATTCTGCGCCGGTCGCGGCACCCGACCCCCTGTCGGAATGGCGATCGTCCGCGTTGTTGGACACGATGCTGATATCGTTCGAGGGAACGCCGGTTGCTTCAAGCGCGCTGACGGCGGAGCTTGCATCGGTATAGTCGTCGAAAAGACCAGTAATGGTTTTCATAAAAGTATCCTTGGAGTTCTTGGAGTTGCGTTACTTCGCGACAACGTTGCCTTGATAGTCGAGGGCGACCATGACGGCCTTGCCGTCCTTCATGCCGGCCGCCATCCAGATCCCGCTGTCGTCCTTCTTGATGTCCTTGAGCTCCGAATAACCGGCCTTCTCGATCCGGTCCTTGGCTTGAGCCTCGGTGAAGCTGCTGGCGCCTGCGACGGGTGCGGCCGGGTTCTTCGTGTCCGGCGTCGCGACCGCCGGGGTTCCGGCATCGGTTGAGGGGGCGGGGGTCGTTTGTGCAATAGCCGTCAGCGCCGAGGCTCCGACGAGCGCCGCGGCCAGGATGATATTTTTCATTGAGGTTCTTCTCTTTCTCTGACCGGGTTCACACGGCCGTGAACAGACAACCGGTTCGGCCGGTTTAAGTTCCGTGGTGGAACTGGGTATCGGTCGGAAAGCGGGAAACAGATAAAGCGCTTGCTAATGCTGTCAAAAGGGTAGCTTGTGAATATTAGCGAGGAGATTGACATGATCGAATTCAAACAGGTCAACGGCAGCGACGAGCGATTAACGGAAATCGCTAAGCAGCTCAAAACACTGGACGCTCAAATGGCATCGCCCAACATTAAGGAAACGAAGCACGCCGAACTCAATGCGCTTCATCGCAAATTGAGCGCCGAACGTGAGACTTTGGCCCCACGATAGTCACGGAAAGTGCGGGTATTCTCGGCGCTGAAACGGGACCCCGTCACGCCGGGGTGATGGCAGCTGCGCGGCTGAAAGCTGTCGCTCCATTGAACGTGCCGAACTTGGGTTTTGGATGGCTACAATTATATGGAGAGTAGCCCCCATCCGTGATCGAGGGGTATAAGAAGTGACCACCGTGAAAATCTTCCAAGACAGCTCAACGCGGTCGTCACGAAATTGAGGAGAAGCCCGCCTGCTGAAACGCGGCCCTGTTCAGCTTTGACACCTTATTATAGTTGCGTCCTGTTTGAGGCGCAACGATGTCTGGTCGTCGTTTGGCCAGATGGCTTGGTGTCAGAGACTTAAGGACCGCCGTTACTCCGAATTCCGATCATCAGGCTGAACTCCCGGACGCACTTTTATCGGGCCTGCGGTCAGCTGTCACGCTTGGAGGTCATCATGCCCATGGACACGTCACTCGTACGCACGACAAATACCATCGTCCATTTCTCCGCGCCATTCGCGCTGCCGGATTTCATTGATAAGATGCAACCGGCTGGCGATTACAAGATTACGCAGGATGAAGAGCCGGTCGAGGGTCTTTCATGGGTTGCCTACCGACGGGTCGCAACCTTCATCCACCTGCCGTCCATCTCGCAGGGCAGCCGATTGCGCAGAATTGTCCGGATCGAACCGGCAGTGCTCGCCGGTTTGCTGGAAACGGCGAATGCGAGGCAGGAGCTACCCTCGTGAATACAATAGAAACCGCCAAAAAGCGCTGGACCATATCTATTTCCTGGATTCGGGATTGCCTTCGGGATGCGATCGCGCCGCGACCGGTTTCTGGCACGATGGGTCTGCGACAGGACAGGTATCGACGAGCTCGAGGCCCTATGTCGGCGAGATGATCGATATCAGGATGGCCGGCGCCGAGATCCTTGCGGACGTGCACTCAGCCGGCAAGGATCTGGATGAGAGAGTGTTCAGGGAGCAAATGGAAATGCTTGGCCAGCTCTATGCGGGATTTCGCCAGGCCCCCGTGATGGTCAAACTCACGCTCACCGGACTCCCCGCATCATAGGCAAGGGCGCTGCGTCAAGACCGACGATCGAAAGGGGCGCAGGAAGTTTGAATTTCTCGGGGACCTATGACTGCTGGAGTGGCTCCTTGATGTCAACAACTGATGTACTCACGAGAACACTACGCGTGTGAAGATTGTACCGGCATTGCTGTTCGTTATCGGCATGGCCACATCGGCCGTCGCCCAGCCCAACCCAGCCTTGACCGTAACAATTCCTTCGACAGGAGCGATCGTTATCACGTGTCAACCCATGACGATTTTACAATATCGACAATATCGCGGGCCTTCTTAAACCAGCGGCCATTGGGACCCGAACACAAGGCTTTAGACATGCTGCTCGCCGATCGAAGAGCCGCAGAGAACGAAGAGGCAGCAGTCAAACCGGGGTGATGGCTGATGCGCTAGAGTACTGGGGACTCGTCAAGGAGCTCCATAGCGCAACAGCCCGCCAGTTCGTCAGCGCGTATTACTGCTTCTTGTCGATGTGGGCAGTCGGTACGTGACATTATGCCACCTTGCCTCAGCTGCGGTTTGTTAAGCCACGTCACGAGCGGTTCGTGACCTGCAGCTTGCAATTTGCGTGTCCAGTTTCAAAAAGAAAACGGAGCGCTCACAGAGTGACATCTTGGCGCCTTCTGCCTCCACGCGTTCGAAAAGTACATTGCACTTGGTTATATGTTGCCACCAAATAACCCGCTGTGCGAGTGACGCCGGAGCGGCAAGGAAGCAATGCGGTTTCAATGCCGGGAGGACGACTACGGTCCACAGGTTCGGAATTTGCGGCAAACGAACTATTCCTCGCACCGTGATGAGTTCAGATAATGAGCCCGCTAAGGGGTGACGAAGCGGACTCCGAAAAAGCTCAGATGCTGGAACAGGTACCAAATGGACCAAACGAGCTAGTACCTTCACATCCGACGTACATTAGCGAATTAAGTCACCTGATCCTTCCCAGTGCTTGCAGGTCCGAATCCAGGAAAAAGCGGCGGGATGAACCGTCACCGAGCGTTCACATTCGATGGTTGCTCGGCAGCAAAAATAGGGCGGGTGAGCACCGCCCTAAACGAAGTCTGGGCCTGGGCGTGCCGACAAGCAACGAACCAAGCTCCTCATGGCATTCCGTACGTTCGAATCATCAATTCGATCGAGTTCCGTAATTTGACGGACATGACCGTCGGCTTGCACGCCTTTACCGTGGCCGAAGGCAATGTCGACGCCCACGAAGAGATCTTCGATTCCAATGTTGAGCACCTTTGCGAGCCGGTAGAGTGTACTCGCGCTTATGCGATTGACACCTGTCTCGTATTTTTGAATCTGCGGAAAACTAATGCCAACGGCTGCGCCCAGAACGGGTTGACTGAAACCTTTGGCTTTGCGGATCCGCAAGAGGTTTTGACCGACAAGTGCATCGATTGAATGCCCGTACGTGTGGCTCAAACTCATGTCTCCTTTATGGGTTTCCTTTTGAAGAAAGTACCGTCCGCCGATACAGCGGGCT